>JBCDBO010000012.1:0-65016 GCA_039183535.1 Pseudomonadota bacterium | reverse complement strand
GGCGGTAGTTGAGGGCGAGCACCGCGACGCCAGCTTGTTTGGCGAGCGCGGCAATCAACAAGCGATGGCTTTGTACGCTGCCAAGTGCATACGCCCCTCCGTGCAGGTACAGCAGACGCGCCGTGGGTCGAGACGACTCGGCGCTCACCCAAACAGCGTCGAACGATTCGCCGTCAACCGCTTGTACCGTAACGCCAAGATCGGCGTAGCTCGGTGTGCCCTCGATTCCCTCATCGACCAATTGACGGGCAATGTCGAGTTGCCTGTGTACGGGGGCGGCGAGGATGCGGCGTTGTAAGTCACTCAGTAAACGCGACGCTGTGGCGTTCTCGGGCGTTTGCCCGTCACCGCCGTTGTGCCAGGCGCCGTCGCTACTGCTCTCGATATGCTCGCGCGGCCGGAGATAGAAGTACGCGCCGACATAGCCTGCGCCCAGAGCGACGGCTATCGTGATTGTGATTGCTAGCATGGTCGAAAAAGCAAGAACGTCTCTCGGTCAAGACTAGCATCGAATGGCGCTCAAGCGGTCGTGCTTGCTCGCAGTCGCTGACGATATCGCCGTGCGAGCTGTGCCGACGCGATGCTGCCGATAATCGACGGCAATACCCACGGCACGATCATCCATTGTCCGGTCAACACGTCGCGAAACAACTGCGTGCCACCGAACGCGAAAAACGCCGTGTAGGCGCCAATTCCGCTGCCGATGAGGCTCGTCAGGTGCTCGATCCACCACTCGCGCGGGCTTAGCGTGGGCTTGAACGCGTACCACAGCATGTTGGCCGACACCCAAATGGACAACAATGAGAACACGATCAACAGCGGCGACTGTGCCTGCAGGCCAACGCCGATCACCCACAGCCCGCAAACGCCAGGGCTAGCCACCAATAGCAAATGCGGCGGCTGGCGCAGCTGCGTACGGTTGGCGCCAGCGGTAAGAACTCGGCGCCCATGTTGGACGCTGGCAAGCACCAACAGCCCGAGCATCAGCAGAAACCAGGCGCCGCGGCGAGAGGCCGCAGCAACGCTCGTTGGCGACCGCGCGGCCGGAATGCCGTCTGGGTAGCGAATCCCGATCGGGTCGATCAACGTCAGTATCGATAAGCCGATAGCGCTCATCGCGACAAGCAGCATGGCGTTTGCGTACCAGCGGCCAAAACGACGGTGTCGAGCACCGCCTTTGCGTGCCACGGTGGGCAGCCAGAACAACACAAGCGCGATCGAGCCGATGGCGATGTGAGCGGTGCGCAGCCACGCGTGTAGGTCGTGCATGGGAATCCCCGGCCAGTGCTAGATCTGGACACGCTAGGTGACCTAGCAACGCTGCGACAGTGCGGGTCGTCATAGGGATCGACCATGACTTATGGCCTATAGCGAAGCGCTTCCGTCGCATCGATAATGGCGCTATGGACATACACGAACAGCCACGCTTGCTGCAGATCGCCGGTATTGTCACGTGGCTGACTATCAGCGGTTTGCTGCTGCTCTTTGCCGTCCGCTCAAGCACCTATCAAGGACTGTGGTGGCTGGCACTCGGACTCGCATTGACCTACGGCGGCTTTGGCGCCATGGCCGTTGCGGCCGAGCGACGCCACCGCAGCGGCCGTATGGCGTTTATCGGTTTGGCCGGTTCACTGGCGTCGGCATTCACCCTTGGGTTGGTTTTCCCTTTCAGTTTCTTGCCGATCTACACGATCGTCTGGATTGCTGTGGCCGCCGTCTTTGTGTCGGACCGCATGGGATACGTGCTCCTGGTCGCCATCGCCGGCGTCTGGTTTGCCATCGATACGTGGCGTTGGAACGACGACTGGGCGATTTACTCCGTGCTGTTGTACGCCACTTTTCATCTTTTTGCGCTGATGTCCGCGCGCACCACCGAACGCGCACAGGCTGCGCAGCGCAAAGCCGAACGTCTCAATCGAGAATTAGCTGCGACACAGCACTTACTGTCGGAGGCCGTCCGGCAATCGGAGCGCACACGGATCGCCCGCGATCTGCACGATCTTGTCGGCCACCATTTGACGGCGCTGACGATTCACTTGCAGATCGCCGATCGCTTGAGCGACGGCGAGGCTCAGGATCGAATCCAGCAGTCACACGCATTGGCCAAGCTGTTACTGGCAGACGTTCGTGCAGCGGTTGGCGCGTTGCGAGAGTCGGAGCCGGTCGATTTTCGCGAGGCATTGCGGTTGATGATCGATCGTATCCCGCGGCTTAATATCACGCTCGATCTTGAAGCGGACGTCGTGATCGATGACGTTGCCGTGGCAGAGCCTCTGTTGCGTTGCGTTCAAGAGGCGCTGACCAATACCTTGCGCCACTCCGATGCCCGTAACACGACGATTCGCCTGCGTCGCCATGCTGGAGAAATTGAACTCGCCATTGTCGATGACGGTGGTGTCCGTGGGTCGAGTGCGTTCGGGAATGGCCTAACCGGTATGCGTGAGCGACTGGTGCCGTTGTCGGGGTCGCTTGAGATCGAGCCGAGCGAATCATCATTCGGGCTGACGGTCCGAGTACCGATTCCGGCGTGACTGCGCAGCGTTGGCGGGTCGTCGTTATCGATGACCAAACCCTGGTTCGGCAGGGTATTTGCGGTTTGCTCGCGCTGTCGGCGGCGGTCGATGTTGTTGCCGAGGGTAACGATGGCGATCAGGCTGTCGATCTCGTCCAGGCGCATTCGCCAGACGTCGTGCTCATGGACATTCGGATGCCACGGCTTACCGGGATTGATGCTGTAAGGGCGCTCGTCGACGCCGGGCTAACGACACCGGTCATTATGTTGACAACATTCGATGACCACGAGCATCTGCTCGATAGCGTTCGGGCCGGCGCGCGTGGCTACCTTTTAAAAGACGTTACCTTGGAAAATCTCGTCGCGGCGATCGATTCAGTCGCGCGCGGCGGCACAATGTTGCAGCCGGCGATCACGACGCGCCTGATCGATGCGTTGTCGGTCGATGCGACGGCCCAGCCTGCACCGCTTGAAACACTGTCGCCGAAAGAGCTCGATGTGCTGCGCCTGATGGCAGGCGGCTACAGCAACAAAGAGATCTCGTCGGCACTTAGCAACTCCGAGGGGACGGTGAAAAACCACGTGTCCAGCATTCTGAGCAAACTCGGCGTTCGCGATCGAACGCGTGCAGTCCTGAAAGCCCTAGAACACGGCCTGTTGTAGCGGAACAGCGATGGCGAGCGCCATTGCTTTGCTTTAGGCTTGCCCGCTTCATAAAGAAGGGGCACGTCGTGGAATTGATCGACGGCAAGGCGCGCGCTGCCGATTTGCGCGCCCGCATACGCGACATGACGGTCGAGCTAGCAACGCAAAGCGGCGTCGCGCCGGGGCTGGCCGTCGTTATCGTCGGCGAAGACCCGGCCAGCCAAGTCTATGTGCGCAATAAGGGTAAGCAGGCGCGTGAAGCTGGCTTCGAGTCGTTTACCCACCGTCTACCGGCAGCGGTGGACCCGGCCGTGTTGCTCGAGCTCATCGATGCGCTAAACGCCGATGCGAACGTCCATGGAATCTTGGTGCAATTGCCGCTGCCGGCGCATATCGACGCCGCCGCCGTGATCGATCGGATTGACCCGGACAAAGACGTTGACGGTTTTCATACCCTCAATGTCGGTCGCTTAGCGTTGGGGCAACCCGGCTTCGTTCCGTGCACGCCGCTCGGCTGTTGGCTGATGTTGCGCGAGGCCGTGTCGAGCCTCGCTGGCTTGAACGCCGTCGTCGTTGGGCGGTCTAACATCGTCGGTAAGCCAATGGGTGCGTTGCTGTTACGCGAGAGTTGTACCGTAACAACCGCGCACTCGAAGACCGATGACTTGCCGAGCGTTTGCCGACAAGCCGATGTATTGGTCGCCGCTGTTGGCCGGCCGCAAATGATCAAAGGCGACTGGATTAAACCCGGCGCCGTTGTTATCGACGTCGGCATTAATCGTTTAGCGTTGGCTGACGGTAAGTCGCGCCTGGTCGGCGATGTAGATTTTGACAGCGCGTCGCAAGCGGCGGCGCGCATTACGCCGGTACCCGGCGGCGTCGGCCCGATGACGATTGCGTGTCTACTTGCCAACACATTGTTCGCGGCGCGGCGTTTTGCAGGACTTGCGCCGACATCCGCTCTGGAGGGGTTGCTCGATGACTAAACGTAGACTTTGGCTAACGACGGCGCTTGTCGCAACGCTAAGCGCACTGCCGGCGAACGCCGCGGAGATCGTTCGTGAGTTCAGCGGTAATCGAGACATGACAACGCTCGAATTCGAAGTATCCGCCCCGTGGATCTTGGATTGGCGAATCGGCTCAGAATTCCCCGACGCGACCCGGTTCGAATTATGGATAGTCGATGCGATGACCGGTCATTCGAAATCGCGTGTTATGAAACTCAAAAAGACTGGCAGCGGCAAGAAGCTGTTTCTTGAAAGTGGCCGGCTGCGTTTTCGCGTTAGCGCCAGTTTTGCCAATTGGTACTTAAAAGTCAGCGAAATTACGGAAAAAGAAGCGAACGACTTGGTCGAGTTACCAAAGCCCTGGCAGCGCTAGGCCGCCCGCGAAACCGCGGTGCGATAGCGGTCCTTGCGCTTGCAAACGGACGGGAGTAGGTTCGAGGTGTCATGCCAACAACGACCGACAGCATACGGGGGCTGTCCAGGGCGTTCGCAGCCCTGACGCTACTCCTAGCGGCGCCGAACGCGCTGGCTGACTCGCGTTCAGCGGAGGGCCGCGTACACGACGCCACCGAGATCAAAACGGTCATTGGCCCGGAGAATTTTTTCGCCGCCGAGGGCTTGGCCTTGCTTCGCGACGGTGACCCGGAAAAGGCATTGCCGTTACTTCAGAAAGGGTTGAAGCGGGCTCGCACCGACCGCGAGTTCGTCATAGGGCTGTCCAATATTTGCGCTGCGTACGTGTTGCTCAAGGAGCCCTACACCGCGTTGACCTACTGCGACCGGGCACTCGAGATGAAGCCGCGGTTTTGGCGCGCGCTTAACAACCGTGCGCTTGCCTATCTCGGGATGGACGATCTACCGCGGGCGAAAGCGGATCTGGATTCGGCTACGGTGCTTGCGCCGCAATCGATAAAGCTCAAACAAACGCGCGAGATCTACGAGCGCTTGGCGAATCCGGTTGAGCCGTTAATCATCATTGACGATTCGCCGATGACCGACGGGTAGTTGATGCGCTTAGTTGCATTCATCGGCCTAGCCATTTTCTGTGGCTCAGCCGTTATCGCTGCGCCGGCCGGTGTGCCGAAGCCGACGCTTATCATCTCGCCTGAGTATCCAAAACGTGCGTTTCGAGACCGGATCGAAGGCGAGGTCGAGGTGTGTTTTAGAATTCTGTCAAACGGCCGTGTCTATCGCCCCTATGTCTCACGAAGCACTCACCGGGTTTTTAATCGCAGCGCCTTGCGCGCGATAAAGTCATCGACTTTCGAGCCGGAGAGTCTCGACACGGCATTCGACAAAGCATGTCGCCGCTACCAGTTCCGCCTAAAGCCACTCGAACCTGAGCAAAAGCCGACGGCGTAATAAATCACCCTGCTTGCCGGTCTGTATCGGCATGAACAAACAAGCGCGTGTTTCTGTTGTCCAAGGGTTAACCTGGCTCTTCATCGTTTTGGCACTCAGCAGCCAAGCGCAATCAGAGCCCGACCAGGTTGTAGTCGGGCCGGCGCAAGTTGGCCTGCTTGAACTTTACACGTCCGAGGGTTGCAACAGCTGCCCGCCGGCCGACCGGTATTTCTCGACCTTGGTAGGTGACCCGGCGGTCTTCGAAACACTGGTGCCCGTGGCGTTCCACGTCGACTACTGGGATTATCTCGGTTGGCAAGACCGTTTCGCCTCAGCCGACTTTAGTGCGCGGCAACGCAATCACGTTCGCGAGGGCCGGGCACGGACCGTTTACACGCCAGGGTTCTTCTACAATGGCACGGAGTGGCGGCAGTTTTTTGGCGGTGATTTGACCGATTTTCCTACATCCACCGCGGGAGGCCGCTTGTCGGTTACCCATGAGGGAGCTGTCGTCGCGTTACGATTTGAGCCACTTGCGCCGGGTAACTCGAGTTTGGTCGCGACTGTGGCGCAGCTCGGCTTTGGCCTTGAGACGGCGGTGAAAGCGGGCGAGAACCGCGGTCGTAAACTTCGCCATGACTTCGTCGTGACCGATCTCGACACCTTCCCACTAACGAAGATGGATGACCAATGGTCGGCAACGACGACGCTGGCTAAGCCCCGTTATGGTGCAAGCCGGCAGGCGATCGCCGTCTGGGTGAGTCAAAAACCCGGATCGCAGCCGTTACAGTCGGCGGGGTTGTGGATTAGCACTGACAAATAAGTCGCTCGGAACAGTACCGGTTTCGGTGGCCGATGCTTTAAACTCTCGGTCTTAGGTTTATTGTTTCGCTTGCTAGCGTGACCTGGGGGGGTTACAGAATGAACATTCCTCGGACCGCACGGTCGGTCTTTCTTGCTACGTTGTCGACGGCTGCGTTGTCAGTCGCCGGTGTCTCAGTTGCAACCGCGCAGTCCGATGACGAGCCGACATCGGGTGCCCAAGGCATCCTCGACGTTGTCGTTGTTACGGCAACGAAAAAAGCCGGCGGTGTCGACGCTCAAAGTGCCCCGGTTGCCATCACGGCTTTCGGTACGGATCAGCTCGACGCCTTCCAGGTTCGCAACGTCGGCGATCTTAGTTTCAAGATGCCGAATATTTCGCTGGACGACATCGGCACCGCACCGGGTTCGGCGAACTTCGCGATCCGTGGCCTCGGCGTCAATTCGTCGATCCCGTCGATCGATCCCGCCGTAGGCGTATTCGTCGACGGGATTTATCTTGGGATTAACCAAGGCGTCATCACCGACACGTTCGACCTGGAGTCGGTCGAGGCGCTACGTGGCCCGCAAGGCGTGTTGTTCGGTCGTAACGTGACCGGTGGTGCGATTCTGATCAACACAGCCGACCCCACTGATGAGTTCGTTTTTCAAGGTAAGGTCGCGGCAGAGTCCGGTGCACGCGGTACGGGTGCGAATTTCTACGCGCAAGCGGTGTTGTCTGGACCGATGATCGAAGATGTCTTAAGCGGCAAGCTCGCCGTCTACCAAAACGAAGACGATGGCTGGTTCGAAAACGGACTCGACGGCCAGCCGTTCGGCGAGAATCAGACAACTGTCGTTCGTGGTGCATTGAAGTTCACGCCGAACGACATTTTGGAGCTCATCCTAAAATACGAAACCGGCGATACCGAGGGCCAGGGCCCAGCCGGCCAGTCACACACCAATGGTGATGGCATCGATGGCCAGATCGTTAACTTCGACCGCGACTCGTTCGACTTTGCGATCGACGAGCGCGGCTCAAACGATTCGGAATGGAATCAGTTCATCGTCGAGGCAAACATCGGTGTTCCATTCGGTGACGGCACGATTACCAACATATTCGGTTGGCGTGAATTCGAGCAGCTGACGACCAGCGATATCGATTCAACGCCGGCGTTTTTGTTCCACGCTGATGCCTCGATTGTGCAGGATCAGGTCTCCAATGAGTTGCGTTACAACGGTACCTTCTTAGACGGCGCACTGAACTTCACGACCGGTGCATTTTTCTTCGAGCAGAACATCAACTACGGCGAAGGACGGCGGTTGCTCGGTGGTGCGCTTACGCAGGATGGCGGCGGCGTGCAGGACCATAAAACCGTCGGTCTGTTTGTCCAAGGCGATTTTCTCCTTGGCGATCGTTGGGGCGTCAACTTGGGTATTCGGTACACGGAAGAAGACAAAGACGTTTGGATCGCTTCGTTGGTCCGGAACGTAAACTCGCAGTGCGTCGTCGCCCAAAACGACAACCGCTCGACAGCTCGATGCCCATTCGATTTTGTTGATCAGTTCTCAACCGACAATCTGTCGCCAAAAATCGGTCTAACGTACGAGGCTAACGAGTCGCTACGTTTCTACGGTCACTGGGCGCGTGCTTTCCGCGCTGGCGGTTACAACTTCCGCAACACGGCGATCGACACGGTTAACCTGGGGCCTGGCCCGTTTGAAGACGAGCAGATCGATTCGTTCGAGATTGGCTTTAAATCCGAGCCGGGCAATGCACGTTTCAACGGTGCTGTCTTCTTCAATCAGATGTCTGATTTGCAGCGCGAAATCAACCTCGCTGATCCATTCGCCGGTGTCGTACAGGTCATTCGCAACACAGCCGATGCTGACATTTGGGGCGTCGAGCTCGACCTCACGGTGTCGCTTACCGATAACTTCGTCTTTAATGGGGCGATCGGTTACGTAGACAGTGACTACTCAAACGTTTTGTTTGATCTGAATGGCGATGGCAACATCGACGGCGCAGACGAGTCGCTCGATATTCCGCGGTTGGCGCCGCTGACGTTGAACGCCGGCATCTCGTACTTCGTGCCGACCAATTTCGGCGAGGTGGTATTTAACACGAACTACGCCTATCGCGATGAGGCCGCCTACACTGATGACAACCGCGGTTTCCTAAACGAGCAAAACCGTATCGATGCAAGCATCAGCTTCGACTTCATCGAAGCCGGTGCGCGTTTGACGTTGTACGGCAACAACCTGTCGAACGAAGTACAGCACGGCAACGATACACAGCTACCGCCCCTGCTTGGTCCGGTACCGCTCGGCGGCACATTCGCACCGCTGATGCGGGGTCGCCGTGTCGGCTTGGAGTTGCAGTGGGACTTCTAAGCGAGGCAAGCGTTTACGCACGACAAAAAGCCGGGGTGGTGACACCCCGGCTTTTTTGTTTAACAGAAATATTGTGCGAGAAAGGGATTTAGTAAGCGGTTATCCGGATCGAGTTGTCGGCGGGTTCGCCGGAAAAACTCGAGGCGTGATCCATACGCTTCTGCTGCATAGTCCATCTCGACATTAACGCTTTGGTTGAAAATTGGGACACCGCCCCATTGGCGCGCGAACGTTGAATACTCTAGCGCAAAGTCCTCCCAACTCGCATGCGGCGTACTGGTCGCGCGCAGCGCGATCATCGGCTCTTCAAACGAGGGGCTTAGCAGCGCAGAGCGATCGACGGCTAAGCGGAAACCGACACTGGGCATATCGCAGCGGAATTTATTCTCGCGATAATAGTCTCGGCAGAAGGCTTGGTAAGCCTGCACAACGATGCCGAAGTCGGCTGCCGGGAAACACCACGTCGAGTATTTCAATGTCGGTCGCGGTAGCCGGTTGCTTGTGGAACCCAGTGTTTCCTCGCTGGCTGTACCGCCAGCAACCAGTCGATTGTTGAACAGGGTTTGACCAACGCCCTGAACTTGGTCGATCAGCGAGTAGCGAACGCTCGATATTGGTACCAGCGAATTAATACCGCCGCAGATACTCGGCAGTACGGCTGTCTCGCCCCAGTCTTTGAGCTTCCACGGCAGTCGTTTGGTGTTGCCACCGGTTTCATCGAAGCGTCGTAACTCGGTATACACCAAGCCTTTAAACGGCATTAAGTAGAACTTTAGGCCCAACGGCGAATCGATGAGCCGATCAAACTCGTTGGTGAATTGCTCTATCGGGACTTTTTTGTGACGACGAATCATTGGTCGCTGTTCGCGTACCCGCAGCGTGACCTCGGCAACGATCCCGAGTAAGCCATAACTCATACGGAATACACTGAGGTGTTCTTTACGGGACTGATCGATCCGCAGCAATTTGCCTTCCGGTGTAACGACCGTCATTTCCAAAACGTTACGCGCGAATAGAGCGCCATCGGCGGCGCAGGACGGTCCGAACGATGCACTGGTTACTGCGCCGCCAACCGTTCGGTCGGGCATGTCGAGACAACCCGGTATTTCTTGGCCACGAGTGGCGAGCAGCGCTGTTAGTTCGGTGATTCGCATCCCCGCTTGGACGCGAATGTAGTCATCGGTGTGTTCGATGACCTTGGTGAGCTCGGTCATGTCGACCAGCGTGCCGCCGGCGGCAGTGTTACAGGCGGTGGCGGCGCTGCCAGCGCCTAGCGCACGAATCGGTTGGGAGCGCTGCTGCTCGATGCCGAGTGTCGCAACAAGTGTCGCGATGTTGTTCGGCTTGATGATGGCGGTTCTTTCGCCGCCGGCACCGCGCCGGATGTTGTGGTCTTTTTCCTTACGCGCCTTTGCGCTTCGGCGCCAATCGATCATCTGTGCGTTGCGCATCTCGAGCTTGCCTCCTGTCGGCCATTGGGGGCGGCACACCTTCCAAGGAAGGGCGCAAAGCACCGAATCTGCGAACCTGAGACACGCGGACACGACCACGGTTTGACCAGTGGTTGGCAAGAACGCGAATGGAGGCCTCGAGTTGGCGGCTATCTGCCGCCTTGCTGGGCAACTCCGCTGTCATAGGTATCCCCTTAGACCGGTAGCTTTGCGACCCTTCCTTTCGGAAGGTGTGCCTTTATCACCCGCCGAGAGTGCTACGACACAATCGCCCTGTCAACGATCTCGTTCGCTTATGTAAAACTTTCTCGAGGATTAGTGTGTCGGCCACAAGGTCACCGCCATACCGGCGGGCGAGCGCAGCCGATAAGCTGGCCCCGCCGCCAGCAACGTCTCGCCGACAGAACAGGTTTCAACGGGGCAATCGAGCGTCGCGGCGAGAGCGGCTGGGTCATCAGCGTGTAGGTGAATGTCTACGATGCCGCGCGCCGGTGGCTGTGTAGCCGGGTAGAGGTCACGGCCATTGGTACCACCGTATTGAATGATCTCCATTTCACCGAATGGTTGCGCTTCGTCGCCGAGCATCGTGATATCCAAACTGGCACCGGCCGGTAAGCCGATCATTTGTTCAATGACCGGGCCCGACAACACGTTATGCGCGAGCGGCGAAAACCCAAGTGACTCATAAAATGCGGCTTCCGCGCTGGCGTCGGCAACGGTCACGACTAACGGCCCGACACCGGCGAAGCCCGCATTAGTAAACGGTAACGACTTGCCAACGACTTCTAGCAAGACGACGTTGATCGAATCGTGCGATGGCAAGTGAATCTCACGAAACTCGGTTCCATCGGGCGCGTGGACATCGCTGTACGATTCGGTGCGAAACTGAAACCCAGCTGCTTTGAGATCGGTGACCCGAGCTGCGATGTCGTCGACATAGATGTCCAGATTCTTTGGGCACAAGTCGAACGCAGCCGCGCCGTCTCTAACTGCGGGTACGTCACTCGCGAATTGCACCAGATGCATTCGACCGGCATCGATACCGGCACAGCCAATAAGCCACTGGTGAGCGATCATCTCGGGCGGGATGTTCCATAGCGCACCCAGGTGTGCGTCCGCACCATGCCGCTCGGCCAGCAATTCGAAGGCCATTTGTTCGAGCCACAACCGTTTGACGGCGTCGAAGTCGGCAACACCGATCGATACCGTTCGCCATGCATTGACCATTGCTGCACCTTTCTCTGGATTCCCACAGCATAACGCCGTACTGTCGTTTGATCACGCGCGCAGCAGATGATCGCAGTTGCTACTGGCAGCGATTGCAGACAGAGGGTTCGGCGATGGGCGCAGGTCCAATGATTTATCTTGGTGTTACTGACGCAGACTCAGCAATAGCGTTCTACGTTGCAGCATTTGCGGCCGAAGAACAGTATCGTTTAGTCGGTCCAGACCAATCGGTGATGCATGCGGAGCTGTCGATGTTCGGTGCGACATTGATGCTCGCGGAAACCGGCGCGGCTGCGGCGGCAGGGTCATCGGCTCGATTCGTTGTGCCGGTTGCTGATTGCGATACGGCGACTGACAAGGCCAAGCGAGCGGGTGCTGAGGTGCTGCGCACGCCCGAGGATCAATTTCATGGGGCACGTCAAGCCTTAGTTCGTTGCCCGAGTGGCTATGAGTGGTTTTTGTCCGAGCAGCGCGACGAGCTCGACATTGCCACGATCAAATCTCGGTTTGCGGCCCTGTTCGATGCGTAGTCCGCGGCGGCGCACCAACCCCGGTGTGCGCCTGTGCTAACTCGTCGCGACTGCCTCGCCGCGTCGCTCGGCCTGGCGGCGACCAACCGGCTTACAGCCGCCGCGTCTCCGAGCCGTGACTATGTACTGATTCCCGGGACTTGGCATGGCGGTTGGGTTTGGACGCCGGTCGCGAATCGATTAATCCGTGCTGGGCATCGCGCTTTCGCCGTTACGTGTACAGGCGTCGGTGAGCGCGCTCATCTGGTAACGCCAGATGTCGGTCTTGAAACGCATATCAACGATGTTGTACGGGTCATCGACTACGAAGGCCTCGACGATGTCACATTGGTGGCACATTCGTTCGGCGGCATAACGGCCACCGGTGTTTGCGATGCATTACGCGAGCGGATTCGACGCGTCGTTTTTTTCGACGCGTTCATACCAACACCAGACCGGCCCGCGTGGGTCATGCGTGATGACGACGGTGCTTGGCCCGACTGGTGGCAGCAACGCCAAAGCCGCTTTATCGACGGCTACCTGATGGACTTCTTCGCCGAGTACCCGTTGCGGATGTTGATCGAGCCGGATCAGTATCCTGCGCTCGCAGCATCGGTACGCCAGCGACTGACCTACCACCCCGCGAAGCAATGGACCGATGCGGTATCGTTCGCAAACGGTGGCTGGAAGGGCCTGCCGCGCGCGTATGTGCACTGCGTTGGGCAAGAGTATCGGCAAACCAGTGCCGCAATGTTCGGACCGGCCAAAACGGCTGGTTGGGATTGGGTTGATCTACCGACGCAGCGCCTCGGCATGTTGATCGACCCCGACCGAGTCACTGAGCTGTTGCTCGCCCTCTAGCTGCGTCATCCAAGCGGTGACGGCACCGCCGATGGCCGCATGGGCTGCATTATGGGCCGCAACATCCGCCTTGCCGCCGTCCATTAAGACAACGACGATCAACGGCGACTCATCGCTCGGCCAAGCAACGGCGACATCGTTTACGGCCCCATTACGCCCGGTACCGGTTTTATCGCCGACCTGCCAATCCTTCGGTAAGCCCGCGCGCAGCCGTGCTTTGCCGGTCACCGAGCCTTGCAACCAACTGATCAATTGGTGTCGGTGCACTGTGGACAGAGTGCCGGGCTGCAGGAACGCCGCTAAGCTCGTCGCCATGGCGGCCGGTGTACTGGTATCGCGTGGGTCGCCTGGTATGTTGCTGTTGAGTGCTAGCTCCCGTCGATCGATGCGAGTGACCGCATCGCCCAGCCTCCGCATGTCTGCAGTGAATGCACCCGGCCCGCCGAGCAGATCGAGTAACATGTTGGTTGCCGTGTTGTCGCTTGTCTCGACAGCGGCTTGGCAAAGCGATGCAATCGATATGTGCGCTTCTTTATCGAGTTTTCCAGTCACTGGGGAATGCGGCTGAATCTCGACACCCGCCATCGGTAATGTTGTGTCGAGCGTAAAGTCGCCAGCATCGATGCGAGCGAGTACAGCGCCGGCCAACAATATCTTAAATGCCGATGCCATCGCGAAGCGCTCATCCGCTCGGTACCCGAACAAACGTCCGGTGGATGTATCGAGTACGAATGCACCGATGCGGTTGTCCAAGGCGTTCTCTTGAGCGGCAATCGCCTGGCTGAGTACCACCGAGCGATCGTCACCGGCCCGCGCCAGCGTCAGCACTGTCACGGTGACGAGCGTTATGACTACAAGAACTAGCGGTCGAAAAGCCTTCATCGCAGCGATTCTCAATGCAACTACCGAGTGTTTAGTAGACCGCCCAATTGTGGCGAAAAAGTGTCCTAACGCGTAGCAATGGTGCCCGCCAACCGGGAGTCGCCGTGGAACTTGGATTGGTACGTGAGCTGTATCCTCGTAGCGCCATATCGACCTATCCGTACATGCTCGATGCCATCAGGTTCAGCGCTCCCACGGCGGTACCGGTTGGAACTGCTCAAGCAGAAAGTCAATCATCACTCGGACTTTCGGAGCGACGATGCGGTTGCTGGGATAAAGCGCCCAAATCGCGGTCTCGCTAGCAAGAGGGTCATCGTGCAGCACCGGGATGAGACGACCATCGCGCAAGTGCTCGCTGGCTATCCACTGCGATTGGACCCCGATTCCAACGCCGTTTTCAATCAACGTACGCATGGCCTCTCCGTCGTTGACGATGACCGAATGCGGTGGCTCAACAACCTGCTCCGATTGAAACTTCCACTTGTGATGACCCGCGAGTACAACGCATCGGTGTTCCGATAACTCGCTGGGTGTAGACGGACTGCCATATCGCTGGATGTACGCGGGAGAGGCGACCAGTGTCCGCCGGTCTGCAGCAAGCCGGCGAGCGACCAGCGTGCTGTCCTCCAAAGGTGCGTTCCGTATGACGAGATCATAAGCCCCTTCAACGATGTTAAGGACTTCGTCCGAGAGTCGCAGATCAAGGCTGACGAGCGGATGGCGACTCTGAAAGTCAGCCAGTGTTGGGATGACGTGCAGTCGGCCAAACGAGCCAGGCATCGTCATCCGCAATCGACCTTGGGCCGCCGCGCCGTGGCCGCGTACTTCGCTCAAACCGGCTTCTAGCGTTTCGAGGACTTGTTGTGCGTAGGGCAAAAATTCGGCGCCGGCTGTTGTCAGCGAGACCGCACGGGTCGTTCGGTTGAACAGACGAAATCCCGCGACTTCCTCAAGTTTGCTGAGGCGCGCGCTCGCGCTGGCTGGCGATAACGAAAGGTCACGCGCTGCCGCTGTCACCGACCCTAAGTCCGCGATTCTCGAAAATAAGCGTAACGACAGCGTGTCCATTAACCAAAAATATACGAACAATCATTTCGCGAAAAGCATGTTTATCATTTTAATCAAAATTATTAACGTGCTCCTGAAGCCGCTAAGGAAAATCAATGACGACAATGAGAGCCATCGGCCATACAGATGCATGCCCGATCGACGCAGCAAATGCCCTGGTCGAATTCGAGACCGCTGTTTCCGAGCCGAGAGGACACGACGTGCTCGTCGATGTTCGCGGAATCTCGGTGAATCCAGTCGATGTGAAAGTTCGCGCCGGAATGCAACCGGCCGATGGACCGCGCATCCTCGGCTGGGACGGTGCCGGCGTCGTTACCGCCGTCGGGTCCGACGTGACACGGTTTCAGCCGGGTGACGAGGTGTTTTACGCCGGTGATCTTATGCGTCCAGGCTCAAACGCCGAGTTCCAATTGGTGGATGAGCGGATAGTCGGTCGCAAGCCGGCATCGCTTGGCTTTACTGAGGCGGCCGGTATGCCGCTGACCGCAATTACGGCCTGGGAGATGTTATTCGACAGTTTCGCGCTCAATGAGGGCGGCGGTGCGGGTCACGCGTTGCTCGTCATTGGCGGCGCAGGTGGCGTCGGTTCGATACTGATTCAGCTCGCTAAGCGGCTCACTGGCCTTAACGTGATTGCAACCGCATCGCGACCCGAGACTGTGGACTGGGTGCGGGCGATGGGTGCGGATCACGTCATTAACCATCGCAAGCCCCTCGACGAACAAATGCGGGCGCTGGGTATTAATCCCCGCTTCGTTGCCGCTTTAACGAATACGGACCAGCATATCGACGCAATCGTCGAGCTGATTCAACCACGCGGTCACATCGCCCTTATCGACGACCCCGAAGCACTCGATATCAAGCCCCTTAAGCCAAAGGCAATCACGCTCAGCTGGGAGTTCATGTTCACGCGCCCCATGTTCCAGACAGATGACGTCGATGTGCAGCATCGATTGCTTAATCGCGTTGCAGATCTTATGGACGACGGCACCTTAGTGTCGACCGTCAATAAACACGGGGGCGAGCTTGGCGTGGAAACCTTGCGAGCGGCGCATGAGTTTCAAGAAAGCGGCGCGGCGATCGGCAAAACGGTCCTCGACGGTTTCGCTCGCTAGACACTCACCAATCAAAAGGAGCAACAACGATGAGCCACTATTCCGTTCTCGACGTAACGCCCACCAGTGACGCGTGGGTCGCCGACTACATCGGACCCGCGAACGCGCTCGTCGCCAAGCACGGCGGCAGGTACCTAGCTAGGACCGCGAACCATGTACGGCTTGAGGGTGAGGGCGAGAGTGCCGCTCTTCGAATAATCATCGAGTGGCCATCAAAAGCCGCGGCCGAGTCGTTTATGGCTGATCCAGACTACGAGCCGCACCTTCGCGCTCGGACAGCCGGCTCGATTAGCCACCACTATCTGATCGAAGGCAAAGACGATCTCGCTTAGCTAAGGTTACAAAAGCGCGGCCGAGTATTTGGGTTGCGGCAAAGGCTTGCCGATGCGGTAGTGGCAGCAAAACTCCAACGCCTAGGCTGATCTAGCAGCGCTCTTGCCAGAATTTGACGGCGGTCCCGGTGGCGCTTCGCGGAGTGTTGGCGCCAGATAGCATTGCGGCGGATGACCGATGCCAGCGTGCAGCCTGTCCTTCGCTATACTGGTGGCTCTGCCGGTCGATCGGCAAACGGCAACAGCTACCATGTCTGCGCCCAAAGCAAACCGCGACACGATCAATCAAGCGCTCGTCGAAGTGGCGATTATTACGGTCAGTATCTTGCTCGCATTTGCTCTGGAGCGATGGTGGGACGCCATCGTTGATTCGCGATCAAGGAACGAACTTGTCGTCTCGTTAATCCAGGAATTTGAGGCGACTGAGGCGGAGTTGCAGAACGCGCTGGAGATGCATCAAAAGCGGCAAGTCAGTGTATCGGCACTCAGTGCGCTAGACGCAGCGACGATCGTTAACGTCGATCCAGCGAAAATTTCGGAGCATTGGTATTGGGCGGTTACGCCGGATGTGAACTATCCGCCGACCGGCGCATTGCTTGCCGCCATCAATGCCAACCGCCTGACCTTACTGGGCAGCCCCGGGCTGAGATCAAGTCTTGCGGGCTGGCCTAACCGACTTGAGGATCTTCGCCAGACCGAGCGCGTCCTCGCCGATTACACGTCGCAGACGTTCTGGCCGAGTGTGTCCGCGGACGTTGTTATTCCGCTCAACAGAGAACGTATCGGCCGCGAAACCGATGCGGTGATTTTGTTACCAGCAACAAAAAATCATTTGAATTTGCTGTCTTTGGGCTCGGCAGTCGCCATCGACCAGATCATGAAATTGCAACAGGAAGTGATCGAGATACTGCGACAGCTGAGGGACGAACTTGAAGGTTAGTCGTTTGTTGCCGAGCATATGCGAGGTTGCTTCGATTCCAGCGGTTTGCGGCGATGCCCGCATCGGCCGGACCGGGCGCGGTTAAGCGATGGGCGGCTCACGTATTGCCATCGACGAGCGTGACACTAACCGATCGGGGCTTGGCGTGGATCGGATCTCCGATCTGTATGCATCGCACGCTGCCACTATCACCAGCCTGATCAGAAAGCACTTCGGCAACGGACCGCCGGATCCAGAGGATGTTACGCAGGCGGCCTTTCAGAAGCTGATCGAACGTTCGGATCTCGCCGATATTCGCGACTTAGGCGGGTTTCTTTGGATCATCGCCCGCAATCTTGTTTTGCGCGAGAAGCGCTCGATCGATGTCCGATCGCGCTACGATTTTGAAGTCGAGGCGATTTTTTTCCCGCAAAGGGGTGACGTTCTGCCGCCCGAAAGGCTCTTATCGGCAAGAGAGCAATTAACGCGCATCAACGGCGCGTTGCGGGCGATGCCGGAAAAGCGCCGTCGTGCATTTATTCTGAACCGCATCGACGGACTGAGTGTTTCCGCCGTTGCCCGGCAACTTAAGCTGTCTCGCAGCGCGGCGAACAAACACATTGTACGAGCGGTCGAGGACATCGATCGCTGCTTGGAGGGCACCAGAGACGACTCGCAATGAACGCTCGATCACCATCATCCGACGATCAAATTAGACGCGAGGCGCATGAGTGGCGTGACCTTAAAGCGCGCGCTGCGCTGACAGGCGCACAAGCCGAGTCCTTCGATGCCTGGCTGGCTGCGGACCTTCGCCACGAACGCGCCTATGACCGAGCCGTTACGGTTTGGGCGGCGGTCGATCATCTGAGCGCCGATGACATCGATGCGGATCTACTCCGCCCGCCGTCGCCGGACCGCCAGCGCGTATTGTCAGGGCGCCTTGCGGACTGGCTTCGGACACGCACCGGTCAATGGTCGGCAGCGACGCTCTGTCTCATCGCCGCGCTGCCTGTTTTCGTTGGGTCATTCAGCGACGAGACCGATCGAGCGCGCGGTATGGCACCGCCCGAACCAGTGATACAGCGCTATACCACCGATACCGGCGAAATACGCACGATTACGTTGCCCGATGGCACGACCGCAACGCTGGGTGCGGCGACGGCGTTCACCTACGTCGCGGGCGGACAGGCACGCGAGGCGCGCCTGGAACAGGGTGATGTATTCCTGGAGGTGGTGTCCGATCAAGCACGACCATTTACCGTTGCGGCGAACGATTTGATCTCGACGGTCGTCGGCACGGCATTTGAGGTGCGTTCGAATGGCGGCGTCACGCGTGTCGCTGTGGCCGAAGGCGAGGTCGCGGTGAGTTTTCCGCTCACCATTGGCGGACGGCGCATTGACCAACGCGAGCGTGTTCGACTCACTGCGGCGCTGCAGGTGTCGGCGGATTCGACGAATGGACTGTCGGCTGTACAGCCGATACCGAAGGCGAATATTGGTGCGTGGCGGGATCGGCGACTCATCTACGACGGCGCAACGCTCACGGAGCTTGTCGCTGATATCCAACGCTATTCCGATCTGGACATCGAGATCGACCCGGCACTCGATCTTGGTGCACTCGGAACCATCTCGGCGTCATTCAACAGCCGCGATATCGCGACGATGACCGAGACGCTCCCAGACTTGTTCCCCATTTCGATGGACCGAACAGACGCTGGGCAACTGACGATTAGCCGCTAGCGCGGCCTCCTGTCAGCATCACGGCTGCCGCTAGCCGCCGGTTCGCTTTTTTTTCGGCCATAGGGTGTGAATTAGGCGCCGGTAAGTGACTATTGTTTATAACTTGGAGTGATTCTCATTCACGCAGCTAGCTAAAAGGACCTTTCAAGGTGACCAACATCGTTCGTACTGGGTTTCCGACCCGCTTTTTGACCTTCTTCGTTGTCGCTATGGCGGGCGTTATCAGTCAGCCAGCCGCGGCGCAATCGGGCGACGAGGATTCCGCGGTTCGGGCCATTCGCATCGAGGCTGGCGACTTAAAACCCGCTCTGTTCGCCATCGCGAGTCAGTTCGACGTCAACGTGATCGCTCCCGACCGGCTTGTCATTGGGAAAACGTCACCGACGATCAGTGGCCGGATGACCGCAGGTGCGGCCATCGGCGCCGCGCTCAACGGTTCCGGTCTGTCCTTTGACCGATCGGCGAGCGGGGCCTACGTGCTGGCGGTCGACGAGTCCGGAAACACCGAGCAGCCGACTGGTGACAGTGGCAGTGAAAGTACCGACGATGAGGGTATCGATGAAATCGTCGTCACCGGTCATGCGCGCGATTACGATCCTACCCGCGCCGACACGTTCCAACTCGGACTCGATATCCTAAAGACGCCGGCGTCGGTCAGTGTGATTAGCCAGGATTTGTTGCAAGACTTGCAGGTCAACAACATCGACGAGGCGCTTCGTAATGTTGCCGGAGTCACCCGCCAGAAAACGAATAACGGTGGTGGTGAGAGCCTCTCGATACGCGGCTTCGGTGCGTCGGTCTTCAAAGACGGTGCGCCAGTCGCCAACGGCCTTAACGTCGCTAGTTTGCCGTCGACAGAACCGGCGAACCTCGAGCGCATCGAAGTGCTCAAGGGACCTTCGGCGCTGCTTTATGGTGAGGGTGGTCCAGGCGGTCTGATCAATTACGTGACCAAGCGGCCGGAGTCCGAGCGATCGACGACGGTCGAGCTGTTGGCGGGAAGCTTCGATTTTCGCAAGATCGAACTTGATACGACCGGTGCTTTTACGGACGACGGTCCGTTCGCCTATCGCTTCGTCGGTACGTACGAGGATTCAGAAAGTTTTCGCGATAACGTGCTCCGCCAGCGCCTGCTGGTTAACCCGAGCGTGTCGTGGACTGGTGAACAAGTGTCGGTCGTCGCTGGGATCGAGTACATCGACGACGACTACACACAGGAGCGCGGTCAGGTTCTCGATGGCGATTTGTTTTCGGGTTATTTCTACGGCCCAAACCAAGACGTTGATCAGTTCTACGGTATCCCGGGGTTCAACGACGCATCCGTCGCCGAATCGCTGCGCGCATATGTGCTGGCCGAGTACCAAGTACTCGATAATTGGCGGATTGAGGCGACCGTGCAAAACACGGAGAACGACAAGCTGTTCTTCGATACAAACAATGCGCCGATCACACCGACGTTCGGCTTTATCGGCGCTGCCGGTACGCCGTTCGCTGATACCGTTCTGATCACCGCGAATTCGGCCGATTCAACGGGTACTGTCGAGCAATTTACCTTGCGTAATCTTATCGATCTCGAGGCTCCCGGCGGTGTCGAGCATCAGATCCTCGCGTCGTACACCTTCGAGTCGTCCGAAGTCGATGGCAGCGGCCGATCCAGCAGTGACATGGTCTACTACAACTTCGTAACAGACACTTATGCGGTTAACGATCCATTTACGCCGGTGGACGATCCAGCATCGCTGATCACCCTCGTCGACACTGGGTTCGGAACCCGCGCAGACTTCGAGGAGATAGGTTTCAATGTTCTCGACTACGTCACGATCAATGAGCATTGGGCCTTTCTCTTGGGCTTTCGTTATTCGGAGTACAAGGACAATTTATCCGACTTCGAAGATGATGATCTCAGTTGGCGCGGCGGCGTTGTTTATTCCTTTAACGAAGAGCTGTCTGCATTCCTTAGTTACGCCGAGGGCTACACGTCCTCGGGTGGGCGCCTCGGTGCCGATGATCAGATCATCGATCCGACTACATCGGTCTCATGGGAACTCGGTATGAAGTGGCAGCCTAACGGCGATGAACTGCTGGTGACCGGTACGCTCTATCAAGTGGTAGAGCAAGATGTTGCCTTTATCCTTAATCCGTTCGCCCCACCTGCCGACGTCCGGTTCGGCAACATCGGTGAATTCGAATCTCTCGGCCTCGAAATCGAGGTCGTCGGACGGATCACCGATGAATGGCGTATCCAGGCGGGTTACAGCTACATCGACAACGAAATCTTGGACGGTGGGACGTCGTTCGTCTTTGGTCCGTTCCTGTTTGGATTCGAAGCCGGCGTGACGCTGCCTGGCATCCCCGAGCATGCGGTTAACCTGGCGTCGTTCTACGAATTCCCGCTGCTAGACGGTCTGCTTGGCTTTGGCGGTAGCGTCAACTATCAAGATGACATCTTCGCAAGTGGTGAGAACGCCGCGGTCTACGATGGCTGGATTGAAGTTGGTGCCGTGACTTATTACCGGCGCGATCGTTGGAAGGCGCAGCTCAACGTGATCAACTTATTCGATGAGGATTATCGGCTGACGCAGGCGGGAGTAACGCCTGATGCGTTCGCCGCGATACGCGTTGGTACGTCCCGCGATCGCACCTTTATCGCATCGCTCGCCTACGAGTTCTAGCGGGTGCGTGGCTAGGCCGAGGCAGCTACTGAGCGGCAGTAACACGATGCCTTTACTGGTACCGACGCTCGTGCAATGGCTCTGTCGAGTTGCAGCTGTATGTGCCGCGCTTCGACGTGCTCGCCCCGCCGTGTTAAGCACTCGTGCAGCCCGTGCAGGCTCCAGACATTGCCGGGGTGCTGGCAGGCGCGACTAAGTGTTGCATCGAGGCCAAGATCGGCACGGTAAGTCGCCTCGGCTTCGTCGTAATGGCCTTGCTCCATCAGTAGGGCGCCGAGTGCATGACGCGTCGGCTGCATCCAGCCCCAGGGCTCGTCATATGGCAGGTTGTCGTCGATCTCGACCGATTTGCGCAGGTGATCAAAGGCTTGCTCGAATTTGCCCTGGTGGTAGGCCAGCTCGCCCAGCATCATTTGTTCGGCGACGCCGAGAATGTCCTGGCAGGTGTTGTTAAAAAGGGTGCGACTCTCCGGTACCGCCGCCCGCGCGGCCAGAAAGGCGTCCCGTTCTGCTTCGGCCTCGGCAAGGCGTTTGGTGTTGGCCAAGGCGACGGTACGCGCATAGCGCATCATCGCTGTCGTCACGCAGTACAGTTCGGTGTCATCAGGCAGTGGTTGATCCAGAATGTCGTGCCACCGGCCAAAGCGAATAAGCACGTGTTGCTTCATTGGCAAGAAGCCTTCGAACCAGTCAGCGACGGTGCGAAGGTACGCCTCGGGTATCGCTGTCATCAGTTCTTCGGCCATCTCGAGCGCCGGCTCGGGCTGGCCAAGGAACATCGCACCGTAAATAAGAAAGTGCATGTTGTGACAGCGATAAATCGAATAGAAGTTCTCAGGTCCCTCGCGTTCGACATACTTGCGGTCGGCGCTGACCGCGGCACGGTTACGAACCACGACATTGCCGTAGTCACCACAAAGCACATCGATGTGAGTCGCCATATGCAGCAGATGGCCAGCGTCGGGAATAAGCTCGCTGAGCTGGTCGCCGTGTCGTAATGCCTTCTCCGGCGTCGGTGACATTTCCATGGCGTGGATGTACATGTGCAAGAGGCCGGGATGTCGCCACGCACCGTCAATCGTGTCGAAGGCCTTCTCCATCGTCGTGACGGCCTCGCGCGTACTGGCACCGTCGACGGGTTGACCTGACTCAAGATCCCACAGCTCCCACGGCGTACGGTTCATCAATGCCTCAGCGAACAACGCACAAACGTCAAGATTCTGCGAGTGCTCCGCGTAAACCTGCCGCATGGCATTGGCGAATGCGTCATTCCAAGGCGCGAAGTCGTCGCTATCAGTATCGGTCGGGTACCGATGCGATAGCGCCGCGATCAATGCCTGTTCAAACGATGTCGCCGACGCTGCGAGCGCTGATGCCTTCGCCACCGATGCCAACGCTAGCTGCAGCGCCTCGTTCTTCTCATCCGCTTCGAACGTCTCCCACGGCTTGTTGTAGTTCGGGCCAATCGCGTAGCCGATACCCCAGTGGGCCATCGCACAGGTTGGATCGGCTTGCAGACACTGCTGGAAACACTGAATCGCCGCCTCATGGTTGTAGCCATACATCCACGTCAATCCGCGGTCGAACCACCTTTGCGCGTCGGCGGAGGTCGTTGCGACCTTGCACGAGTAAGTTCCGAGATCGTAGTAATCCATCGCTCGCTCCGTCCTAGGCCCGAATTGTTGATCGGCTCTGTGTCACTTAACCGCGTTGACGAGCAGAGTTCAAGCCACGCACTGCCAGCGATACCTGCAGATAGGGTTAGACCGGTACGGAAAACAGCGTCGTTGCCATGGCATCGATTGCCGCGATGGCGCCGCTCGCTCGCTTGGCGTACGAATCGCCAGCGATGATTTGGTAAGGCTTATTGAGGCGTTGCAGGGCCGCAACGAGATCGGTGTGGAATCGTAGCCGCTGCGCTGTGTCGAGTACGCGCGTGCCGTCATTGATCCATGGTACGGCCGGATCCAGTACCAAATAGAGCGCGAAGTTCTGCGCCCGCGCGCATTGCCACGAGGCTGCATGTTCGTCGCCAAGGTACACGGGCGCAAACAGGGCCGTCGTGATCGCCTCGGTATCGGTAAAACACAATCCGTTGCTTGAGCGCTGCGCAGTATGGATGAGCTCGGTCTGCATCGACACGATGTGATCGAAATCGCGCGCCGTTAGATCGGGATGAGCCTCGCTGATGATCCGGCCCCACTCCGGGGCGTAACTTGTTTGGTAGTGATCGGCGAGCGCCTTTACCAGCGTTGACTTGCCGGTAGACTCAGCACCGACGACGGCGACAGTCATCGCCACATCGGGTTTCGCAGCGTCCGACACGAAGCCGAAGTACCGATGCGTATCGCCGCGAATTTGACGCGCAGCGACCGGCACCACCTCGCGCCCAGGATCGACAGGGAACCAACGTGCGCCGATTCGGCGCGCTATCTCCGCGCCATACACGTCCGACGTAAAGACGAATTCCACATCGGCAAGGGCAGTGGCGTTCTGATGCAGCCACCGATCCCAGTACCCGGCATCGGTCACGGTGCCTGCAGCATCCTTGGCGACCGCCGGGTCGGGGTCCGGGTCGCTGACAATGCGAACGGTAGCGCGTCGTTGTGATTGCGCATTCAATACCGAGTTGATCCATTGTTCGCGTTGCTCGAAGCTATACGGGTCGTCAGGTGTTACACCAACCAAGACGATTAGTTCATCGCAATGCATTGCGGCTGCGCGCAGCAGCAACGCATGGCCGTCGTGTAAGGGCAGGAACTTACCGAGCGTGATGCCGCGGCTAGTGCTCACCGGCCACCTCGGGCGCGGCGTTGCCGCGGTAATTCTGCCACCAGCGTAGTAGTCCGAGCACCGCCAGCACTAAAAAAACAACGTACAGCCCCGCCGTAACGTATAGCGCTTTTAAGTAGTAGACCGGTATCGCGATCAGGTCCATGACGATCCAGAGGAGCCAGTTTTCGAGTATTTTTTTCAGCATCAAAACACTGGCGGCGATACTCATCGTGCTCGTCAGTGCGTCGGCGTACGGGAAGCTGGCATCGGTGTTAGCGGCCATGTAGTGGCCGAGGCCGGCGGCGGACGCGACAATGGCAGCAATAAGCAACGGCCAGTAACGCGCGGGGAGTAACACGACTTGCATGCTGTTTGTTTCGGTGGGTGTCGACGGCGCACCGAGCGTCCGTCCGTATTTCCAGAGTAGGAAACCAACGACTTGCAGTGGGGCATAGAACACCCACTGCAACAGCATATCGGAGTACAGCTGGTATTCGCGAAATAGGTAGCCGAACAACAAGACGCCGGCGAGCCCGAACCCATAGTTGCTGAGACGTTGTCGGCCCAACAGGTAGACGTTGACCATCAGCAAGACGGTAGCGATAAGCTCGATTCGACCAAGCGGGCCTGCAAAATAGTCGATGACGGCGTTCAATCGGTGATTCGTACGATACTCATGAAGCGCTCGAGAATAGCAGAGCAGGGCAGCAGCGGCTGCAACCCCGTTTCTGGCGTTGCCTTCGCTATACTCGGTCGCGAATGGCGCACAGACTTACGTCGCGGCATTAATCGAGTAGGAGTATCTATGCGCAAACGACCGCAAAACCCGATGCCCGATTTCGTCCAGCGAGCACTGGTCGACCGACAGTTGCTCGACGCGTATCAGTCCCGGCCATGGTATCAACGCAACGATTACCTCGGTTGGATTACGCGCGCAAAACGGGACGAGACCGTACAGCGTCGGTTGGAGCAAATGTTGCGAGAACTCATGCGAGGCGATTTGTACATGAAGATGCCGTATCGCGGCAATCGGCATCGATCGTAATGAATCCCAGCAAGCCAATCGTTTACATTGCGCTAATTGTCGTGCTGATCGTCTGTCTGTGGATTGGTTGGTCGGATACAGACTTGCAGATGTCACAGAGTGACGTACGGGAGGGCATTCGCTCGACGATTCGCCAATTCATACAAGTTGCCGTTAAGTTTGTGATCCCGGCGGCCATCTTGGTTTTTTTCGCCAAAGAGGTCGTCACTCGGCTGAGCGCAAAGGCGGAATAAATCTGGCTTGAGACGGCCCCCTCATTCTCTGACAACCGCAGCGCTTCAACCGTTGTACGAGGGGCGTCCCGCCGCGATCAGCCGCGGTTTGCACGGACGTCGTTTCCATCGGGCCGGGACGGCCCTCCTACAGCTTTGGCCGCCGTCGACTTTAGCCCGGGGCATCTTGCCGGTATCAACGACATCGCAAACACAATGCAACGCGCGAAACAGATGTAGGAGCGGCGTCCCGCCGCGATCAGCCACGGCTTGCACGGACGTCGTTTCCATCGGGCCGGGACAGCCCTCCTACCGCTTCGGTCGTCGTCGACTTTAGCCCGCCTCCACCATGGCCGGTAACAACGCCGCCGCAAACACAATGCAACGCGTGAAACAGATGTAGGAGCGGCGTCCCGCCGCGATCAGCCGCGGTTTGCACGGACGCCGTTTCAATCGGGCCGGGACGGCCCTCTTACAGCTTCGGTTGCCGTCGACTCTACGCGCAGCGACGGGCTAGTCGTCCCGACCCGCTTCGCTCGGATCGCTTGAAAATAACGCGAGTTTATTTCCTTGCGGATCGCGCAGGTACGCGACGTAAAAACTAGGACCGTAACGATCACGAAACCCAGGAGCGCCTTCGTCACTGCCGCCGTTCGCGAGCGCAGCAGCGTGCAGGTCACGGACTTGCTGTTGGCTGTTCGCCTGGAATGCGATCATCGTGCCATTGCCCGCGGACGCTGGACGCCCATTGAAGGTTGGCTTTATGTAGAGCTCTGGCAGCGCCATTGATTGATTTGGTCGTTGCGGAAGCGCGCAGCTGAGTCCTTCTGGGCTCTCCGTCAACTCATAACCGAGCGCTGGTAAAAAAGCACCGTAAAACCGTTTCGCACCCGTGATGTCTTCTGAACCAAGCGTTATATAAGCGATCATCTCAATATGCTCATCGTTACTCCGCGACGACCGAACGAAGTGTAAGCGATGTGGCCGATCCGAGTGTGTGCCCGCTTTAACTAGACAGCGGGGTGCCGCTTGTATGAGTGATTGTGCCAAGGCGTCCAGTCCGGACGCTGAGCGCACAACGGCGGCGTTTTTGTCTACGTATTCGGGCCTGCTAGACTGCTGTTTACCGCGGCACTCAGGCCGCTGCACTGGATAGACGCGATGGCAGAGTTTGCACCGACGGTTCCCCGCCTCGAAGGGACTGTTTTCCTGGTTGAAGGCCACGATCACAGCGACGGTCGCAGCGAAGGGCTGCGGCACGACTTTCTCGAGCAACACTTGCACTATGTTGAGCACAACTACGAGCGTTATCTCGTTTGTGGCCCGATGTGGACCCCGGGGACCGATAAGATTCGTGGCAGCTTCTTTTTAATTCAGGCCGACGATCAGGCGGCGGCCGAAGCGTTAGTCGCTGGCGATCCGTACGTCGATGCTGGCGTTTACGAAAAGACCGTCGTGCGTCAGGTGTCGCCAGCCGCGGGCAGGCTAATGGGTGGTGTCATCTGGGAATCCGCCGAGGCGGTGCGTCGCTTCGCATCGCAACCGCGTCAGGCTGTCGAGTAACTCAGCCTATAACGCCGGCATCGCGAAGACGCGCGATGTCGGCTTCGCTAAAGTCTGCCTCGCTAAGTACGCTGTCGGTGTCGGCGCCAACGGCTGGCAGATCGCGTTGCTGCGAACAGCGCTCGCCGTCAAAGCTGATCGGCAGTGCCGGCAGTTTGGTGGCGTCGCCGTCAGGAACGTGGAGCGGAATAAGTCCTTCGCTACCATTGAGGTGTGCGTCGTCGAATAAATCTTCCGGTTTGGCAATTGGCGCAAATGGCAAGCCGCACCGTTCGAGTCGAGCGAGTAAATCGTCGTACGCTAAAGAGGCGAAGACGTCGCGCACCGCTGGCAAGATCGTATCGCGCGCCTCGACGCGACCGGTATTGGTCGCGTAAGCCTCGGTGGCGGCAAACGCATCAAGTTCAAATTGCTCGCAGAACTTGCGCCATTGGGTGTCACTGACCACGCCGACAAATACCTTCTCGCCGTTGGCCGCTTCGAAGATATCGTAGACCGCCCACGCCGATATCCGCACCGGCATTGGCTGCGCCGGAGATCCAGTCACGGCGTATTGCGCCATGTGTTGGCCAACGAAAAACGCTGTGCTTTCGTACAATGCGCTGGAGACGTGTTTGCCGCGCCCGGTGCGGTGGCGCTCTTCGAGCGCTGCTTGGATCGCGATTACGCCAAACATACCGCCGGCTACATCGATGACCGATGCGCCAGCGCGCAGCGGTCTTCCCGGTGGGCCCGTCATGTAGGCGAGACCACCCATCATCTGCGCGACCTCATCGAGCGCCGTCCGGTGGTCATACGGGCCGGCTAAGAAACCGCGCGCCGAGCAATAAATTAATTTTTCGTTCAACGCAGACATCGCGTCGTAACCGAAACCGAGCCGCGTCATCGTGCCTTCGCGGAAATTCTCTATCAAAACGTCGGCAGAGCGGACCAATCGTTCAACAACGGCGCGACCCTCCGGGTGCTTCAAGTCGACCGTAACGCTGCGCTTATTGCGGTTGTACATCGCGAAGTAGCCAGCGCCCGACCCGCGTAACTTACGGGTTTTGTCGCCGCCTATCGGCTCTATCTTGATAATGTCAGCGCCGAGATCGCCCAGAATGACGCCGATCGACGGGCCCATCACCATGTGCGAAAACTCGATCACGCGAATATGTTGCAACGGTGCAGGCATCGGTCTCAAAACATTAAACGGTCGCTGGCCGTCATGGCCCGCTAGTTGTTATAATCTTATAACAACTTAGGACTCTTTGCGAGGAACCCCCATGGACGTCGATGTATTGGTCAGTGAAGTCGGTCCACGCGATGGCCTGCAGAACGCCAAATCGATCATGTCGACGGCGGACAAGCAGCGGTGGATTGCGGCCGAGCATGCGGCCGGTGTGCGCGAGATCGAGGTCGGCTCGTTTGTGCCGCCAAAGCTGCTGCCACAGTTGGCCGACACCGGCGATGTGGTCAGAGCTGCGCGCCAATTGCCGGGTCTCACCGTTGCCGTGTTGGTGCCAAATCGGCGTGGTGCAGCCGATGCGCTCGCGGCCGGTGCGCACAAACTAACGTTGCCGCTGTCGGTCTCCGAAACGCACAGCCTGCGGAACCTTCGCAAAACACACGATCAAGTCATCGACGAAGTCCGTGCCGTACGGGCATTAATCGACGAGCTGCCCGAGAACCAGCGACCCCATTTCGAAGGTTCACTGTCGACGGCGTTCGGTTGCACGATCGTTGGTACTGTCAGCGAAGCGGATGTATGCCGCGCGGCGGAGCGACTAATGGAAGCCGGTTGCGACGAGGTCGGCCTGTCCGATACGTCCGGTTATGCCGACCCGGCGAGCGTCAAGCGGCTGATCAAGGCAGTCCATCGTGTCGTCGGCGCGGAGAATCTCACCGGCGTACACCTGCACAACACCCGTGGTCTAGGGCTGGCTAACGCATTGGCATCGCTAGACGCCGGTATGACGACAGTCGACGCATCGCTCGGCGGCCTTGGTGGTTGTCCGTTTGCGCCCGGGGCGAGCGGCAACATCGTGACTGAAGATTTGGTTTTCATGTTGGAGGCCATGGAGCTGACGACTGGTATCGATATTGATGGCTTACTTGCCGCGCGCCGTATCGTTGCCGAAGCGATTCCGGATGAGCCTTTGTACGGCTTTACGTCGGATGCGGGTGTGCCGCTCGGATTTACCCCAACCACGCGAACGGCAGGGCGGAGCGCCGCATGAGCGATATTCGCGCCATCGATGCCGTCGTTAATATCTGGACCGACGAGGCACTCGCGCAGCGACCAAACTGGGGCGACGATTTCTTTGTTGGCAAGATGAAGGCCAAGCAATCGTTGATGCCCGGCTTGTCGTTGGAAGCGATGATCGAGCGGATGGACGAGGCGAATATCGGTCATGCGTTTTTGATTGCCGCCAAGGCGGGCCGACTCGGCTTACCGGACTGTTACCACATGCCGTACCGGATCGTGGCCGACGCGGTAGAGCGCTACCCAGAACGGTTTTCCGGCATGCTCGGCATTGATCCCACGCAAGGCATGGCCGGCGTGCGCGAACTAGAAGCCGCTGTGCGCGACTTCGGGTGTATCGGTGCGCATTTTTACCCGCACTGGTTCGAGATTGCGCCGGACCACGCCAAGGTCTATCCGTTCTACACCAAGTGCTGTGAGCTCGGCATACCGATTCAAATGCAGGTCGGCCAATCGATGAACTACAGCCCGGTTCACCGCGGCCGCAGCGTCGGCCAACCGATCACGCTCGATGCGGTTGCCTGCGATTTTCCGGAGCTAACGCTAATCGGTATCCATGTTGGGATTCCATGGACGGACGAGATGATCGCGATGGCGTGGAAGCACGACAACGTCTTTATTGGTTGCGATGCTCACAGCCCGAAGTACTGGCCAGAGAGTTTTCGCCACTACATCAATACCTACGGCCGCCAGAAGGTGATTTTCGGCACCGATTTTCCCGTACTCGATTTCGTTCGAACCCGCGGCGAGATCGATGCGATGGGTCTTCGTGAAGAGAGCCTGCAGGCTTTGTACCGAGACAACGTGATACGCCTCTACGGGCTTGACCCGACAACGGGACAGTAACGGCGTGAATCTTGCGGAACTGCTTCAGCGACACGCGCTGCAGCGGCCTAGCCATACAGCGCTGAGTTTCGCGAGCCACGCCTATTCCTACGCGGCGCTGTGGGCGGCCACTGTGTCGCTCATGAAACGACTTGACGACGCGGGCCTTCGTCCTGGCGATCGCGTCGGTATCTGTTTGCCCGATTCGCCGCTGCACGTCATCGCGCATTTTGCCGTAGCGGGTCTTGGTGCGTGTTTGGTTCCGATCGATCACCGTAACACCGACGTCGAAGTGAACCGCTTGGCTGCCGCGTTTGGCGTCGTTCGACTCGTTGTTGCGGACGGACGCGACACGGCATGGACGCCTGCTCGACTGCTTCGGGTCGGCGATCTCATAACGGCCGATAACGCGTCGTCGCCGTCGGTCGAGCTAGCTAACTTTGCCGATACGGCGTGGCTCGTCTCATTGTCGTCGGGCACAACGGGTCGGCCGAAGGGCGCGTTGGTCACGCATCGGCAGATGGCTGAACGCTTCGCGACACAGTGGGTGTCGTTAGGTCTTAGCGGCGAGGATAGCTTCGCGCTGGTCACGCCACTGGTATTTGGCGCTGGGCGATCGTTTGCGATGTCGACATTGGCGGCCGGTGGACGCTTGGTGTTAGCGCCGCCGCCGTACGAGCCGACCGAGTTGGTGGCGACGATTAATCGCGAAGCGGCGACGGCAACGTTTTTAGTGCCAACGATGATGCGGCGCTTACTCGACTTGCCGGGCGACGGCCCGCTGTTTCCGCATCTTCGCCGGCTGATTATCTCCGGTGAGGCGTTTTATCCCGACGAGGTACGACCGTTTCAACAACGCCTGACGACAAACCTGATTGGCTATTACGCATCGTCAGAAGGAGGAGGAGTCTCCGTCTTACAACCCGAGCAATTTTCCACGCACGGCGCAACGGTTGGCCAAGCCGCTCATGGCGTCGAGATTGATATCGTCGATGCGACCGGTGCGAGCGTCGCCGACGGCACGACCGGCGAGTTGCGTTACCGTGGACCGGGTGTCACGACGACGGCGCTTGATGCCGACGGTAATACGGATGCTGGCAATGCCGACGGTTGGTTCTACCCCGGCGATCTTGCTGCACGCGACCCCGATGGCTTCATCGCGTTGCGTGGCCGCTCTAAAGACGTTATCAACCGCGCTGGTATCAACATTTATCCCGTAGAAATTGAGCAGACGTTGCTCGGAGCGGATCTCGTTCGTGAAGCGGTCGTTGTCGGCTACCGCGCTGCTGACGGTCGTGATGAGATTGCGGCATTCGTAGTTGCCGATGAGCATCTCGAGCTAGCTGCGCTGGCAGCCATGCTCAGTGAGCAGCTAGCGCCGTACAAGCAACCACGCCATCTTGAGCAACTCGATGCGTTACCGCGGGCAACGTCGGGCAAGACCAATAAAAAGGCGCTGATCGAACGTGCTGAGAGCGCAGTATGAGTTTTCTTGACACATTGCGGGCGCATGAGGGCGTTTGGCACGGCGAGTATCAAATTGTCGACTTGACCGGTGCCGTCATCGATCGCCATCGCAGTGAAGTTCGTTGCGAGTTTCCGGCGAACGGCGACTACGCCTACGTCCAACACAATCGTTTTACCTGGGATGACGGCCGCGAGGAGCAACTGAGTTTCGGTGGGGTATTGGACGGCGATCGCTTAGTCTGGGATAACGAGCGGTTTGCGGGCTACGCCTGGGCAACCGACGGCGGCATTATCTTATTGCGTCTTGAGCGCAAAGATTCGCCAGGGATGCATTTTCTCGAGAGTATTGTGGTCGAACCCGGTCACGACGTCAGAGTGCGGACCTGGCATTGGTTTGAGCACGGTGTGCCGGTGAAGCGCACGTTGTGCAATGAGCGGCGAGTAACTCGCAGCGGTAGCGAATAAGAAGAGGCAAGGCGATGGCGGGGAGTTTCCAGGAGTTCAAATACGGGTGGCCGGTAGTCGTTGCCGCCGCGATTGGCATCGGACTCGGTATGTCGCCGCTGCCGTTTTACACAATCGGTGTGTTTGCCATCTCGTATCAGGAAGCGTTTGGCTGGGGTATGGGCAAGACCCTGTCCGGTCTCGCTGTATTCACGTTGACCGCTTTCTTTATGAGTCCGGTGATCGGCTACGTTGCGGATCGGGTTGGCGTTCGAAAAGTCGTTTTGTTCTCGTTGGTCACGTTTAGCTTGTCGATGATGGCGTTTGGCCTTAACACCAGCGGCTCATACACGTTGTATCTCGCCACGTGGGCCGTCACGGCGGTATTCGGCGTCGGTACGCTACCGATTACTTGGACGCGAGTCGTTAACGGCTGGTTCAATGAGCGCCGCGGCTTGGCACTCGGTTGTGCGTTATTAGCCACCGGTATTTTCGGTGCCTTCGCTAAGTTGTTCGCCGCTAGGATGATTGAGTTGTACGACTGGCAATTCGCCTATGTTGCCGTAGGGGCATTGCCATTGATCATTGCGTTACCGATCGCATGGGTAGCATTTCGACCGGTTGACGATCCGCGAGTTGCGCATCGTGCGGCAAAGTTGCAGCAAGCGGCGCCGAGTGCCGTTACCGCGGGTAGCGACGGTATGCCATTGAAAACGGCGCTGACCGACTGGCGATTCTGGTTACTGGCCTACGCATTCGTACCGATTTCGTTCGCTGTCGGCGGGCCGATTCCAAACCTTGAAAAAATTATGTTGACCAAGGGATTTGACGTCGATGACGCTGTTTTTCTCGCAACGTTTATCGGCTACTCGGTCTTAGTTGGCCGATTGGTGGGTGGTTACCTGATCGACCGCTTCTGGGCGCCCGGTGTTGCTGTCATCATTATGTCGCTGCCCGCCCTATCATGCTGGATGCTGCAAGGCGCCGATCAAACGATGGTTTCGGCGGCGATCGCGGTATTCATTCTCGGTGCTGCGGCGGGCGTCGAATACGACTTAATGGCGTTTCTGGTATCAAAGTACTTTGGGCTTCGTAACTACAGCGCGATTTACGGCACGTTGTACGCGTTCTTTGCCGCTGGTGCGGGATTCGGGCCGCTAATCTTTGGCAAGGCGTACGATGCGACTGGTAACTACGATCCAATTTTAATTTACGCGGCGATCGCGCTATTGGCGGGGGCGATTCCACTGGTGTTTCTTGGCAAATATCGGCAGTTTAAGGGCACTAACATCGTCACTGACGAACCCTCGACAGCGCCAGGCTGAGACCTCCGCGGCGCTCAGCAGGGTTGGCCACGGGGTATCATCGCCACTGACTCCTGCATGTTGAGCTCATCTGTATGCGCCGACCATGAATTTTTTCGAAGAACTCCGCCGCCGTAACGTCTACCGAGTCGCGACGGCATACATCGTTGTTGGCTGGCTCATTATGCAGGTGGTCGACGTGCTGGTGCCGGCCTTGCAGATGCCGGACTGGGTGGCGAGTCTGTTCGCCGTCGTGCTTATGCTCGGCTTCCCAATCGTCCTCGTACTGTCGTGGATTTACGACGTCACTCCCGACGGTGTGGTGCGCACCGACGCGATGTCGGCGACGGCGGCGCCGTCATCGTCACGTTGGCTCGACGTCGTCATTGTCGCGGGATTGCTGTCGGTAGGCTCATTGGTCGTTTGGCAACAACTCGAGCGTCGTGGCGCGGTTACTGATCGTACCGTCGCGGCCAACGCGGCGATCGCGGTTTTGCCGTTTAACGATCTGTCACCGGGCGGGACATTTCAATACTTCGCGGACGGTGTCGCCGAGCAAATATTGAACACGTTGATGAGCCAGAGCGAACTGACGGTCAAAGGCCGTACGTCGTCGTTCTCGTTCCGCGACACCGGTGTGACGATCGCAGAGCTTGGCGAGCGTCTTGATGTCGGGTCTGTGCTTGAAGGCTCAGTCAGAAAATTCGAGGATCGCGTTCGAATCGATGCCCGACTCGTACGTGCAGAAGACGGCGTCACGCTGTGGGGTGATTCGTATGAGTCGGAGCTCGGTGACATCTTCGCGCTTCAGGATCGTATTGCCGAGCAGGTACTGCGCTCGCTACGCGGACGATTAGCGGGCGAGTCGATCAGCATCGATCGCTCATCAAGTACGGATGTCGACGCGTATGCGGCGTACCTTGAAGCGAGTGCGCTCATACGACGACGGCTGCCGCGCGCGCTGTACAAGGCCCGCGAGGTCCTAACCCGCGCTGTCGATCAGAGTCCGGACTATGCACCGCTTTATTCAGCGTTGGCGTTGACGGAGCGCTTGCTCAGTTTTGCCCCGGGTGGTGTCGGTCCCGAGGATCCGGCCGAGAATGTACCCCGTGCTATCGGTTACGCCGACCAAGCCCTAGCGCTTGATCCGAATCTACCCGATGCGTTGGCGGTTCGCGGGCTGTTGTACTCCGACTCGGATGAGTTGTTACTTGCCGAACGCTCATTGCGCCGCGCGTTGGAGCTCAACCCGGGTCACGCTGATGCGCGGCTGTGGCTAGTACTCAATCACTTTGCCAATCGCCGCTACCGCGATGGGTTCGACGAATTGCAGGAGCTGTTCGCTTTCGACCCTCTGTTTCGCCCAGCGACCTATAACTTTGTAAACGCCGCATTCGACACTGGGCAAATAGACACGGCGTTCGATGTCGTCGCCAGCGTGAAACTTCTGAGTGCAGCCAATTTCGATGTCGCGGGTCTCGAGGCAATCGTCAACAGTCGTACTGGGAAAGTCGCAGTTGCCATCCAGTCCGCTCAAGCCGTGCTTAGCGGCCGCGAGAGTCGGCAAACAAGCGTGTCGGCGGCGCTGGCCCTCGATAGCTTGCGTATCGGTGCGATTGATTCGGCACTTGCCAGTGGGATGCCTTTCGTCGCGACACGCCTGGCACTGTTGCAAGGCGAGAACGACGAGGCGGTTGCCCGTGCTGACGCTTGGCGCGGCGAGATGGGTGAGGTGTACTTCGCTCGGGCCGAATGGATTAAGACGCTAGCGGGCGCCGGTTACGACGAGACCCTTCTGAGCTATTTCGATACGTCGTTCGGCACTTTGGAAGCTTATGAGCGCGAGCTGTTTTGGCCCTTCGAAGCGGAGGTGCCGCCGTTTTACGCGATAGCGTACGCGGCGCATCGCGAAGGACGACAGGCGTTCAAAGCAGAGATTCTTGAGCGTTGGCGACGGACGCTCGATGTTGGTCGGGCGAACGGTGCCAATAACTACAACTACGACATCAGTGAGGCCCGTTGGTACGCTTTGTCGGGTGACTCTGACAGAGCGATGGACTACATGGATAAGGCCGGGCAGCTTACGGACGGCTTATTGAGTCTCGAAGTGGACCGCGACTTTTTTGTCTCGTTACTGGACGATAGCGAGCGTCTGACCGAACTACTCGCGAAAAACCGCGCGCGTATTAATGAAGAGCGAACGTTGCTTGGGCTTGCGCCACTGTAGCCCAACGTTAGCCGGCAACGAGTTCAATCAGTGTCCCGTCTGGGTCGCGAAGCGTTAGCGACGATTGCCCATCGTAAACGTGGCCGGACTGCACGTTCGGCTCACCGATCGCATGGTCAGTCGCGGCTGCCAGTGCGGCGAAGTCCGGATGCCAGAGCGTACCTATCGCGATTCCGGGTGGCAGCCAGCCGTCGAGGCATGGACGCGCTGTGGCGGCGGCTGGGTATTGATCGGCCTCGATAAAAACGTCTCTCTCATGAATCAGCGTTGAGATTGCATGCAGATCGTCGGCGGGTAAACCAAACGCATTGGCGATCATCGTGTAAACGATCTCCATTTTGTCGCGACCGATGGTGAGCCCAGCGTTATCTGCCAGCCAGCGATTAGTGGCCGGTAAATCACTCGCGGCCATGACTAAAATAAACAAATGGTCAACCAACGAGGCCGCTCGCGGCAGGTCGAAGTCCGGTAAGTTATCGCGTATCTCGGTGAGGTAGACGATTTCACCGTCCGGCCCCTGAACTTGCATCGGAAAGATAGCCGGCAGTCCGTCGATTTCACGTGGTGGGCCGATAATTGCAAAATCGGACGACTGCAGCATGCGCTCGTTAACGGCAAGGACATCTGTTGTACACAGCTCGATTGCCGCCCATCCATACGTTCGTAGCGGGACGTAGTCGGGATGCGCGGGCTGCTCGATAAATCGCAAGTAAATGCCAGTGCCCGAGGCAGGACGCATGACGATCTGCGGTGCGTTCGCGACCGCCGGTGCATCCCACGCTATCGCCTGTTGCTCGGTGACACGCGTTTGTTCAACCAGCGCGTAGTCGAGCCACTGTTCGTAGATTCGGCGACTGCGCTCGATATCGGCGACGGTTAGCGTCGCTGCGCGCAGCAGCCGCATGGGGCTACAGCCCGAGCAGCATTGCGGCGGCGCAGGCGCCGATTAACGTAGCTGCGATAGCACCTGGCGCGCCAACCGGCAGTTTCAACGAGAATCGTTTTGCGCCCGAATAGCCCACAGCGACGGCAATTAACATCGTCGCAACGGTTGCAAACGAAAACGTTAGCGTAACGGCGAGCACGGCTCCGGCATTTAACGTTGCCGCCGGGTACATCAGCATCGGGATCAAAGCCTCGCACGGCCCCAGCACGAAAACCACAAACAGAGCGGCGACGACCGGCGTCGCGCCGCTCGTCTCCACGTGCACGTGGCCGTGTTCATCGAGATGGTTATGCTCGTGTTCGTGGACCGTGCCGCAGGTATGTGCGTGCTCGTGACTGTGCACGACGCTGCGACGCCAGACTCTAAGGCTGTAAATCAGGTAGGCAATAGCGAAACCGAGTAGTACCCAAGCGGCTATGTCACCGCGGGTCGACTCTGTGGCCTCAAGACCGGCGATACCGAGCCCAAACGCGATCCCAACAAAACCGATGATGACGGACCCAGCGCAGTGCCCAATACCACACAGAGCCGTTGTATTCAGCGTTCGCGACAAGGACCAGCCCCGCTCGCGGGCGAGTGCAACAAACGGTAGGTAATGATCCGGCCCGATCAGTGTGTGCACAACGCCAATGCTGGCAGCGGTTACCAACAGCAGTGCAATTTCTGAGCTAATCCAAGCCACGCTTAAGTGTAGAACCGACATATCTCGAATACAATTATCGGTAGGTTGCCGGCGTCGGGTCGGACGAGAGGACAACGCATGACCGAGTATCCAGCGTATCACGCGCTTGCCTTGCAAACACGTTGCGATGCGGTAAACAGTCTTGATGTTCCCGGTGCGCGCGAACGGATGCTGCAGACGATCGCGCGCATCGATCAACAGGTCGGTGCTGCCAAAGCCTTTATCGGTAGCGATACGCGTCTGGTCGTCTTGCCCGAGTATTTTTTGAGCAGTTTTCCGTTAGGCGAATCGATTGTCGAGTGGTCGACGAAGGCGGCATTGGACGAAGATGGTCCAGAGTACGACGCGCTCGCGGCAGTCGCTGAGCGACACGGTGTGTTTCTGGCTGGCAACGCGTACGAAAACGATCGGCACTTTCCAGATTTGTATTTTCAAGCCAGCTTTGTTTTTGATCCGGCCGGTCAACGTGTGCTGCGGTATCGGCGGCTAATCTCGTTGTATGCACCAACACCACACGATGTGCTCGATCGTTATCTCGATGTCTACGGCGCCGACGCACTTTTTCCGGTGGCTGACACCGAAATCGGTCGCCTCGCTGCCGTCGCATCGGAGGAGATCCTTTATCCAGAAATCAGTCGCGCACTCGCGCTACGCGGCGCGGAGATACTCGTTCATTCCACCAGTGAAGTCGGCAGTCCCGACCCAACCCCTAAAGACATCGCTAAAAAAGCCCGCGCCCACGAAAACAACGTCTATGTCGTTTCAGCAAATTCGGCCGGTATTACCGGCATTGGTATCCCCGCGCAGTCGACCGATGGGATGTCGAAAGTGGTCGACTACCGCGGCCACGTACTCGCGAATGCCGGGTTTGGCGAGACCATGGTGGCTGCAGCGGAGCTTGATATCGGTGCGCTGCGACGCTGGCGCCGCCGCCCGGGGATGAGCAACATGCTGAGCCGCCAGCGCACCGAGTTACTCGCACTAGCCGTCGATGGCGTAAGCGTCTATCCGCCGAACTCATTACTGGACGGAACAGCGACCGTTACGCCGGAGCGCAGCCATTTCGCAGCGACCCAACGGGCGACGATCGAGTCGTTAACCAAAAAAGGGCTCATCTAGGTCTGCACACGGGTCATCGCGCGCGTGCAAGGATGGCATTGGCGGCGATGACGCCTGACGCTGCCGCACCCTCCATCCCAGTCATGACCGGCGATGTGTAATCGCCAGCAAAATGAACGTTACCCAACGGTTGGCGTAGCGCGTGTGCCACAACACTGGTGCTGCCGGCCGGCCACTCCGGGTACGCGCCGGCTTGGAACGGTACGTCTTGCTGCCAGCTAACTCGCCGAGTCAATCGCGCATTACCGCCCGATGCCGGTCGCAGTGTACGCAGTGTTTCGCGAACACGGCTCATTAGCGCGGCATCGCTTATCGTGCTGACGCGCTGCGCACCCGGGCCATTCAGCCAAATTTTGAAGCCGACAACATCGCCGGACGCTGCATCGATGCGCGGGAACCAGCGCTCCAGTTCGCCGTTGGTCCATAAGTGCGGCGGCAGACCGTCTGCTTCCCAAAACGGATCGGTGTCAATGAAGAGCTGTGTGATTGCGGTGTACGGCAGTGCTGCCAGCGCCGCGCGGCGCGCTTTACCGCCGGCAACGGCAAATTCGATGTTGCTGGCCGGTCCAGGCGCCGCCGCGACAACGACATGCTCGGCCAAGAAGCGCGCACCTGTCGCCGTCGTTACTGACAACCCTGACCGAATCTGTTCGATCTCAACGACCGGCGATGACAAGCGGATGCGATCGCCGAGCCAATCGGCAATTGCCTTTGGCAGCGCATCGCTGCCATCGACGATGACACTGGCGCTGCGGGCCTGTTCTAGCAAGCGTTGACCGCGCCAGACGTTAATCGCCGACGCCGCGTTGAAGTCATTGTAATTCGCGTTGACCTCAATGAGTTCTAGCACATCGGTAGGCAGCGTGTGTTCAGCGAGTGCGGCAGCGATTGAGATATCGTGCTCAGCTAGCGCCGCTTTGTCCCAGTCGTCGACACTGTGTAACGGATTCGATGCGGCGAGCAGCGTGCCAAAGAGTCGCGCAGGGGATTGCTGGCGCAGCGGTTCCGGCAGCGTATTCGCCATCGACGTCGGCCAGTCCGATGGGGCGACCAGTGTATTGTCAATGCCATACAACGGCGGTGGAAAGCGGTGTGGGAATGACCCGACGGCCACATTGTGGCGCGCAGCAAGTGCCAGGAGCGTTGTGTACGTGTCGGCAATTTGGATACCGCCGTATTCGCCGCGGTCGGCCATGTCTCGCGCCGTGTACATGCGACCGCCGACACGCTCGCTGGCTTCGAGCACAACGACCGTGAGGCCCGCTCGAACCATCGCCTCGGCGGCGCTTAAGCCAGCGAGGCCCGCGCCAACGACGACGGCGTCGACGCTCGTTGCGGCGGGCTGGGTCGCGCATGCAGTGGCTGCGCCGGCTGCGGTTGTTGCAATGAGAGTGCGACGTGTTAGTAAGCGACGCGAAGGTTTAGTCATGATCCGTTACTCTCGAGCAGATAGGGGCAGACAGCGCATCGGGCCTGGACGCTGTGGGAAATCTCGGTACGATGCCGAGACGCACGCCCCAGCAGTGATTGCTAATGAACGACGACGTTACGTCACCTATTGACCGCGCCGATGCGCTTTGGCAAGCCGCGCTGCAGCGCGCATCGTTAACTCGCCATCTGAAAGACGTTTTCTTATTGGTTTTCGGTTTGACGCCATGGCTTCGCAACGCCCGTCTGGAGAGCTTACGAAGCACCGAGTTGGCGCGTTGGCTGCAAACGGAACTCGCTGCGGTCACACCGACTGAAGCCGCGAAGGTTGCAACACTCGCACGCATCAATCGTGAGATGGCCGACACTGGCTTTCGCCAGGTCGTCGTCGCCAACGTCACCGTACCAGTCGCTATTCTAGCGGTATTAAACGAAGTGCTGGACGGCGGCGTTGTGCGCCTCGCATACCAGGTCTTTGAGACGAAAACCCGCCTGATCGTCGCTGCGGCTGCCTGTTTCGCAGCCATCCTTGCGGCAGTCTTGTATTCATACGCCGTAGCGATAACCGCGCGTAACTTACACATGGCTGTGCAGCTGGCGCGCCCCGATGTCGCCGCCGCAGCGGAGTCCGGACCTGACCCGATGGATACCTTGTAGCGCAATACAACCTGCCTTGCGTGGGTTGTCCTATTGTCCTAAGGTTAAGACATTCAAAGGTGCGACGTACAGCACCGTTTCTAACGGGGAGGGTAGCTTTATGGGCAAGCATGTGCAGGACGATAAACCGCCTGTTACGCCAGAGGCGCAAGCCTGGTTAGACGAAGAAGCGGCGGCGCAAGTTAAGCGCTACGAGGCCATCGTTGCCGAGCAAACGGCTCTCACGCCGGAACGCGAAAAATGGTACGCCGAGTTTTTACACATCGTATCGACCAAAGGGTTCAACATGACGGGCGACATGCGCCGGGTCATACCCGACGATGAGCTACCAGAAAAACCCGATCGCGACGACGCGATGAAAGTCGTTTGGTAAGGGGGCCACCATGACCAGACCGCATATCGAACCGTTCGTCGAGCTTAACGATGCGTACAAGCCCTTCAAGCTGCCAGGTTTCGTTGGCACCGATTACAAAGTGTTGTCCCTCGATGTCGACACCGGCGCCTGCTCGCTCAAGGTACGTTTCAAGAACGGCTTTTCGCGACCTCCCGGACTCAGTTACTCCGATTGGGAAATGTTTGTCTTGACCGGTAGTGCCCGTTACGACGAGCAAACGCTGACCGAGGGGCACTATTTGTTTGTCCCCGCCGGCGTTAGCACGCCAGTGCTCAACGTGGACGATGGTTGCGAGGCGCTGCTGTTCTTTAACGATGCTGAGCCGCACTTTGAAGAGTCCGACGCGCACCACGATCTTGCCCTAACAGCCGGTATCGTCTCGCTCAACGCCTACGGCGATGCGCCGTGGAGCTCGGGCTCGATTGTCTCGCCATCGGTTGCATCCGGCTGCATGATCAAATTGTTGCGCTTCGACCCGCTCACTGAGGCGATGACATTTTTGTACATGATGTCGCCTGAGTTTATGCAGGACAACATCAGCTATCACGATTGCGCCGAAGAGAGTTACCACATCTGGGGCGACAGCTGGATGATGCAATTCGGCGACTTGCCCACAGGCGGCTACTTCTGGCGGCCGCCGTACATCAACCACGGTTCGTTCCGTTGCAAGCTCGGTTGCATCGCCATCGGCCGCACCGATTCTAAGTTGCACAATTATTTCCACTTCAACCCGTGGACCAATCCCGACGAAAATCTGCAGCGCGCGGCCGCCTTCTTATACCGGCAACGCCCGCAGTTGTTTAAGTGGGTCGCCGCGGCTGGCGGGCACAATCACCCGCACGGTCCCGTCGGCCAAGCGGATGCGGTTGCATTGCCGAGCGATTTTGAGTCGCCCGATTATCTGGAGCATCCGCAGACAGCGATGTTGGCAAAACAGGTTTTTCGCTTTTTAGATGCCGACCGAAGTGGGAAACATCATCATCACGACGACTAGACGGCGAACTCGCCGTCTCGTTGGCTAAGAGACTTCGCCTATGCCGTCCGAGACCGGCTCGCAAACCGAAAAGCGGTCGGCGATCGATCGGTTGAATCGACGCTCGATCGACCCGTCGTCGCCGACACCGCTGTACTACCAGCTCTACACGATGTTGCACGACGCCATTTCGTCCGGCGAGCTGCCGCGCGGTTCTCGAATGCCGTCGGAGAAGGAGCTGGCAGCGAACTTCGATGTATCGCGAATAACAGCGCGCCGCGCCTTGGACGAGCTGGCGTTGCGCAAGATGGTCGCGCGCCACCGAGGCCGCGGTACGTTTGTCGACTATCGTTATCAACCGGACACGATGCACGCACCGCTCACCGAGCTGATGCAGTCCATCGATCACATGTGGCGCGACACCAAAGTCGAGGTGATCGAGTTGGACTTCAGTCAGCCGCCCGCAGCGATTGCCGACGAATTTCGCACCGGTGATGCCGAGACGCTGTGCCATCAGATCCGGGTCCGAAGCAAACAAGGTGTACCGTTTGCGCACTACGTCACCTGGACTCGCGGTTTTAACCGACGGTTGACGAAAGCGCAGCTCGAAAAAACGCCGCGCCTCGAGCTTCTTAAGCGGTACGGAATTGAATTCGCTCGCGTTGAGCAGTTTTTAAGTGCCGAGGGCGCCGATACCGACGTCGCGCAACGCCTCGGTGTTAGTACCGGTAAGCCCTTGCTGAAGTTGACACGTTACGCGTACGACAAGGAGAGTCAGCTGCTCGATAAGCTAACCGCTTTGTACAACCCAGACTTGTTTTTGTATCGAATGGAAACGGTGTTAGACACGTAAATGTCGGACTCGCTCAGCGATAACTACAGCAGCGCATTTGCTGGGACCTTGCAACCGGGTAAGCGCCCCGCGTTGGTATTGATCGATTTCGTCCAGGCCTATTTCGAGAAAGACTCACCGTTATACGCGGGCGTTGAAGCGGAGTTGCAATGCGCGTTAGAGCTTTGTGATCTCGCCCGTACTAACGGCGTTTTCATTGTCTACACCAATGTCGTGTACCAGCCTGGTACCGGTAACGGCGGCCGCTTCTTCGAAAAAGTCGCCCCGCTTAAGTTCTTTGAGGCTGGCAATCCGATGGGTGCGTGGCCCCGAGGGCTTGAACCTCGCGACGGCGAGCTCATCGTATCGAAGCAGTATCCGAGTGCGTTTTTTGGGACATCGTTGGCAGCGACGCTCACCGCTCGCGGAATCGATACCGTCATCCTAACCGGCTTAACGACCAGCGGATGTATCCGCGCTACTTGTGTCGATGCGGTCTCAAGCGGTTTCATACCGCTGGTTGTTAGCGATGCGTGTGGCGATCGGCATCCCGCGCCGCACGAGGCAAATCTGTTCGACATGCAGGCGAAATACGCCGAGGTCATCGACGCGACTGCCGCTGCTGCCTATTTACGCTCGCTCAGTTAGGCGTCGCCGATCTCGGCGTAGCTAAACTCACGCTCGTCGTACGGACGCCAATCGTCGGCGCGACGCTGTTCATCAATCAACGTACGCATCGACAAGCGGCCGCCACGAAACCACTGCCAAACGCGAGCGCGGTACTGACCACAATCGCTGTTCTGGATCATTTCGTACAAATACAGATCCGGCTCATTTTTTCGGACCCAATGCAGCATCGTCGTCCGGCGCGCCTCGTCAAGATCGACCTCGGCGGCCCAACCCTCAATGTCGGTAAAGAAAATGAGCTTGCCGTTCTCAACGTTCGATGGAAAGTCGCGGATCTCGCTGCGCCCGTCTGACCAATGGTAGTGGTTGGTTTGATGGTAGCTGTCAGGCGTAGGAAACCGGCAGATTAAGCGCGATTTATGTTCATCGACTTTGTCGCCAGCGGCGTTGTAGTAACGGTAATAACCGTCCCATACGCCTTCATTACGAGCAATCAGCGGGATCTTTTCCTTTAATGTCGCGTTCACGATGATGGTTCCAAGTGGCGGGGAGTAAATGTGCTAATATTATAAACTTATAACAACTTGGGAGCCAGGCCAGGCATGCCGCGTACCCTGTTCGACAAAATCTGGGCTACGCACGAAATCCGCTCGCTTGGCGAGCGAACGTCGTTGCTGTTTCTCGATCGCGTATTTATGCACGAGCGTACGGGCAGTATTGCGCTCGCCAGTTTGGCCGAGGCCGATCGGGCGGTCGCCAATGTGGCCACGGCATTCGCGACGATGGACCATATTATCGATACCTTCCCTGGCCGCAACGATTCGACCTTAATGCCGAGTGGCACCGATTTTATTCGTTCGTTGCGCCATGGCGCTCGCGAGGCGGGTATCCGTCTGTTCGATCTTGACGATCCGTTGCAAGGCATTGCGCACATGATTGCGGCTGAGCAAGGCATCGCGCTACCAGGACTGACACTGGTTTGTCCCGATTCGCACACCTGTACCCTCGGTGCCCTTGGCACACTCGCGTGGGGAATTGGCACGAGCGACTGCGAGCACGCGCTCGCCACCGAGACGCTGCGTACCCGTCGACCACAACAGATGCGTGTGTGGTTCGATGGCCAGTTACGCGATGACGTCTCCGCCAAAGATCTTATCTTGCACTTGATCGCGCGATACGGCGCAGCCGGTGGTCGCGGTTGCGCCATTGAGTTTGCCGGGCCTGCCATTAGTGCGCTGCCAATGAACGGTCGTTTCACGCTGTGCAACATGGCCGTTGAGTTCTCGGCATTCACCGGCATCATCGCGCCAGACTCGCGAACCTTCGATTACTTGGATGGTCGACCGTATGCCCCCCGCGGCGCGAGCGCGTTGCGCGCGCGGCGGTATTGGCAATCGCTGTGTACGGATACCGATGCGCACTTCGACCACGAGCTGCGTATCGATGCCAGTGCGTGCCAGCCGATGGTCAGTTGGGGTACGAGTCCCGGCCAATCGATTGGTGTTGCCGAGCCTATTCCGGCACCGCAGAGTCTGCCGACACAGGCCGAACAAGCCGCTGCTGAGCGCGCTCAGGCGTACATGGCGGTCACGCCCGGTGAACGCTTAGTCGGCGTGCCAATCGACGCAGCGTTCATTGGCTCTTGCACAAATTCGCGTCTCGCCGATTTACGCACGGCCGCCAAGGTTGTGGCGGGCCACCGCGTTGCCCCCGGTGTCCGGGCTATTTGCGTGCCAGGATCGACGACAACGAAACGTGCGGCCGAAGCGGAAGGTCTCGATCGCGTGTTCATTGATGCCGGTTTCGAATGGCGCGAATCAGGCTGTTCGTTGTGTTTCTACGCCGGTGGTGAGGGCTTTGAGCCTGGGCAACGTGTGATTTCAACAACCAACCGGAACTTCGAGGGCCGCCAAGGGCCAGGCGTTCGAACGCACCTGGCTAGCCCCGCTACGGTGGCAGCCAGTGCTATCGTTGGGTCCATCCAAGCCGCCGAGAGAGTCGGTCATGCGTCCGTTTAGCGTACACAATGGTGTCGTTGCGCCGCTCCGGCGCGACAACATCGATACCGATGCGATTATTCCATCCCGCGAAATGAAGCGGGTGTCGAAGAGCGGCCTCGGCATCGGTATGTTCGCCGCCTGGCGCTACGCCGATAACGGCCGCGATAAAGACACGTTGGTGCCGGATTTCGTGCTCAACCAGCCAGCTTATGCTGAAACGACGATTCTGCTTGGCGGGACCAACTTCGGTTGCGGCTCGTCGCGAGAGCACGCGGTCTGGGCGCTGACCGACTACGGGATTCGGGTTGTTATCGCACCTTCATTCGGCGCCATTTTTCAGCGCAACTGCTATCGCAACGGTTTGTTGGCGATCGAATTAGCGGAAGCGTCGATCGACGCGATCGAGGCAGCAACAGCGGCGGATCCGCAGAAGCTCACCGTGACGGTCGATCTTACTGCTGGCCGTATTGTGACAGCAGCCGGAGAGGTCGACTTCTCGATCAGTAGCGAAGTTCGCGAGCGACTGTTGAGCGGTGCCGATGATATCGACTTAACGCTGCGTTACGCCGACGAGATTGCTGCGTTTCGTGAGGCCCGCTACGCCGACGAGCCGTGGGCCGATCTGACGGACGGTGCCGTGCCGGTGCCGTACGGTCATGAGAAACAACGGTAAGCTAAGCACACCGCTTTAAACGGCCGTCGCGATGCACCGCTATTCATTATCACTGACCTGGACTGGCAACCTCGGCCGTGGAACGGTCGACTACCGCAGCTATTCGCGCGATTTCACGGTCAGCAGCGGCGATAAACCATCGCTACTTGGTTCGTCGGATCCTGCATTTCGGGGAGATGCCCATCGGTGGAATCCCGAGGAGCTGTTGTTGGCATCGATTGCTGGCTGCCACAAGCTTTGGTATCTGCATCTGTGCGCCGATGCGGGCATTGTCGTCACTGCGTATACGGACTCCGCAACGGCGACTATGGAACGCGATGACGATGGCATCACACGGATAACCGGCGCCGTGCTAAATCCCGTTGCCACAATCGCGACGGGTCACGATCGCGACCTAGCCCTTGCTCTGCACACGCGTGCTAGGGAAGAGTGCTTTATCGCCAATTCGGTCAATTTTCCAATCGAGCATCAGCCGCGCGTAATCGACGCAGATGACGCTCGTGCGCACAACGACTGAGTAGCTACCGTTGCTGTTGCGGTCCCAAGCGCCGCGTAGGGTGGCTTAGCGGTCGGATTGCTCTGTTACCTCAGCCGACTCGACCAGCGACCAAGCATCGAGCCAACGCGTATCGCTGGCAACGAAGCCGCGAGCTTCGAGCCGTTCGACAAAATCTGGCATATGCGCGGCGCCGTAGAAAATCCCAACCCGATGGTGGCCCTCGTCCCACGTCGCATCGAACACGCGCATCGCTTTTTCGTTACGCGCCTCGATGAGCGCCGAGCCATTCTCACCCGCGAACGAATCGATCATGGCATCGCTACGCAGCAGCTCTTCCGCGAAAGCACGGCGTATACCCGCTTCGTCGTCGGGGTTAGCCATCGCCCCGATTAACTGCCACGTGCGCACCCCGAGTGGGTCTTTGGCGTAGTCCGCCATGCCGGCGTACATGGCTCGCCAAAAATAGACGTACAGCGACTCGCCGCGCTCAGTCATACTCGCGCGAAGCTCGATTGGCGACAGGTCGGCATGAACGAAATTGCCGGCACTGTATTCGATATGATCGAGCTGAAACTCCAGCCCAAGTAAGTCTTTCATCGCGATCTGCGCGCTCGACAACAGTCCGGCTTTTTTCTCGCGATTGGCTACGGAGCCATGATTTTTTGGTGCTACCAGTTCGTAGAGGAGTGCGTCGTATTGGCGGAACGACGCATTCAGCTCACGGTAATAGTCGCGTTCGCCAACGTGTACGACACCGATGAGATCGACGAAGGCGGCGTCTTTGTCATTGGCGCGGCGGTAGCGGTGTACTGCCACCTGCAATGCGCGTGGCGCGCGTTGCTCATCGACATCGATACGCATGAATTTGGCAATTTCGCTGGCCCGCGCCGAGGGTGCCGTGCTCACTAGCAACGCGACAATTCCAACGACAACGACCAGTAAGCCGTTTACACGCCAATGACTCATCCGTCGAGGGTAGCAAACAGCCCCACGATCGTCATGCGTAGCTCGCTGCTTACTTGTTTTTATCGAGTCCGAGCGCGCCAGGATTTAGACCGCCGCGTGCGTCAACGTGACGCTTTACGGCGTCGAGAAGTGCTATCGCACCGGTGTTGGCGCTGTCTCGATACGGATAGAACTTACCAATTTGAAAGTGAGTCGCTCCCGCTTCGTTCAATACGCTCGTTAGCTCCTCGCGCAAGGTTGCGACCAGACGGCGTGCCTGTGGATTTTCTTCGTAAGAATCGAGCTTCGCGAGATAGTCGGCGTCCATCGTTTCGGCCGGCATTAGCGGGCGCGTATCCGGCCAATACAAGCACGGCTCGATCAATGTTGCGTTACTGCTAACGGTGCACATTAAGACACCCGTGTCGATGGCTGTCGCAGCAATCGCGTCGGCGTGCCGTTCGAAGACCGCTTCGCAGGCGGCGTAGACGGCCGGCGCATCGCTCAACGGGACGAGTCCGTGTACCGGTGCCCAGCGTTCGCCGTTCGGGCCGAGCATTGAATTAACGTTCGCAAATGGATCTGCCCGCATCACTTTCGGGATTGTGTTCTCGACCTCTTTGCCTTGCTCGGTGGCAATCTCGCGAACGCGCCGCAGTTTGTCATCAGCATCGACGGCGCTGCGACCATCGAGACTAATGTGCATCGAAAAGTCTGCTTCGTCGAGAAAGCGCCTGCCGGCCGCGGCGATTTTCACGCTCTCGCCGAGTCCGCGGAGCATCGACCCGGAGCCTTTCACAACCCTGGCCAATGACTTGACGTCTTCCATCAAGCTGGCCCGCTTGAGCCGTTGCGCCTGCAACCCTGGATCGAACGCGAAACACTCGCTCACCAGTTCTTCGCGCGCGAGCGCGGCCATCGTCGTTAGCAACGCGTCGGCGGTTGCGTAACTGAACGATGCGAATCGAGCTTCCGGGGCGGCCATCTTCAGCGGCAACGTCGCGCGTACTTTGACACCGAGTGACCCACAGTCACCGGTAAACAACCCGGTCAGGTCAGGACCGTAGTTGCGATAAAACGGTTTCGCATGGGTGTTTACAGCCGAACCCGTACGAATCAATGTGCCGCTCGCATCGATGATATCGAGCGACTGGACATTATCGGCCGCCGAGCCATGTTGCCCTGAGCCAAGGAAAACCGAGCCTTGTGAGAGGGCGCCGCCAATCGTCGCGCGCAAGCCGGACAAAGGGCCCCAATAACCGGTTCGAACGCCATGCGGCCGTAGTGCATCTGCCAGTTCTTTCCAGGTGCAGCCGCATTCCACCGTTACGTACATATCGTCCGTGTTGATCTCCAGCACGCGGTTCATACGCTGCAAGTCGATAATGACCGCGCCAGCGTTTTTCGCAAGGTAGGTATCGGTGTACGACATGCCACCACCACGGGCGATAACGTCCGTGTCGAACGCCGCCAGAACAGGCATGATCGCCTGCACATCGTCGGCACTGGCCGGTCGTAAGACGGCGAGCAGTGGCTCGCCGGCTCGGTACACGTCATGGCCGTACAATGCGAGCGTCGCGCTGTCGGTAACCACACCCTCGTCGCCGAGGATCGTGCGAAGCTCATCCAGAACGGTACTGGTGTTTGTCATTACTGCCTCAGACATCGTTGTGCCTCCTAGGCCATCTCGCGTTTGCTGCGAGTTGTTGCAAGGCTGGCTTCGGGCTGCGCTTCGAGTTCGGTTTGCGCGGTCCGGTTCCAGCGATTTAGAAATGCGAACAGAGACAATATCGCGAGTAGCTCGGCTGCCTCATCCGCGTCGAAAAACTGCCGCAGTTCGTCGTGATTGCCGATTCCGCCAGCGCCGACCTCAACGGCAAACCGTAGCGCCACTTTTTCGGCGGCAGAGAATCGGTCTGACGTCTCGTAGGACCAAACGTCTTGCAGGCGGCGAGGATCGATGCCGCTTTCAAGCACGCCATGGGCCGTGTGCGCTTCGCAGTACTGGCATCCAGCCGCGCGACTCGAGACATGGGCGACCAGTCGCTTTAACTCGGCATCGACGCGGCCAGGTCGATAGCAGCAGTCAACCACCGACGCCATTGCGGCCAGCAGACCCGGGACACGGGCCATCGTTCGGACATCGTTCGCGTCGAACCCCATGAACGCCGTGGCGGTGGCAACCCGTTCGCGGTCGGCCGGATCGAGATCCGCATCGCGCAATGGTGCTAGCCACGCGCTCATACTTCGGATCCTCGGCCGATCGGACAGGTCGCTTCGCGTTCGACCAGATCGAAGGCAAATAAGAACTTTGCCATCCCGGTGAGTACCGCTGCGGTCATGCCTAGTTCGAGTATTTCGGCGTCGGAATAATGCGCAGCTAACTCAGCGTGCAGCTCAGCATCGACGTAACCATCCGGTGACGTCAACGCGAGTCGCTCTGCCAACGTCAGTAGGCAGCGCTCCGCTGCGGCGAACGAGCTGTAGTCGCCGGCTGCGATTGCCTGGAGTTCCTTATCGGTCAGGCCTGCGTCAAGCGCATCGAGCCGGTTGCCAAGGTTGCAGTGGCGACAGCCATGGGCGCTCGATAAGCGATACCGCAGCATTTCTTTGTGCCGGGTACTGACCCTGCCACCGTAAAACACCCGCAGGTAAAACTCGCTGTACCAATCAAACAACTCGGGTGCATTACCCAGGGCCTCAATAAACACAGCATCACTGCGCCGCTCTTGTGAGCGCTGCCAACTCGCTTGCATACGCTCGGGTAGCGACGCGACGGGGACACGCGTTAATCGGGTCGTCGTACTCATGCTAGCGCCGGTTTCGTGAGGCCAAGCCAAGCTGCCGCGATCAGCAACGCCCAAATAGCGACCACGAATGGCCGCGATCGCGCTAACGAGCCACTGATGACCGCTTCTACGTCCGGCGACGAGCCGTCGCGGACTAGGGTCGCAAAAGCAGGACCGAACGGTGCGAATGCGATGCGGATCGCGAGGCCGCAACCGACGATCAAACCAAACACCGCCAGCTTCACCGCGACCCAGCGTGCCGGCGTAAGCGCATCGCCGGTGAAGGCAAGCCACGCTCCGATCAGCGCTGCGATCGCGACGGCAGAGCGCAGTATCGTGTCAAGCCGCCCAAGCCAGCGTTCGTGGCGAAAATGTAGGCCGATTACCATCGCGAGCCAGGCGCAACAAACCAGCCAGACGGTCACCAGCGAAATGCCGTCGATCAGGCCGAGCCGCGCCGCTAACGAGATGCCAACCGGCAGTATCAGCACGAGACACATCCGAGGTACCTGATCGAGTGCGATCAGAATTTTCGCGGCCGTCGTACGCGCCTCGATGCTGTTGTTGGGATTGACGACGACAAAGCTCGAGTAAAACACGCCAAGGTCGCCGCCGAGCCAATACACGAACAGCAGGACGTGGGCGAGGAGCAGGAGTTGGTAGTCGATCGGCATTCGCCTTGACTCTACTCAGGCCTGACGACGACGAGTGATTTGCCGAAATTCTCACCGCGCATCAAGCGTGAGAATTGCGCCGCTGCGTTTTCGAGGCCATCCGCACGATCTTCAAGGTAGCGAATATCTCCGTTGGCCACGTAGGCGCTACAGGTACGCTGAAAATCATCCCACTTATCGTAATGATCGTAGACGACGAAGCCCGTCATGACCGCGCGGGCGCCAATCACCGGGCCAAGGTTCGGCCCCGGGGGCGTCGTCTTAGCGTTGTATTGCGTAATCAAGCCACACAGTGTGACGCGCGCGCCTAGGGCGAGCTTGCCGAGCACCGCTTCGAGCGTTGTACCGCCCACATTATCAAAATAGACGTTCACGCCGTCTGGGCAGGCATCGCCGAGCGCTGTTGCGAGGTCCTCGGTCTTGTAATTGATGCAGGCATCGAAGCCGAATGTGTCGACGACGGTACGGCATTTTGCGTCGGAGCCGGCGATGCCGACGGCGCGAGCACCGTTAAGCCGCGCCAGCTGTCCGACCATACTGCCCACCGGGCCGGCAGCGGCTGATACGACGACCGTCTCGCCCGCTTTTGGATGCGCTGTATGCAGTAAACCGGCATAGGCGGTTAGCCCGGGCATGCCGAGAATTCCGACTTGTAATGACAGCGGCGCGTCGCCTGCCTGGACTTTGCGAACACCATCGCCGTCGGACAGGGCAAATTCTTGCCAACCACCGCCGAGTGTAACGGTATTTCCTTCGGCATAGTCGCTGTGTTTCGATGCGACGACCGTGCCCACCGTCGTGCCGAACATGACATCGCCAATGTCGAGTTTGACGGCGTACATCTGCCGGCCGCTAATCACGCCACGCAGGAACGGGTCGAGCGACAAGTACTCGTTGCGGACGACAAATTCGCCGGACTTCGGTTCCGGGTACGGGCGAGTACCCATACGAAAGTGCGATTCGTCGGGAACACCCTCGGGGAAGGCCGCCAATTCGACGCAATGGTTAATCTGACTCATGCTTGCAAGCCTCGTTTAAAATCGTCTTGCCGAGCTGTCGCGAAGGCCACGCTTCGCTCGTGACCCGATGCCCCGCTCTCGGCGCCGTTGGGCACATCACCGGCTCTCGGTGCGCCGCTGAGAATTACATTTATTGTTATAACAATATATCATATTGGGTCACGACGCCGGCACCCTGTCGGCGCCATTCTGGAGAGCTTTCCGTGAGCGCAGAGCATAGCCGCGGCGACTTGGCCGTTCGCAATCCGCTGACCGGTCAGCACGATTATCGTATTGTGCCGTTGAGCGCTGCGGATATCGCCGCCCGCGTACAGGCGTTACGCCGCGCTCAGCCCGCATGGGCAGCGCGCGGCGTTGCCGAGCGTATCGATGTTCTCAACGATTTTGTTGCCGCGCTTGACCATCACGCGGCGGCAATAAGCGCTGCACTGGCGATCGATACCGGCCGGCAGTTGCTGGCACAGCAAGAACTCGGTGGGGTGAAGTCGGGAATCGCGCGCTGGTCGGCGTTGGCACCGGCGCTACTCGACGATCGGCGTCGCGAGGCCGCCGCCATGCCGGCGGCTGAAATTGTTGAGACGGCACAGCCGTATCCCGTCGTTGGTGCGATCAGTCCCTGGAATTTTCCATTGCTGTTGTCGTTTATCGACGCGGTACCGGCACTGCTGGCCGGCTGTGCGGTGTTTATCAAACCGAGCGAGGTCACGCCTCGCTTTATCGAACCGTTACGCCAGGCGATCGATGCCGTACCGGCGCTCGCTGCGGTGCTCGATGTCGGTGCCGGCGATGGTGCGAGCGGTGCCGCGTTGGTCGATGTTGTCGATGCGGTTGCCTTCACCGGCAGTGTGGCGACCGGCAAGAAAGTCGCTGCCGCCGCCGCGGGCCGGCTGATTCCAGCGTTCTTGGAATTGGGCGGCAAAGATCCGGCCATCGTGCTGGCCGGCGCTGATATCGATCGAGCGACAACGTCCTTACTGCGCGCGTCGATCGCCGCGACCGGACAGGCCTGCCAGTCGATTGAGCGTATCTACGTCGATGCCAGCATCATCGAGCCGTTTGTTGCGGCACTCGTTAGCAAAGCGAACGCCGTTGCGCTGACCCGGGACGATCCGGCCGGTATTATCGGCCCGCTAATTTTCGCGCAGCAAGCGGCCATCATTCGTGAACACCTTGCCGATGCCGTTGCCAACGGTGCGACCATTGAGTGCGGCGGTGACGTGCTCGACGATAACGGCGCTTATTGGATTCGCCCGACGGTCGTCACCGGTGTCGATCATACGATGGCACTCATGCGCGACGAGACCTTCGGCCCGATCATGCCCGTCATGCCGTTTGCGACAGAGGATGACGCGGTACGGCTCGCTAATGACACGTCATTTGGACTATCGGCGGCGGTTTTTGGCCCCGATGAAGCGTCGGCGCTGGCCTTGGGCCGGCGCATTGCTGCGGGCGGGGTCAGTGTTAACGATGCCGGTCTAACGGCTTTTCTGTTCGAAACCGAGAAGTCGGCGTTTGGCAGTTCCGGTCTGGGTCCGTCGAGAGTCGGACCGGCCGGACTTACCCGCTTTTTGCGGCGTCAATCGCTCTACCTTAATCGCGGCGCCGTTACGCCCATTCATGTCATGGCCGAGTCTGGTTAGCCGATTCGTCGCTACCTGGGGAGTTTGTTTATGTCGTCTCAACCTACCGGTGCGTTGATGCTGATTCAGGCAACGATCACCGACCCAAAAAAGTTCGCTGGCTATGCCAGTCGTACCCCGCAAATCGTCGCACAATTTGGTGGTCGCTATATCGCGATGCGCTCGGAAACGGCTGTTCTTGAGGGTGCCGACGATCCGCGCCACATCGTTGTCTCGGCATGGCCATCGCTCGAGGCGGCGCGAACCTTTTGGGATTCGCCGGAGTACGCGGCCGTCAAGCCATTCCGTGACGGCGCTGCCGACGTGCAAGTAACCTTGATCGAGTGCAATCATGCGTAGCGCCGTTCTCGTCTCGCTGGGATTGTTCCTGATGGCTACCGATGCGTTCGCGCAAGGACAGGACAGCTTGCCGTCAGAGCGTCACTTCATGATCGTCGCCGAGCACCTAGCAGGCCACTTCGTCAACGCGAACCAAGCCTATTTCGATGGCCGCCGCGGCCTCAGTGACAATCAGCGGCACGACTTGGTCGACTGGCGAATCGTTCACACGGACACCGCCGGGCAACTTGCGCTGACGATTGGAGACGAGATGAGTGGCACCATCGCTCTTGACGTCGACCTCGACGCCGATCGTCTGCTCATGACGATCGCACTCGAGTCTGGCGTTGCTTGCGATTACGTGTGGCGGCGCGACGCGGCGCAGTTTACGGCGCGCTCGTTGGCGACGTGTCCAACGCCCGTGCCGAACGAATTGCGTCTGGCGCCCGATCAGCTGTGGCTTTATCCCGATGCCGAGACCGCAACAACCGCTGATGCGGCAGTCCAATTGAATCGCGCTCGAGCGTTTACCTGCCATATCGACATGCCGGGTGTTGGTGGCGGTCGAGACATCCCATACACCCGCTACGACAATCTTCAGTTGCACGATCTGGGCGGGTCTGCATGGATTACGACCAACGAGGAGCCCGCCCGACGTCTGGGCTTGTCAATGCTGCGTGTCGATTGGCCGATCAACAACTACACCGACACCTATGCACGCGACGCGTTGGTCGTCTATCTCTCCGAGGAAACGGCGGAGGGACGGCGTGAGCTTGCGTATTCGTTTACCGAACCAAACGCGACTCGACTCGGCCTGAACCTTAAATGGTTGTTGGCGTTTTGCTATCAAGTGCCAAGTTCCGCCGCGACGCCGGATTTTTAGATCGGATCTAAGCGGACATAAGTTCTTTCGCGGTACCAGAACGCGCCGCTGCATGCTCGGTTTGCAGCGGGCCCTAAAGCCAACCACGGTGTCCGGTTTGCCACCGCCGTAACAGTAAGGTATTCGTAGTGTTCGCGTGGTGCGCGCGCTCGCAGGCGTGGCACTCCCGGACAGCGTTTTACGGTTAACGACAATGGCCAATACGCAGCTGTGGACTCCCGACAAAGACCGACCGTTTCGCCTGGCCGGGCGAACGATCGACCCGACGATCCGGACAATCGAGCACGCCGGTCGTAGCGTTACGGTCGAGCCGAGGGTCCTCGCGCTACTGCTGCAACTTGCCGAGACGCCCGGCGAACCACAACGACGCGAAGCGCTGATCGACGCGGTTTGGCCCGGTTCACCCGGTGCCGAGTCGTCGCTGTCGAATGCCGTATCGCTGTTACGTCAAGCGCTTGGTGACAGCGATAGCAGCACAACACGCTTGATTCGCACCGTACCCAAGTTTGGCTATTGTCTCGCGGTTGCACCAGAACCCGTTGCGGCAGAGCAACCCCGCCAGCGCGCCAGCCGGCCGGCGGCTCCTTGGCGGCGATGGCGCTTACCGTTGCTTGGCGTCAGTGTTGTTCTCGGACTCGTTACGCTTGCGCTGGTACGGCAAAACGAACCCGTCGAATCAGCGCCTTCGCGACTGGACTCGATGCAGCCCTTCGTCGCGGTCACCCGTATCGATGCGCCGCCGACAGCGTTACCGTTCGCTCACGTTTTGGCGCAGGACGCCGCTGCGTCGCTCGCTCGCGTCAACGCGTACCGTGTTGCTGATGAATCGGAGGCGTACCAGGTCGCCAGTGGCGCGCTCGTCGCCGATTTGGTCGTATCGGGCACGCTCACCGACACCGACGCGGGTCCCGTGTTGACGGCAACGTGGGTGCTGAGCGCCACCGGTGAGACGGTGGCGATGCGACGCCTTACAGCAACGCCCGGTGCCGTGCTCGCACTGCGGCGTGACTGGCTCGAATCGGTGGTCGTCGAGACGGCACTTGCCTTGACCGAGGCCGGCTACGATTTGTCAGTCGGTAGCGCTGATACGGTTATGTCCAGTGCCAGTGAAGAGCAATGGCTCGAGCCGCCGACCGATATCGCGACCGCGTTCGAGGCATATTCCGATGGCCTTTGGAAGGCGGCTCAGTACCGTGCCGATTTGATGATCGACGCGATTGCCAATTTTGAACGTGCCGTTGCGCTGGATCCAAACTTTGCTGCGGCGTGGGCCGATCTTGGCCATGCGTACCTTATGGCAGGTTCGCATCAAGGCGCGATGGCGCCGGAACGCACGCATGAAAGCGCCCGTGATGCGTTACTGCGCGCCGTAACGCTGCAACCGGATCTGATCGATGCGCACAATACCTTGGCCGATTACTACAACTGTGTCGCTCGCGAACCACTGCTTGCGCAGCGTGCGTTCGACAGTGTGTTTGCCCTGGAGCCCGGTTTCGCCTCGGCCGGGTACACGCGCTTATTGTTATTGCACGCCACACCACAAGCCGCGATTGCACAGATCGAGCGAAATCTCGCCCGTTTTCCAGACAGCTTGTTATGGAAATTGATTGCCGCACAACACTTTCTAGCAGCCGGTGCTGTCGATGATGCACTCCGCCAGGCCGACAGCGCTTTGGCGCTAGCACCCGGTATGACCGAGGCTCGATTAACGCGTGCCAAAACACTGTCTGTCCAGAATCGACACGACCTAGCAATCGCCGAACTCGAATCGTTGCTGGCCAGTGAGCCGGATTCTGCGCGTATCGCCACGTTGCTGGTCGTCGCACTCGCTCGTGCTGAACGCCTCGATGACGCCACGGCCGTGTTTGAGTCAGTCGTACTCACCAAGGCTCAAGTCCGTGCCACGCATTTAGCCATGGGTTTTGCATGGCTCGGTCGAACGGATCAAGCGTTTGAACAGCTGGATATCGCGCTGGCCGCTCGTGAGTTTGGTCTGTGCTATGTCGCCGTCGAGCCAATCTACGAACCGCTGCGTGCCGACGCCCGGTTCACAGCACTGGTCGAGCGCATGCGCGGTGCGAGTTTCAATTCCTTGTCCGCTCGTTAGTCGGTGCGGCTAGTTGAGCTTGCAGCCGCGACTGAAAAACGTTCCACCGACATCCAACTCGCCAACAATATCGCGCGGTAGTCCAAATGCGTCGCGGCGTGTCACGCGGCCGCTGCCGTTAATGGTTTCCCCGCCGCCCGTCGCTTGGATCGTGACGTCGTCGCCGTCGAGCGTACCGGTAATGGCAAAAATCGTTCCGTCCGTTGCCTCGAACGCCTCGCCTGTCAGCTCGCTTCCGGTGATGTCGAATACCAGGACACCGAAACCGCCGTCATCGGTAACGTACGAGCCGTTGAGTCGCGATTCCGCGGTGTTGCCGCCGAGACGATTGACGACATAGTTACCGTTGGCATTGTCCTCTGGAAAATTCCACGTCCCAGAGATTTGGTCGGGCGTTTCGAACGTCCCAGTGATCTGGATCACCGGATCCGCCGTCGTATCGAAACTCGGCGGCACCCGGACCTCGTAGCCAACGATCGTCGATCGGGTACCTTCGTTTGGGTCGTACGCAAGCCACTCGACGTCGTCAGTACGGCTGAAAAAATTCTCGAACCCGACACGAACCCAAACGCCGGCGGTACTACTGCCGGAAAGCTGGCCAACAAATGTACCCGAATACGCGCACGATAAAGTCCGCCGTAAGTGATTGCTAACGATTGTCGGTACGGTCGACAAATCGAACGGCATGCGCTGTTCCACCGACATGATATCCGCCAGTGGAACGATCAACTCACTACTAAAGTCCGTCGCCGTAAAATCGATAGCGGGCCAACTGTCAGCTACGGATTGAAGGCCCGTCGAGATCGTAATCCCGTTGTTCGGGTCTTCATCGGTATCGAGCATCTGTAAGAAGGCAGCCATATTCAACGTGGCCGGATCGTCAAGGGTTCCATCGCCGATCAATGCCGGTGGCGAGGCGAGCGTCGAGCAGGCGGTGCTGCCAAGCATGACCGCACCGATCGAGAATGTGACGTCACTGCCAGTCTCGCATTGATAGCGACCCGCTGCATCAGTACTACCAGACTGTGCGCCGGACTCGAACCGCAGTCCCTCGACATTGCTGTCTTTGAACGCGCCGTCTTGAACGGCTGCTAGCGGCGGGGCCGGTGGTGGTTGATTCGTCGGTGCCTCGCTGCCGCCGCCGCCGCCACAACCAATAAGCCCGGCCACGATGATCGTTGAAACGCTAAACCGACGAGGGTCGATACGCATAGGTTGTCTCCGTCGAGCCGCAAACGGCTGTTAATGACGGATTCAACGCTGCGCGATCAGCGCCGTGAGGTCTTACCGAAAAGCTTAAGTTTTCGTTAACTCGCTGTCATTACCGTCTTTTGGCCCTGCCGCACGGATTCGTCGCGGTGCTAGCGACGGACCAGGCGGCGTTTTTGCGGATAGCTGACCGTGTAGCGCTGGCGTATCGACCAACTTTCTCCGGCGTCGAGCTGGCGGGAGAATTTGATAATGCCGGGTTCGTCGTCAACGTTGGTTTCGGTAGGGGTCGTGGCAGTCTTATCGATCTCGACCCGAATGTCGCGGTCCTCAGCGATCGGGTACCGGTCCCAGACTTCGACCAGGGTTGGCGTGGCACGTCGGTTGGTGATTTCGTAGAGCGAATGCGTCGTCTCGAAGCGCCGCCGATTTATCAGGCCGCGCCGATCCGTGTCCGCAGCTTGTGGGCGAACTTGCAAGTCGACCCGCCGGTCGCGGCCCATCGGGATAGTGACGTCTGCGCCCGGCAACGCGGTTTGCAGCGACGACCAGCCAGCAAACGTGCCATCGACGTAAATCCGCATACGGCTGCCATAGAGCGGCACGGATTCGGTGTAGGTGAAGCGTGCCTGCAGAAACGCGTCGGTCGATTCGAGCGGGACGAGCGTTGTGACAAGGTTGGCATTAAATCGGAACGTGCTGAGATCGAAGGTCGTGTCATCGGCCGTATTGGCGATGCTGACGGTGCCGGGGATTGTGTAGTTGACCGCGTAGTTGCCGACATCGGTGTCCGCGAGGCGTGAACCGGTAACGATGATTTCCTCGACCATCTCATCGGCGGCAACGCCGAGCGTTGCTGCTGCACGGGCGCGACGGACCGGTTCAATCGCTTGCAGCTGCAGCCGTTCCGTGTCAAGAAACGGCGCTTCCAACTCGCCGGTCGGCTCGCTCGTCGATAACGTCAATGTGACGTTGTTCCAGTCTTCGTCCGATTCCTGGTTGACCTCGGCGATCTGTACGAGCTCAAGCTCGGTCGTTTGACTGTTCAGACGCGCCTCATACACCGGCGACCACGACGCCTCCGTTTCGAAATAGCTGAGCGTTAAGCGAGTGTCGATCGGCCGCGCTGAAGCCACGGCAACATAAACGACCGCTCGGCGCCGTGCACGCCCGCGCAGGTTGTTCAAGAGTTGTTGGCGGCGATTGAGCTCTACCTGGGCGGCATGGCGTTTACCGATGTTCTCGCGCAGTATACCCCGAGCCGCCGCACTGCCGTCGTTCAAAAGCGCGAGCGCGTCGCGCCACGTCGTCGAATTGCCCGCGCTCCGTTCGGCGCTGACTCGCGCATCCTTCGCGTAGCCGTCGGCGAAGCTCTGCAAGAAACTCAGCTGCAGGTTCGCCGCAGCGTCATCGTCATCGATTTGCTGCAGCACCAATGCCTGTTCGCGAACAGCGGCTTCGGCGGCTGCGTAGTCCGCATCGTAGCTGCTTGAGGTCGGCTCGATTCGCGTTCGTATTTGGCCGAGTCGGACGCCGCTCGCGTCACTCGCGATTTGGATATCGCTATCGGCACTGGTCGGTAGGTCGATGAGTTCAACCAGGTGTTCGCCAGCCGGTAGCTGAATCGATGCTTCGCGCGTGATGAGAGCGCCATCTCTGTAGACCACGACGTCTGTTACCTGCGACGTCACTCGTGTTTCAGCAAGGGCGGTGCTGGCCAGCACGAAGACGATAAGGGCGATTAGCGGTCGTTGCGTCATTGTTAGTCCTCGTTGCTGTCTTACAGCGCTAACTCACGGGCTCGATCGATATAGCTGCGGCGGAGCTTTTTAACGATGGGTCCTGGTCTGCCGTCCCCGAGCGTTCGGTCGTCGATCTTAACGATGGGTTGGACGAACGTCGTCGCGCTGGTGATGAATGCTTCGCTCGCCGCGTGTGCTTCGTCCACCGAGAACACTCGCTCGACGACCGTCAAGGCTTCGCGACTGGCAACGTCAAGGACAACTTCGCGCGTTATGCCCGCCAGGATATCGGTGCCTAACTGGCGGGTCACGAGTTCGCGATCCGCGGTGACGATATACGCGTTGCTCGATGTTCCTTCCGTTATTCCGAGATCGTCATAAAACCACGCATCATCGGCGCCGCTATCGATCGCCGCTTGTTTGGTCATTGACGCGCCCAACAAGCCGACGGTCTTGATGTCGCAACGACGCCAGCGGATATCGGGGCGCGTAACAACGGCGATGCCGGATTCTGCTAGCGGAGAATCCGAGATTCGTTTGGCCGCCGCGAACGCAACGACAGTCGGCGTCGGATTGTCCGGAAACGCGAAATCTCGCACGGCAGGGCCGCGACTCACCTGCACGTAGGCGATGCCGTCGTCGATGGCGTTGCGGGATACCAAACCGCGGAACAGCGCCAACCACTCGTCACGGCTGCGCTGTAGTGGTAAGTCGATCGCATTGAGCGAGCGCTCCAGGCGAGCGAGGTGGGCATCGAAATCGACCAGTCGCCCGTCGAGTACCGCAACCACTTCGTACACGGCGTCGGCGAATAAAAAGCCGCGATCAAAGACGCTGATCGTTGCTGCGTCTTTCTCGAGCCAGTCACCATTTACAAAGACCGTGCCGGTCATGCGCGCATCCCGTTGTCGCGGACGGTCAGTCTATGCGACCCTGCGATTCGATTCGAGCCGCGAGATTCGCTCGCCATGACCAACACCGCGCCGTGGCAGCCGATGCTGTCGATAGATCTCGCAGCGCTTGCGCACAATTACCGCCGGCTTGCCGCGATAACCGATGCGAGCGTCGCTGCTGTGGTCAAAGCCAACGCTTACGGCCTTGGCGTCGACCCGGTGGCGCGCGCGCTCTACGCAGCCGGTTGCCGTCAGTTTTTCACCGCCTACGCGGCCGAGGGTGCCTTGCTGCGCGGATTGCTCGGCGACGATGTCGAGATCTACTTAATGGTTCCTGACCCGGCACTGACCGCTGCCGACTGCCAGCGCGATCGACTGATTCCGGTCGTTTACAACGAGGCGCTGCTCGCGCAGCTTGCGAGCACCGATAACCGACTGCCGATCGCGTTGCATATCGAAACTGGCATTCATCGTCTCGCATTTGATGCGGGCGAATGGGCAGGTCTCGGTCCGGATGCGCTGCCCGACGGCATCGACGTTGTTCTGCTGATGAGCCATCTCGCCTCGGCTGACGAACTGGACTCGCCGCTGACCGAGCAACAGCGGCGGCGATTTCTTACGCAAACGGCTCGTTGGCCCGACGTTCCGGCGAGTCTTGCAAACTCGGCGGGTGTTGCGGCCGATCCCGCTTTGCACATCGAGATCGTACGGCCCGGTATCGCGTTGTACGGCGCTGCGCCTGGACCGGCTAACTGCGATCTGCGGACTGTCGCTAGATTCAGTTTACCGGTACTGCAAATTCGTGACTTACCGGCTGGGGTTAGTGTTGGTTACGGTGCTAGTGTTACCACAACCCGCCCAACCCGACTGGCCGTCTTAGCGGGCGGCTACGCAGACGGTATCCCGCGTTTAGCGGGCGAACCGGATGCACGGGGTGAGCGGGCGCCCATCGCTTGCGGCAATCACCGGTTCGCGTACTTCGGACGTGTTTCGATGGACCTTGTGGCCGTCGACGTTACCGATGCGCCGCCAGGCCTCGTCGAGGTTGGCGCGCGCTTCGATGTGTTCGGCGGTGAGGTTTCGATCGGCGAACTAGCCGAACACTGCCAAACTATACCGTATGAGCTGTTGACCGGTATCGGTGGCCGCACTCAACGCCTCTACCGCGGTGCTGGGGACGATGGTTCGGCGTAAGTCTCGCCTAACCACCGCCCCAGACCGGCTGCGACGTTAGGGTGCGACGCGAGCGGTTTGCACGGTACCGCTGTGTATGGCCGTCAAGCGGTCGTTGTCGATCGTGGCAACGGTTCGATCGAGCATTGTTGCTACGCAAACTGCTTCGACGCGTTGATCGTTCAATGAACGTACGCCCGAGCTCTCGCAGTAGTTCTCGACTCGCGACTTGATCGAACCATACAAGTCGACCGCGGCTGCATGGCTTTCCAGCATGTAACTTTTGTAGCGAATCGTTAGGTCTTCGTTCGCGGCGGCTGAGCCTGCGCCCAGTAAACCAACGGTGGCCAGGGTAGCTGCCACAATTACACGGCCCTTGCGAATGGTGGTGCTCATCGTGTGTCTCCTCGTCTCATCGACAGTTGTCAGGTTGCGGTGTCGCAGTGCAGAGCGCTTCAAGTGTTGCGATCTACAGGAGCTTCGATGTCGGGATATCGCAAAGGGTTGCAGCGAAGTTGACGAATGGTGCTGGTGTAGCGACGGACGGATAGAGCAGCGATCTATCTGTGCTATCGCTGCTATAAATCGAGTCGGACTAAGGCGTTATTGCGCCGGTAACTGTGTGCTGAGAAAGCGCTGTACATTGCCGCCCATAACGGCAGCTATCTCTTTCTCGGTAAAGCCTGCGATCAACATACGCTCAGTGAGTACAGCGAGTTCGCTGGCATCGAACGCGACCGTTACCGCGCCATCGAAATCGGAGCCTAACGCGACATGGTCGACGCCCAGCGTATCAATGGCATACCGTATCGCCGCGACGACACCGTCGGGCGATGCGTCGCAGATCGCGCCTTTCCAAAAGCCAATACCGATGAGGCCGCCAGCGCTGGCCATTCGTCGCATCAAGTCATCATCCAGATTGCGCGGTGACGGACAATGGCCACGCAGACCACCGTGCGATAGCAATACCGGCCGTGTCGCCATGTCGAGTACGTCGCTCACGGCGCGCGGCGAGGCATGCGCAATATCGATAATCATGCCGAGCTCTTCCGCCCGGCGCACAACCTGGCGACCAAAGTCGGTTAGTCCTGGGCGTTTTAGTCCATGTAACGAGCCGGCCACATCGTTATCGAAAAAATGGACCAAGCCGATGATGCGTAGCCCTCGATCGAACAAACGATCGAGATTGGCCAGATTGCCTTCGAGTGGGTGGGCACCTTCGATTAAATACAGGGCCCCAATAATCGGTTCGCCGTTGCTGCGGCGCTTTAGCAGATCGTTAAGGTCAGTCTGCGTTTGAATGAGTTGTAGCTGACCCGGGACGGCGGTGCTTAGCTCAATGAGCTTCGTCAGTTGGTACTCGGCGCGTGCATACAAACTGTGCCACGTCGCCACTGGCCATCGCTGGACCAGCGCAAGCGCCGTGATGTCGTCACGCGCATCGGCACGATTGCCATTGTAGTTAAGCCCGCTGGGGCTCTTGGTCGTCGCTGAGAAAACTTGCAGCGCAACGTTTCCGGCCTGCAAGCGTGGGATATCGACATGGCCACGTGCCGCACTACGGCGTAAATCGCGGCGCCACAACAGCGAATCGGCATGTAGGTCAGCAACGAAGAGTTCGCCGTGTAGCTGTTTAGCGCGGTCAGTTACGGTGTAAGGATCATGGGCGATGACGGCATTGACACGATTCTCCGCTAGGCCTGGACCTAGCATGAAGATACCGACGGCGCTTAATCCCACCAAGACGGTAATGCTGACAATGACTATGCGCATTCGACGACTGTAGCCCAAAAGCACTGATTTCGCGGCTTTGTTTACGGAATCCTGGCGACGGCTGGCGGTCGATTCGCGTATCATCCCAGTCGTCACAGTGTCTGGAATCGATCATGCACGCAAACGTTGTCAAAGGGTCCGCCATCGCTGGCGGCGCGTTAGTTATGTTGGTTGCCTGCGGTGGTGCTGAGGACAGTGCGCCAAGCCCAGCGGCAGAAACGGCGCCGCCCGCCGTGAACTCCGTGCTTACAGAGATGCCAGCGGGCGCCTATGACTTGGATAAGACGCACGCGTACATATCGTTTAGCTATTCGCACTTGGGTTTCTCGAACCCGCTACTCGGCTTTACGGAGTTTGATGTCGAGACTGATATCGCCACGGCGAACCCGAGTGACTCGTCGATTGCGGTGACCATCGCGGCGGACTCGATCTACAGTCGCGTTGCCAAGTTCGATGATCACCTTAAGAGCGAAGACTTGTTCGATACGAGCAACTACCCGCAGATTACATTCACCGCCGACAGTGTTGCGATCGATGGTAGCGACTTCACGATGACCGGTCCCTTAACGATTAAAGGTATCGCTAATGAAGTAACGTTTACCGGTGCGATCAACAAAGCGGCTGATCATCCGATGCGTAAAGTTCCGACGCTCGGCGTATCGGCCAGTGCGACGGTGAACCGGTCCGACTGGGGACTGACGCTGGCGGTGCCGGCAGTCGGCGATGCCGTCACGATCGATGTGGAATTCGAGCTCACGAAGCGCGAGGCGAGCTAGTCGCTTAAGCCAACGTATCAATCAACGAGCCAAGCGATTCCGAGACGCGTTCGAGCGCCTTTGCTGAGGCCTCTATTTGTTGTGCCGCCCGGCGTGCGTCGACCAGTCCTTGGGTAAGTTGCTTGCTATCCTTGCCGGTATCGCCGTTGGCCACATCGCTTGCCGCTTGGGTTAATGCGGTGCGGCCACGGCGAATGCCTTGCGCAGCGACCGGGCCAGCGCCACCGGCGATCGGTGATTTGATTTGCATGATAGCCGCCTTATTCCGCTCGTCTTACTGGTATCGGCGCCATTAGCGAAAGCTTGAATCGTGGCTTTATGTCAACGGCAGACCTCGAGCGCTCGCCGCTTTGCTGAAAACGACAATGACCGCACCGCGTTACCACGCTATCGATAACCTTCGTACCGGCATGATGTTCGTTGTCATGTTTGGGCACCCCTTGCTGCCTTATGTAACGGTGCCGCGGTCTTTCAAAGATCCGAGCGCCCATGCGGCTGTCGATGTCATCGCGGTGTTTTTGTACGCATTCGCCATGCAGGCGTTTTTCGTGACCGCAGGCTTTGCCGCCGCGTTGATTTTGGAGCGCAAGGGCATACGCGGGCTCTGGCGAAACCGGGTGACGCGCATTTTTTTGCCGCTGTTGGGTGCGTATCTGGTT
>JBCDBO010000011.1:0-68165 GCA_039183535.1 Pseudomonadota bacterium | reverse complement strand
GTCCGACGCCCGTAGACGTCGAACCGAGCTCGGTGACTGTCACGCTGCGAGCCGCTTAGGAACGGACCGTGACCGTCGATGTCTGTGACGTTCGCCTCTAGACCGAGGCGCGGCCGACGATGCTGTATGGCCGGCGTCGCTTTCGGCCAGTGTGTGCTGCGGCGACAATTGCTAGTCTGAAAGGGTCGCTACGAAAACGCAACGGCCCCTCAGTTCAGTTATGATCTTTATGTTAGTTATAGGATTATTTTTATCCCATAAAATATTGATTTATATTGTTTTTATAAAAGCAAAAAAAAGCAATCGGCGAACGAAATTTTTGCTCGCCCCGGGCTCCGCCGGTACCGCCAAAGCAGTGGGACGCCGAGCCGTTTTTGACGTAAATTACTCGCCGCTGTGGTTTTTGCGTCCGCGCCCGACGACGCGTATATTGCACCGCAACAACCGAAACGGACACGCGCTGCCGTGCGCGCGAAAACAGAGGTAACGATGAAAAAAATTCTGGTGGGCGTCAAACGCGTCGTCGACTACAACGTGCGCGTGCGCGTCAAACCCGACGGCTCAGGGGTCGACATCGACGGCGCAAAAATGAGCGTCAATCCATTCGATGAGATTGCGCTTGAAGAAGCACTGCGCTTACGCGAACAAGGTAAAGCGGAAGAAATCGTTGCGGTGGCCATCGGCACCGGTGACTCGCAACAACAACTGCGCACCGGACTTGCTATGGGCGCTGACCGCGCGATCCTCGTTGAAACCGATACAGCCCCATCACCGCTCGACGGCGCTCGCGCCTTGCGCGCATTGGTCGATCGCGAGGCGGCCGATCTGGTCATACTTGGCAAGCAGGCTATCGATAGCGACAACAACCAAACCGGACAAATGCTAGCCGCATTGTGGGACCGGCCCCAGGCGACCTTCGCCTCCAAAGTGGAGATCGAAGGCGACACCGCAAACGTCACGCGCGAAGTGGATGCTGGCCTAGAAACACTGAAAGTGGAACTGCCAGCGGTTATTACAACCGACCTTCGCTTAAATGAACCACGCTACGTGAAACTACCGGACATCATGAAGGCGAAGAAAAAGCCCCTCGACACGGTGAGCTTCGCCGAGCTCGTGCCCGACGCTAGCTCAGCGATAACGGTAACGGCTTACGAGCCACCAGCAGAGCGTTCCCGCGGCGTCATGGTCGACGACGTCGCTGGGCTGTTGGCCGCACTGAAAGACAAAGGACTCGCCTAATGACCCAAGTACTCGTTATCGCCGAGCACGCCAACGGCGAGCTCAACCCGAGCACCGCCAAATGCGTGAGTTGCGCGACCGCGATTTCCGCCGATGCTGTCGATGTTCTCGTAGCAGGCAATGCGACGGCCGACGTTGCGGCGCAGGCGGCTAAACTTAGCGGCGTTCGCAAGGTTATTACGGCTGAGCGCAGTGAAAACGAACACGCCATCGCCGCTGTTCTAGCGCCGCAGATCGTCTCGATAGCGGCGTCCTATACGCACGTACTCGGACCGTCGACCACGTTCGGTAAGGACCTGATGCCCCGCGTTGCTGCGCTGCTAGGCGTAAGCCAGGTTTCGGACATTATGGCCGTTCACGGCGCACACTCATTCCAGCGGCCTATCTACGCCGGCAATGCGATCATCACGGTCGAGGTTGATCCGAGCACGACTGTCGTAGCAACGGTGCGTACCGCGTCGTACAAGGCGGTCACCGCCGATGCCAATGCAGCCATCGAGGCGGCTGATGTTGCGGGTATCGCAGTACCGACGCACACCAGCTATGTCGGGATCGAGGCGAGCGCGTCGGACCGGCCAGACCTGCAGACGGCGGCGAAAGTGGTTTCTGGGGGACGCGCGCTCGGTAGCTCTGAGAATTTCGACATCATCTACGAGTTAGCCGACAAAGTCGGGGCCGCCGTCGGCGCCTCGCGTGCAGCGGTCGATGCGGGTTACGTACCGAACGACATGCAGGTCGGCCAAACGGGTAAGATTATCGCCCCGGATTTATACGTCGCCATCGGCATTTCAGGCGCCATCCAGCATCTCACTGGCATCAAAGACGCCGGTACGATCGTCGCGATTAACAAGGACGAAGATGCGCCCATTTTCGAGGTCGCCGATATCGGCCTGGTCGGTGATTTGTTTGACATCGTGCCGGCGTTGACCGCAGCGATCGGCTAAACCAGTTCGCGTATATTGCGCACGAAAAAGCCCGCGCCAGTTCTGCAATGGCGCGGGCTTTTTTGTACCGATCTGTGCCCAGTGCCGCCGACGACGCGCGATCAAGTCGTGCTAAAGGACCTCGAGGATGGCCTCGGCCGCCGACACGCGAAACTCGCCGCCCTCTTCGACGTGTACATGCGTTGCCACGCCATCATCGACAACGATTGCGAAACGCTGGCCGCGGATTCCCATACCAAACCCGCTGGCATCGAGCTCAAGTCCGAGCGCTTTGACGTAATCGCCATTGCCATCCGCGAGCATCAAGACCTCATCACCGACACCACGTTCCTTACCCCATGCGCCCATGACGAACGCATCGTTAACGGCCGTGCAAGCGATCGTGTCGACGCCTTTCGCCTGTAGTGCGGCGGCATGTTCAACATAGCCGGGCAAGTGATTATTTGAGCAGGTCGGTGTAAACGCACCGGGTACCGAAAACAATACAACCTTTTTACCGGCAAACAGCTCCGCGGCCGACAGCTGGCCAGGCCCTTCGCTGGTCATCGTCCCGAATGTACCGTCTGGCATCCGCTCTCCAGCAGAAATCGCCATATCAAATCTCCTTAGATCGTTAACACGTGCGAAAAGGCTTAGCCTTCGTTCTCACCAACGTGAACAACAAGGCCGTTCAGCGCGTCGCTGACTTCTATTTGGCAGGTCAGACGGCTGTTTTCTTTACGCTCGTACGCAATATCCAACATGCTGTCCTCCATGTCGTCCATAGGTGGGAGCTTGTCTAACCAGGCGGCATCGATGTAACCGTGACAAGTCGCACATGCGCAGGCACCGCCACACTCGGCAGGCATTCCGTCGACGCCATTATCGACCGCGCCTTCCATAACGGTGTAGCCGCTTTTCACGTCGGCTTCGACCCGCGAACCATCCCTCTGGACGTAAATGATTTTGGGCATGGTTAATTCCAAACTCCCCAAACAAAAAAACGCAGCGGCGCTAAATAGCGCCGCTGCGTAGTGTACTGCCTGCTAGCAGCAGGTGCTATGAATCAGTTCGACGCAAGTGCTCGACGCAACTGCGCTAAGCGCTCCATATCGCTGTCGATAACCCGCACCCATTGCTGCGCGATGCGTTTGTCCTTGTCACTGCCGTTACGAACGACACGCAGGAACTCGTCTTTCGAGGCACTGTACTTTTCTTGGTTGTAGAGACACTGCCCAACGGTCATCCGAACGTCCATCGGCTTTTTGAGTCCGCCTTTCGAGATCCCAGACCGGCCCGCGCCTACGCAATCGTCGAAGCGATCTAAGTTCAGGTAGCTAACGGCCAAGCGCGCATACAGCTCGCCGTCGTCCGACAGCTTGGCCGCCTGCGTCAGCGGCCCAATCGCTTTCTCGTCTTCTTGCGCCAACGACCAGGCTTGCGATAACAAGCGGTAGTTCTTCGCAGTCTTCGTGATTACGCCGTCAGTCATGCCTTTGTCGAGCACGACAGCTGCCTTGTGAGGCACCTCTTGCTGCAGCAGTAGTTGCGCGTACGTTACGATTTCGCTTTCGCTTTCGAGCATGCCTTGCAGGAAAGCAGCTTCGTACGCGGCCAAGAAGTTCTTCTCATCGCCTAGCTCGGAATACACAGCACCAAGCTGCAACCAATAGGCCTTCTTCGGCCAGCCAGCGATCAAAATCTTCAACGTATCGCGAACTTTGGGGAAGTTCTCGGTCTGGTAGTACGAGTAGTAGAGCAGGTTCCACCAGCTCTCTTTCGGCTGCTGGCCTTTTTCTTTGGCAAGGTCGATAGCTGTTGTGGTGGCCTTAATCGTTTGCGGGTAATCGCCCTTACTCTGGTACGCCGATGCCAACAATATGTACGCCGCCGGCGTCGGGTTGATCGTCAGCGTGAACCACTCGTTCAAATAACGAATCGTCTGATCCCAATTTTCGTTTTGTGCATGCAGCGACGCGACGGTGTACAACACCTGCGTACGCATGTTGGGCTCAGTATCGGGATTGTTGACGACCGCCTCGTAGGAACGCAGCGCACTGCGATTGTCGCCGTTTGAGTAATGCGCGAACCCGTAATAGTTGTCGAGGTTCGATTGCTCGTAACCGCTGAGTTTACTGCGGTCGATACCATTCAGAATACGCAGCGCGCCAGCAACGTCTTTGCCGTCGATCGCTTCCTGCGCTTTGAGAAGTTTGTCGTAGACGGCTTTCGACAGCGACTCGACTTTTTTAGTCGCTCGCTCAGGTTCCGCCTGCTTATTGGCCTTCTGGGCATTCGCCAACGGTGCGCCAAACGTCAGTATGGCCGCCGTCGCGATCGTGGCGAGTCGCAACGTGCGAGAAATCGATGCTACTTGGCTCATAACAGCTCCTTATTTCTCGAGCTCGAAACGAATGCGCGTTTCGACGCCTTCCACCTCAACAGCTGTGCCGTCGACGATTCGTGGCTTGTATTTGAACTTCAAAACCGCTTTTTTCGCCGCACGCTCGAACAGACTGCTCGTCGAAAACGTGACGACTGGATCGCGCACGGTCCCAGCGCTAGTTACGACAAACATAAGATCGACGTAACCCTCGAGGCCGCGCGACAGAGCACGGTTCGGGTAGATCGGCGCTACGCGCACAATCGGCAGGTACTCACCGTCGGAGTAGCTGAGCGCGCCAGGTCCAGCAATGTCGGTCCCACCAGCGAGTGATGGTGGGGCGACCGATACCGTTTGTGCGTTCGGGTTTAAGTTATCTTGCGACGGCGGCGGAATATCGGGTGGCGGCTGCTCCGGCTTCGGTGGTTTCTCGGGTTTCGGCTCCTCCACGTTTGTGATTTCCTGCTGCTTAACGCGCACGAAATCCAAGAAGTGGCGTTCCTCTTTCTTGACGATGGCGTCCTCGCCACTCGCAATAAGGAATTGCATCAGCCAAAGGAGGCCAATGGTCACTGCCACACCGGACAATATCGCTATTCCAAACCGTGCCATATGCTAGTTCCTGCCGTTGCTCGGAAACCCCGTCGCCGGCGCTCCTACTCCGTTACTGACCGCCGATCGCTTGCGCGATCGAAACGTTATAAACACCAGCCCGCCGCGACGCATCCATCACCTCAACCAACGCGTTATTGCTTGAGGCGACGTGTGCCTGAATGACGACGGTGCCCTCCGGATTTTCCGCGTGCAAGCGCTCAATATTGGCGCGTATAGCCCGCTTGTCGATCAAGCGGCGGGCGATGTAGACGTCATCGTTAGCGTTAATGGAGATCAAGATGTTCTTGTCTTCCTCGTTTTGCTGGATATCGCTATCCGGCGGCTTGTTCACGTCGAGGCCCGATTCTTTGACGAAAGAAGCAGTAACAATGAAGAAAATCAACATGATAAACACCACATCTAACATCGGTGTTAGGTTGATATCGTTCTCTTCTTCCTCGTCGGCAATCGACTTCCCAATATCTCTGCGCATGGTTTCGCCTGTAACCTATTTTTCGGCGTTGCACCGATGCCTGCCACAGGTATACCTTTTTAGTTCTAGGTATGCAAGCACCAGTCGTACAGCCGTTATTTATTCGTTGAAATCGCGACGTTCTCGACGCCAGCCAAACGGGCAGCTTCCATCACCTGCACCAGCGTTTCGTGGTTCGACTCTTTGTCCGCCTGAATGATGACCGACCCCTTCGGGTTTTCGGCGTATAAGCGTTCGATATCGACGCGGAGTGAGCGTGGGTCTGTCTCGTTTCGGTCAATCCAAATCTCATTACCGGGACCGATGGCCACCAAAATACTGGCGTCTTTGGCGGCCGCCGTAATCGCGTTTGGCCGGTCTACTTCGATGCCCGCTTCTTTAATGAATGTCGCGGTCACAATGAAAAAGATCAGCATGATGAAGACAACGTCGAGCATTGGTGTCAGATCAATTTCACCCTCGTTGCCCTCCTCCGCACCGGGGGCCTTGCCTATGCTACGTCCCATGATCGCGCCTCCATTAATGGTCCATCGTGAGCGAGTCGTCGAGTAACTCGACTTCGCGTTCCGCCCGTCGCGACAGGATCGTGATCATCAACACGCCCGACAAGGCGCCAACCATGCCGGCCATCGTCGGGATCGTAGCCTGCGATACGCCTGCCGCCATCGCTCGAACATTGCCGGACCCTGAGGCCGCCATGACGCCAAACACACTGATCATGCCGGTGACCGTACCCAGCAAACCGAGCAGTGGGCACAGCGCCACCAAAGTCTTGATCATCGACAAACCGTCGTTGGCCGCCATGTTGACCTTCGAGACCAATCCGTCACGAATGCGATGCGCATTCCACGACTTACGCTCAGGCCGCGACTCCCACGTCCGCTGGGTGTCGGCCGTCATACGCCGTAATCCGCCGTTAAAGAACAGGATTCGCTCGATTATGAGCATCCACATTACGAAGATGGTGAGCGCGATAAAATTCAGTACCGGCCCACCCAACTCCATAAAGTCGCGGATGGCGAGAAAAAAATTCTCGATCATCGTTGTCGCTCCGGGCCCTTAGCCGTGGCTCTTTTCGGAATGTTCCGCGATCATGCCGGCGCTCTGTTCTTGCAGAATCGACAACACGCGCTTGCTACGACCGTTGAGGTACGTGTGCAGCAGAATCATCGGAATCGCGACGCACAGACCCAAAACCGTGGTCATCAATGCTTGCGAAATACCGCCCGCCATCAGTTTCGGATCGCCAGCGCCATAGAGCGTAATGACCTGGAAGGTCTTGATCATCCCGGTCACCGTTCCAAGCAGTCCGGCCAGAGGCGCTACCGCCGCAATGACCTTCAAGAACAACAGGCCACGTGTTAGCGCCGGTGTTTCTTTCAAGACCGCTTCGCTGAGCTTCAGCTCGACCGTCTCAGTATCAACCGAGCGGTTCGCGTCGTAGGTCGCAAGAACGCGTCCCAGCGGATTGTTGCTCTTCGGATTGCTCGTGTCTTTGAGCTGCGCCGAAACCTTGCTGCTCGCCGACGTCAATGACACGAAGCAGACTGCCGCGATCAATAGGCCGAGAATGCCGAGACCGATAATGATGTACCCGACAAGACCGCCCTGCTGAATACGCTCGCTGACCGTTGGCTGCTCGATCTCGAGGGCGAGGATGCCGCCACGGGTCGGGTCAAGCCCGAATTTCGTAACGCCACCGCTGGAGCCCACCAAGGCCGACGTAGTGCCGGTGTAGCGTGCCCGAGGCTGGCGCGGCAGCTCTTTCACGGAACCGGTAGACGGTGAGTATTCCAGGTATTTGCCGTCCGTCACGAGGTTAAACGCCCCGACGCGAACAACTGGCGTTGCCGCTGTGTTGCCCTGGTTGTCAGAGACATCAGTCGTGTACGACGTCACCTTACCGGACTCGGTCATTTCACGCTGGATCTCGTACCAGAGTTGCTCGATGTCTTCGATCGATGCGAGCGAGGTCGAACTCGACATCTTGGTGCCGAGATCGATCAAGAACTGTTCGCGGTCCGGGAACTCGGTGCTGACGAGCGATGCTTTAAACACGCTTTGCGTGTCGCCCGAGACCTGCTGCAACACACCGAACAATTCTTTCAACGCGCCAAGACGCTCATTGAGCTCTTGCGTGCGCACGGCGATCTGCTGGTTGTTTTGGTCAAATAGATTCTCAAGCTCCTCACCGCGACGCTCAAGTGCGGTGCGCTCGCTGCGGGCTTGTTGCAGCAAGCGTTGCTGCTCGGCCTTATTGCGTTCGAACTCTTGTATCCGAGCCCGCTCAGCGCGTTGGTCGTTCGCAGCGCCATCTCGCACCTGCCGCAGTAGCTGGTTCAAGTTGCTCGCTTCTTGCGCCGGGACCGTACCGACTAGGGCCACCGACAATAGTGTCGATGCCAGAATAATTTTCAATGATTTCATATTCTTATTCTCCACCTGGTGCTGCTACCGGAACCTGCAGCAAAACCGGTGCGATTTTCTGCGTCGCGACGTCAAGCCCCTCGCGGACTTCATTGCGATACTCGCTAGCGTCGACGAACGCGCGTGCGTCGTTGTCCCAGCGGCCGGTACGGCTGCCGTCGGACGATTGGTAAAGCAGGGCAACGCGGCCAATCCGGAGGAAATCGACCGTCAGCTCACCACCCCCTTCAACGGGGACAGCCGCTTCGTATTGCTCGATATTGCGACCGTAGTCACTTTCGATCTGGTACGCCTCCATCACCTTGCGGAATTTCTCCGCAACGGTAACGTCCGGACGATCCATCAACGCCTTTAGGTCGTCGATGCGCTTTGTGCGCTCTTCCAAAAGGAACGGCACGTCGAGAGCAACGAACTTTTCAATGCCCTCAATCATCCGGGTCATCAGCGGGAAGATCTGCCGGTTAATGACGTTGGCCTTTTCCATCGACTCGGTGATCTCATCCAACTTCGCTTGTTGTTTCGCGGTTTGCGCTTCCATCAGGCGGTTGTAGATTTTAAGGCCGTCGATTTCTTTCGTTACGCCACGGTAATCGTTAACGATTTCGTTCGTCTGTTGAACGATGTTATCGATCCGCTTTTGAGCCTCCTGGTTTTGCCGAACACGCTGTTTCTCGGCTTCCAGGACTCTGTCTACAGACTGGGCTGTAGCGGTGCCCGCAGCGAGCAGCATGCCAATAGCTGCTCCGATAACGGCCAAACGGCCGCCGTGGTTTCGCGGAATCATGAACGCTCCTTAAGTCAGGTTCTGCTTTGTAAAAAATTCTTGTTGCAGACGCACCAGATAACCCCCCGACGCGCCCCGTGTCGCGGCGATGGCGGCGCTTGAGTTATTGACCGTTTCCCGGTCAATAGCGATGGCCCCCACCGGTCGCGTAATCCTGCGTACGACTGCCCCTTCTACCTTTTAGCAGGCACAACGGCAGCCACGTCGCCCCCTGCGGCGTGGGGCAAGAATAACACAGCAATATTGTGACGCCAGTCCGGAAACGTATTTGCCGGCGATGGATTGCATGTGCCAACAACGCGCTAAGAAACAATGATTAAGGTAAATGTTGCGACGACGGGGGCGATCGGGCCACGGTAACAATCAACCGCCAAAACGGTGTCGCCTGAAACGGCTTTTAGCAGCTGTATATAATGTGTTTGGGTAGCGATGATGGCATCGACGCTGCCTACATATTTACTTACCGTTCGCTTCTTTGCCACGACTTAGAGACTTTCCTATGCGCGCTGTTCTTTGCCAGCAACACGGTATTCCTGCGTCATTGACGCTGACCGATATCGCGGAGCCCACGCCGGGCCCCAACGATGTCGCCATTGCCGTCGATGCGTGCGGACTGAATTTCCCCGACGTTTTGATGATCGCAGGCCGCTACCAAGTTCAACCGCCGTTGCCGTTCGTCCCCGGGCTCGAAATTGCGGGCCGAATTACCGCGCTCGGTGAGCGTGTACGCGGATTTACCGCCGGGCAGCGCGTTGGCGCGTTCATGGCAAGTGGCGGGCTCGCAGAGTTGGCTGTAGCACCTGCCGCTAGCGTGTATCCCATCCCGGATGAGGTGCCTGCGCCGTTGGCTGCTGCCTTCACGCTCGCATATGGCACGTCGTACCATGCCTTGCACGATCGCGGCGCGATCAACAGTGGCGATACCGTCTTGGTACTCGGCGCAGCCGGTGGCGTTGGCCTAGCAGCCGTTGATATCGCGGTTGCGGCTGGCGCGCGAGTCATCGCCGCCGCTAGCACCGCCGAAAAGCTCGATGCCGCGAAGGCGCTTGGTGCCACCGACCTTATTAACTACGTTGATGAGTCACTCGTCGATCGCGTTCGTGAACTAACCGACAAACGTGGCGCCGACATTATTTATGACCCAGTCGGGGCCGAGTTCACCGATCAAGCGCTTCGCTGCCTGGCGTGGGGCGGGCGTTTATTGATCGTGGGTTTCGCTGCTGGCGACATTGCATCCTTGCCCGCAAATCGTTTGCTGCTCAAAGGGGCGGCTGCCGTCGGTGTGTACTGGGGCCAGCACGTCGCGAATGAACCATCCAAACATGCACATAACATGGGGGAGCTGCAGCGACTGCTGCAAACCGGTCTCTTACACCCGACAATTCAGCCGCCCGTTCCGTTGGAGGATGCGATCGACGCGTTGACGACGCTGGCAGAGCGTCGAGCGATCGGAAAACTTGTCGTTGCCGTACGCTAACCGTCATTGAATCGTTGACAGTGACCCGCCGGTGCAACATCATCGGGGGATGATTTTTCGGGCACCAAACGCTGCACGCCTAGCGCTGCTCCTGCCGCTCGCACTCCTTACGGAGCGAGAGGGTGGCGGCTAGCTAGAAAAAAGACAACCAGTCGCAAAAACCCCGGCCCGACAACACTGCGGATCGGGGTTTTTTTTTGGCACTACCTCGAGGTTAAGGACCCATATAATGAAGATGTACACCGAAGCCGATGTCGACAAGACAGCGCTTGCCGATGCCACCGTAGTGATCGTTGGTTATGGTAGCCAAGGCCGAGCCCACGCATTGAACCTGCGCGATAGCGGCATTCGGGTTGTCGCCGGACTCAGAGAGGGCGGCGCAAGCTGGCATAAAGCGACAGCGGATGGACTCGAGGTTAAAACGATCGAGGCCGCCGCCGCCGAGGCCGATCTCGTCGCTATTCTCGCGCCGGACGTTCCGCAGGCCGCTATTTACGCGCAAGCCGAACCGCATCTTAAACAAGGCGCGGCGCTGTTATTCGCCCACGGCTTTAACATTCATTTCGCACAAATTGAGCCGCGTGCCGATCTTGACGTTGTCATGATCGCGCCGAAGGGACCTGGCGATTTGGTGCGGCGACAATACGAACAAGGTAAAGGCGTACCCTGCTTAGTGGCCGTTCACGCCAACCCAACCGGTCAGGCATTATCGCGCGCCCTCGCCTATGCATCGGGTATCGGCGGCGCCCGCGCTGGTGTCATCGAAACGACATTTAAAGAAGAGACTGAGACCGACTTGTTCGGCGAGCAGGCGGTGCTGTGCGGCGGCGCGACAGAACTTGTGCTCAAGGGTTTCGAGGTTCTGGTCGAGGCCGGTTATCAACCGGAAGTCGCCTATTACGAGTGCATGCACGAGCTCAAGCTTATCGTGGACCTGTTGCACGAAGGTGGGCTGAAGAAAATGCACGAGTTCATCAGCGAAACAGCCCAGTACGGCGACCTGACACGCGGCCCGCGCGTTATCGATGCGACGGTCAAAGAGTCAATGCGCGGTGTTCTCAAAGACATTCAGGAAGGCGTGTTTGCGCGCCAATGGATTGACGAGAATGCCAATGGCCGCAGCGAGTACAAACGGATGATGAACGAGGATCTCGAGCACCCCATCGAAGCGGTTGGCGTTAAGCTCCGCGGTCAGATGGATTGGTTGGAAGGGTAATCACGCGCAGTCACTCACGGAGAGCACCGATGACGACAGGCACTGGCAACGAAGAGCGAGTACGAATTTTCGATACGACCTTGCGCGATGGCGAGCAAGCACCTGGTTGCAGCATGACGCTACGCGAAAAACTTCGTATCGCGGAGGCGCTTGACGAGCTCGGAGTCGACATTATCGAAGCGGGTTTCGCCGCGGCGTCCCCGGGTGACTTTGAGTCGGTGCAAGCGTGCGCTGAGCAAATCCGCCATGCATCGGTTTGCAGTCTTGCGCGCTGTAACCCTGAGGATATCGAAAAAGCGTGGAACGCCATCAAGGAGGCAGCAAACCCGCGAATTCATGTCTTCGTCGCCACCAGCGCTATTCACCGCGAATACAAATTAAACATGGCGAAAGAAGAGATCATTCGCAGCGCGGTTGGCGCCATCGAGTTAGCTCGTTCGTTCTGCGACGATGTTGAGTTCTCGCCTGAGGACGCCTCGCGGACGGAGTTACCGTTCCTTGCCGAAGTCGTCAGCGCTGCCATCGCTGCCGGCGCGACGACGATTAACGTGCCCGATACGGTCGGCTACACGGTACCCGGCGAGTTCCATCGTTTGTTCCGCTATCTGATCGATAACGTTAGCGACATCGACAAGGCGATTCTGTCGGTCCATTGCCACGACGATCTTGGGATGGCTGTCGCCAACAGTTTGGCAGCGGTTAGCGCTGGCGCGCGCCAAGTTGAGTGCACGATCAACGGGATTGGCGAACGCGCGGGAAACTGTTCGTTGGAAGAAGTGGTTATGGCGCTTCGCACCCGGCCCGACTTTTTCGATATTGATACACGCGTTGACACGACCCGGCTTTACCCAACGGCACGCTTGGTATCCTCAGTAACGGGGATGAGCATCCCGAGAAACAAAGCGATCGTTGGTGAGAATGCGTTCGCGCACGAAGCCGGCATCCATCAACATGGCATGCTCAAACACGCATCCACGTACGAAATTATGCGGCCTGAGGACGTCGGCCTCACCCGCTCTAATCTCGTGCTCGGCAAACACAGCGGTCGACACGCGTTTCGCGAGCGCGTGGAGCAGCTTGGCTTCGAACTCGACGAGTTTGAACTCAACCGCGCGTTTCTCGACTTCAAGAAACTTGCCGATCGCAAGAAAGACATGTTCGACGCTGACATCGAAGCGATTGTATTGAGTGCGGATGGCAATACCCGCGGCCCATGGTCGATGCAATCGTTTGAGATAACGACCGGTACCGGTCGAGCGGCATCAGCTACGTTGACGTTGCTCGACGATGAACAAGCGTCGCACACGCTAACGGCCACCGGTGAAGGTCCGATCGAGGCCGCAGCCGAAGCTTTGGCGGAGCTAACCGGCTTACGTTTGGAACTGAAAAACTTCGAATTACGCAGCCTATCCATGGGCGAGGATGCGCAGTGTGAAGTCGTCGTCACCGTCGAGCACGATGCCGAGACGTATCGCGGTCATGGCGTCAGCGTCGATATCGTCGAAGCCGGCACGCGTGCTCACCTTGAGGTCATCAACCGCATTTTGCGTCGCGTCGCATCGGGCCGCGCTAGCCGCGGCGACCGTACCGATCATCTCGTCAACGTTTAACGTCCGCAGCCGCTACCCATGACCGCTAAAACGCTTTACGAAAAAATTTGGGACCAGCATTTGGTTGCGCCCGAAACCGCGGATACGCCAGCCGTACTGTACATCGACTTGCACCTTATCCATGAGGTCACGACACCGCAGGCATTTACGCTGCTTGGCGATCGCGGGCTCAAGGTGCGTCGCCCCGATTTGACGCTGGCAACGATGGATCACTCGACGCCAACGACACCTGTTCGGCAGTTATCGGACATCGATATCGTCGGCCCTGCCGCGGCTGCACAGATTCGCGCGATGCAAGCTAACTGCAAAAAGTTCGGTATCGAGTTACACGATTTTGGCAGCCCGTACCGCGGTATCGTCCATGTCATCGGTCCAGAACTCGGTGCGACGCAGCCGGGCAAGACGATTGTCTGTGGCGACTCGCATACATCGACCCATGGCGCGTTTGGTGCCTTGGCCTTTGGGATCGGCGCTAGCGAGGTCGGCCATGTCCTTGCCACGCAGTGTCTATTGCAACGCAAAGCGAAAACGATGGCCGTTAATGTCAACGGTGCGCTCCCGCCAGGTGTAACAGCGAAGGACATCATCCTTGCGGTTATTGGCAAAATTGGTGTCGCTGGCGGAACCGGTCATGTTATCGAGTATCGCGGCTCAACCATCTCGGCGTTGTCGATGGAGCAGCGGATGACAGTCTGCAACATGTCGATTGAAGGCGGCGCGCGGGCTGGCCTTATCGCCCCAGACGATACAACGCTCAACTACGTGGCCGGACGACCCATGGCCCCCAGCGGCGCTGCGTGGGATCAGGCTGTGGCGCGTTGGCGCGCGTTGCCGAGCGACCCCGACGCTCGCTTTGACACAGAGGTGAATATCGACGCGAGTGCGCTCGCGCCGAAGGTCACGTTCGGCACAAACCCGGGTATGGTCGTCGATGTTGATGCGGCCGTGCCAACCGGCGCCGGGGATGATGCGTTTCAGAAAGCACTGGACTACATGGGGCTCGAGAGCGGTCGACCGATTGCCGGTACGCCGATCGATGTTGTGTTTGTCGGAAGCTGCACGAATTCACGGCTCAGCGACTTGCAATCGGCCGCCAACGTATTACGCGATCAACGCGTGGCGGACGGTGTTCGTATGCTGGTCGTGCCGGGCAGCGAACAAGTCAAAGCCGACGCGGAAGCAGCAGGACTCGACGATGTGTTTCGCGCCGCGGGTGCCGAATGGCGCGAACCGGGCTGCTCGATGTGTCTTGGAATGAATGGCGACACGGTGCCGCGCGGTAAGCTAGCCGTTAGCACCAGCAACCGAAACTTTGAAGGCCGGCAAGGCGTCGGCGCCCGTACCGTGCTCGCGAGCCCGGAAACGGCGGCAGCCAGCGCGATCGCCGGCTGCATTGCAGATCCGCGCCCATTGTTATCGGGAAGCTAATACGATGAAACCGATCAAGACGATTCGCTCGGCAACGTTCGTGCTTACCGAGACCAACATCGATACCGACCAAATCATCCCCGCACGATTTTTGACGACAACGGAACGCAGCGGCCTTGGGCAACACGCCTTTGCCGACTGGCGTTTCGCGAGCAACGGCAGCGAGATTAGCGATGCGCCACTGAACAGCGCTGCCGCGAAAACCGCGCGAATTCTTGTGGCCGGCAACAACTTTGGATGTGGCTCGTCGCGTGAACATGCCCCATGGGCGTTACTCGATTTCGGCTTTGAAGCTGTCATCAGTTCTGAAATTGCTGACATCTTTCGGTCCAACTCGCTTAAGAACGGACTGCTGCCCGTCGTGGTCGATCCAGATACACATGCGGAGTTGCTGGCGAACCCGGGAATCGAGCTAACCGTCGACCTCGAAGCACGCCACATCCGCTTTCCCGACGATCGTACGGTCGACTTTCCGATCGACAATTTCGCGCGCTACTGTTTGATGGAAGGGATCGACCAACTCGGCTTTTTGCTGCAACAAGACGACGCTATCGCGCAGTTCGAGGCCAAGCGACCTTGAGCGCCCATCTGTTGCTGTTGCCCGGCGACGGCATCGGCCCCGAGGTGACTGCGGCAGCGCGACGTGTGGTAGAGCATTGTGTTGCGCAAGGGGCTATTGACGTCACGATTGATGAAGCATTAATCGGTGGTGCGGCCATCGATGATTGCAACGATCCGTTGCCGCCGGCGACAGCGGCCAAGTGCCGTGCGGCAGACGCCGTATTACTTGGCGCCGTCGGCGGACCGAAGTGGTCCGACCCCAACCGGACGGTGCGCCCCGAGCAAGGGCTTCTTGCGCTGCGCCGTGAGCTCGGCGTGTACGCAAACCTCAGGCCGGTGCGAACGCTGCCCGCCTTGGCCGGCGCCTCGCCACTTCGCGAGGAGCGCCTCTCCGGCACCGACTTGCTTGTCGTTCGAGAATTGACTGGCGGCATCTACTTTGGCGCCAAACAGCGTACGGACACGATGGCCACGGACGAGTGCAAGTACACGGTTGCTGAGGTTGAGCGTATCGTGCGTGTGGCCGCTCGGCTCGCCAACGAGCGGCGTGGTCGGCTGACGTCGGTCGATAAAGCCAATGTCCTCGAGACGTCACGTTTGTGGCGCGAGACCACGGAGCGGGTCGTCCGGTCCGAGTTTCCGAGTATCGAGCTCGAACATGTCCTGGTGGACGCCGCGGCGATGCATCTGTTGTCACGCCCCGCCAGTTTCGACGTGATCGTTACCGAGAATATGTTCGGCGACATTCTGACCGACGAAGCGTCGATGTTAGCTGGCTCACTCGGTCTTCTACCGTCGGCATCGCTAGGCGATGATGGACCGGGCCTATACGAGCCCATTCATGGCTCGGCGCCGGATATCGCTGGCCAGGGGATTGCCAACCCGTGCGGAACGATCGCGAGCTTGGCGATGGCCTGTCGTCACAACCTCAAGGCGGCGGCGGTTGCCGATGCGATTGATACAGCTATCGATGCGGCCGTCTCAAGCGGTGTGCGCACAGCCGACATCGCCGACGGCGGAGCCGCCGTGTCGACGAGTGAGCTAACCGACGCCATTATCGAGCGTTTGCGCCTGTAGCGGCCAGACCGCGGTCGAACGTCGCGCGCCAACGCCGAATTTCGGCCGACAACGCATCGGTGGCAATCAGAAAACCATCGTGCCCGTGCTCCGAGTCGAGCTCTACTAGCTCTGCGGCCGGTAAATGTTGGGCCAGTATCTGCTGCTCGTGCGGTGGGTATAAGACATCCGACGGCACCGATACAACCAACGCCGGCATCGTCAACGCGGCCAAAACCGCCGGGTAGTCGCCGCGCCCCCGAGCGATGTCGTGCGTGTCCATCGATTCGGTAAGCCGTACGTAGCTCACGGCGTCGAATCGTTCATTGATCCGCCGGCCTTGGTGAGCAAGATACGACTGCACCTGGAAATCGTGCGCGTCGCTATCCGGCTGCAGTGATCGGCCGAACCGCGACTCGAAGTTTGCCCAACTGCGATAACTCACCATCGCCATCATTCGTGCTGCGGCTAGGCCTCGCTCCGGGGCTTGCGCTGGTGAATACCGACCACCTTGCCAATTCGGGTCGGCGAAGATCGCTTGCCGCTGTGCCTCGCTGGTCGCAATGCACCACGCCGAGTGCCGGCCGGATACACCAATCGGCGCAATCGCGCTAACCAGCTCCGGGTAGGTTGCCGCCCATTCGAGTGTTTGCATACCGCCTAGCGACGGACCGATGACCAAGCGTAGTTGCCGAATCCCGAGCGCATCAATCAATTTGCGCTGCGCGCGGATAATGTCGCGAATGGTTAGACGCGGGAACTCACCGCCATACAACGCATCGCTGCCCGGTCGACGGCTTAGCGGACCACTGCTGCCATAACAACTGCCAAGCACGTTGCTACAAACAATGAAATCGTTCGCTGGATCTAAGGCCAAGCCAGCGCCAATCAGTCCGGGCCACCACGTATCCACGTCGGCGGAACCGGTCAGCGCATGGCAAACCAGTACAGCATTGCGGCCGTCCGCTGCCAACTGACCCCAGGTGCGGTAGGCCAGCTGTCCGCCGACGAGCTCAGCGCCGCTATCTAGCCGCAGCGGTCCGGGCAACGAAAACCACTGCGTCGCCGGCGAAATCAGCGCCGCAATGCCGTCCGCGCTCAGCATGTCGTCTAAGCGCTGAGCTTCGCGAACGCTTGTTCGAAGTCTGCCCGGATATCGTCGATATGCTCGATACCGACCGAGACACGCACCATGGTCGGCGTGACGCCCGACGAGCGCTGTTCGTCGGCGGTCAGCTGCTGGTGTGTGGTGCTGGCCGGATGAATGACCAGCGTTTTGGCATCGCCAACGTTAGCGAGATGACTCGCTAGTTGAACCGAGTCGATAAAGCGGCGACCCGCATCGGCACCGCCCTTAATTTCGAACGTCAACACGGCACCGAAGCCATGCGCTAGATACTGTTTGGCACGCTCGTGTTGCGGATGATCGGGCAACCCGTTGTAGCTAACCGACTCGACCAACGGCTGCGCCTGCAACCATTGCGCTAGTTCGAGCGCGTTATCGATATGGCGCTGAACGCGCAGCGACAACGTCTCCAACCCCTGCAGTAATTGAAACGCATTGAACGGACTCAGTGCTGGACCAAAATCGCGCAGGCCTTCGACACGGGCGCGAATAATAAACGCGATGTTGCCAAAGGGCCCATCCGGTCCGAACACTTCAGCGAACTTCATGCCATGGTAGCCCGGTGACGGCTCGGTGAAATTGGCAAACCGGCCACTCGACCAATCGAATCGACCCGAGTCGACGATAACGCCGCCGATCGACGTGCCATGGCCACCGATCCATTTGGTGGCCGACTCGACAACGATGTCTGCACCGTGATCAAGCGGGCGGCAGACGTAGCCGCAACAGCCGAGCGTGTTGTCGACAATCAACGGAATGTTGTGCTCGTGGGCAAGCTCAGCCAGTGGTGCGAAATCAGGAACGAAGAACCCAGGGTTACCGATCGCCTCGACGTAAATGGCTCGGGTGTTGTCGTCGATTTGCGCTCGGTAAGCATCGATACTGTCCTCCGACACAAAGCGTACGTCGATACCTAGACGCGGCAAGGCGACCTTGAACTGATTGTACGTTCCGCCATACAACGAGCTGCCGGAGACAATGTTGTTACCCGCCTCGCAAAGCGTCGTGATGGTCAAAAACTGTGCTGCCTGACCGCTGGACGTCGCTAGCGCCGCCACCCCACCCTCAAGTGCAGCCACACGCTGTTCGAACACATCGGTGGTCGGGTTCATGATCCGGGTGTAGATGTTGCCGAACTCTTGCAGCGCAAAGAGTCGGGCACCGTGATCAGCATCATCAAACGTGTACGACGTCGTCTGATGAATCGGTACGGCGCGTGAGTTGGTACCCGGCGCTGGCGCTTGGCCGGCATGGACTTGCAGCGTATCGAATTGCAATTTGCTGGTATCTAAGGTCATTGTTGTTTCCGTAATGGGGAAATACGTTAGCGGGCCGCGCTGGCACGTAACGGCTGAACGGCATGGGTTGCGCGGTCAAGCGCCTGTGCAATATCAGCGCAAAGATCGTCGCAGCGCTCGATGCCAACCGACAGGCGAATTAATCCCTCGCCAATGCCCGCCGCTGCTTTATCCGCTGCGCTTAGCGGTGCGTGTGTCATCGAAGACGGGTGACAAACCAACGACTCAACCCCGCCAAGCGACTCAGCCAGCGAAAAATGCCGCAGTGACTCAGCGAACGACTGCACCGATACGAGGCGCTCATCAAGATCGAAACTCAGCATACCGCCAAAGCCTTGTTGTTGCTGACGAGCAAGCGTGTGAAACGGGTTTGTCGCAAGGCCCGGGTAGTAAACCGTGGCAACGCGTTCGTCGCTGGCCAGCAAATTGGCAATTGCCTCGGCGTTCTCCTCGTGGCAACGCATGCGGGCGTGCAGGGACCGGACACCGCGCAGTGTCAAATAAGCATCGAACGGGGCACCGGTGAGACCGAGGTTGTTCGACCAATCCTTTACCTCTGCGGCCAACGCGCCGTCGCGACAAATAACAGCACCGCCAACAACATCGCTGTGACCATTCAAGTACTTGGTCGTTGAATGAACGACGAGATCGGCGCCTAGCAGCAGCGGCTGCTGTAAAGCGGGCGATAGAAACGTGTTGTCGACCCCGACTAAGGCACCAACAGCCTGTGCGGCAGCTGCAACCGCAGGCACATCAACCACACGCAGTAATGGATTGCTGGGCGTCTCAATCCAGACCAACCGGACCGAGTCGTCGAGCGCTGCAGCCACGGCGTTTAGGTCCGTTTGATCGACAAAGCGGACCGCGAAATGTCCTTTGGCTGCCAGCGTGTGGAACAAGCGATACGTGCCGCCGTAGCAGTCGTGCGGCGCAATCAAGGTGTCGCCCGGCTTAAGTAACTGGCAAACCAGCGTAATGGCCGCCATCCCGGACGCTGTTATGGCACCGCCCTGCCCCTGCTCGAGCTCGCACAATGTCTGCAACAGAACGTCGCGGGTTGGATTGCCACTGCGTGTGTAGTCGTACTCGCGCGGCTTGCCAAAACCGGCGAACGTGAAATTGGAACTGAGGTGCAGCGGTGGAACGACCGCTCCGTGTTGCACGTCCGATTCGAGCCCGGTACGTACAGCGGCGGTCTGTGAGTGCTGTTTGGTCACGTCGATCTCTACCTGATTACCAGAAGTAAAATCAACGAAACCGGCGACGAAAGCGCGTGATCGGTACCCTTCTGCCGTGCAGTTGTACCGTCACTCATCTCTCGTATAGCGCACACGCACTATCGCAGGAGTTGGCACCTTTCCAGGCTGGTTATGCCTGGAGGTTGCCCCGGTGTCGTCGGGCCTTTCCCTCGACCGGTCTCGATGAGTTGGTCGAAGTTTAGGCAGGGCCAAACGCCGCTGTCAACGCCGCGTGCAACAAAACGGGCCGCTCGCGGCCGAATTTCGACTTGCCAGGTGTCCGCACTATGCATTAATGTACTAACACGTTAATACATTGATACGTTATGAAACCCAACCGCCCCGCCAAAGGCCGGCTCATACGCGAAGCCGAGCTCGACTTGTGTAACGCGCTTCTGGGGCTCGAAGAAGCCGCCGATGTTCGCGATTTTTTGCATGATTTGTGCACGCCAGCCGAGTTGCAGGCCTTGGTGGATCGGTGGCAAGTCGTCCGTTTACTCAACCAAGGCCACGCCTATCGGCGGATCCACGATTTGACCGGCGTTAGTGTGACGACGATCGGGCGCGTTGCGCGCTACCTTGGGACCGGCCGCGGCGGGTACCGCAAAGCGTTGGAGCTACTGCCGTGAGTCAATCAGATCGCAACCGCCTGCGGATTGCGCTGCAAAAATCCGGGCGCCTGACTCAGTACAGTTTGGATCTGTTTTCGCGGGCCGGGTTGACGTTCCGGCAAAGCAAGGACCAGCTGTTTTGTTACGGGGAGAATATGCCCGTCGACATTCTGCTCGTTCGCGATGACGATATCCCCGGTCTAGTCGCCGATGGGGTTTGTGATCTTGGTATCGCTGGGCTAAACGTCATCGAAGAGAAGCGATTGTCCGGCGACAGCAACGGCGAAATTCAGCCTTTCGAACGCGTCATGCCACTCGAGTTTGGACGCTGCCGGCTATCGATAGCCGGGCCTAGCGACGCGTCGTTCAACGGCGCCAGTGACCTAGCCGGGAAACGCATCGCGACAACCTACCCAGGCTTGCTCGGTCAATACTTGCGCGACAACGGTGTCGACGCTGACATCGTTCATTTCTCCGGTGCTGTGGAAATCGCGCCTCGGCTTGGTTGTGCCGATGTCATCTGCGATCTTGTCTCGACCGGCTCGACGCTAGCCGCCAACCATTTGCGCGAGTACGTCTCGATATTGGACTCACAAGCGTGGATCATTCGCCACGCCGGGCTCGATGATGTCGACAAGAACGCCCTGCTGGGACGCTTGTTGCAACGAATCGAAGGCGTACAGCAGGTTCGCGAGAGTAAATACATCATGTTGCACGCGCCGCGTGACGCGATCGCGGCCATTCGCAATCTGCTGCCCGGTAGCGAAGCACCGACCGTGTTGCCGCTCGAAGGTCAACCGGACCGCGTCGCCCTGCATGCGGTTTGCCACGAGAATGTGTTCTGGGAAACGCTAGAAAGTCTCAAGGAAGCCGGCGCGAGCTCGGTGTTAGTGCTGCCTGTTGAGAAAATGTTGGCATGAGCGCCCTTGAATGCTACCGCTGGGCCACGCTGAGCGCGTCACAACGCGAAGCGTTGCTGACTCGACCGCTACAACGTACGCAGGGCGATTTGTCGGCCACCGTCGCAACGGTAATCGACAACGTCAAACGCACCGGCGACGAGGCCCTGATCGGCTACGCGCAGCGTTTCGATTCCGCATCGATAACCCGAGTCTTGGTCAGTGACGACGAGGTTCAAGCGGCCGTGGCTTCGGTCGATCCCGATGTGCGCGCTGCTATCGCAGCGGCGGTCGCGAATGTTCGCAAATTCCATGCAGCGACACAGCCGACGGAAACACGACTCGAAACTCAGCCAGGTGTTGTTTGTGAGCGTTTGGTTCGACCAATTGATGCGGTGGGTCTGTACGTACCAGCCGGCACCGCCCCGTTGCCCAGTGCGGCCATCATGCTCGGTGTTCCGGCGTTGCTCGCTAAGTGTCCAACCGTCGTACTCGCCTCGCCACCGCGCGCGGACGGCACGTTGGATCCCCATGTACTCGCCGTCGCGGCCGAACTCGGCATTACTACGATCGTTAAAGCCGGCGGTGCGCAAGCGATTGCCGCGCTCGCGTACGGTACGGCGACCGTCCCACCTGTCCACAAGATCTTTGGGCCTGGCAACGCGTACGTTACTGAAGCGAAGCAACAAGTGGCCGCCGATCCAGCCGGTGCCGCGATCGATATGCCGGCGGGTCCATCCGAAGTCATGGTGCTCGCCGATCGGCAAGCTGACCCGCAGTTTGTTGCGTCGGATTTATTGTCGCAGGCCGAGCACGGTGTCGACTCTCAAGTTGTGCTCGTGACGACAGATGCCGACATGGCGAGCGCTGTCGGCAAGGCGGTCGATACGCAATTGCAGCGTTTATCACGGCGTGACATTGCGGCCAGTGCGCTAACGGCCAGTGCGTCGATCATCGTCGATGAACGACAAGACGTGATCGATATCGCCAATCACTATGCCCCTGAGCATCTCATCATTCAGATGGCCGAGCCACGCAATGTATTGGCGAATATCCGTAACGCGGGTTCCGTATTCCTCGGTCCGTGGTCGCCCGAATCCGTTGGCGACTACTGCAGTGGTACGAACCATGTACTGCCAACGTACGGCTATGCACGCAGCTTTGGCGGCTTGAGCGTCAGTGATTTTTGTCGACAGATGACTGTCCAAGCGTTGACTCGTGCCGGACTTGAAAAAATAGGACCGACGGCAATCACGTTGGCCGGTATAGAGGGGCTCGATGCGCACGCCAACGCGGTTCGATTGCGCCTCGCTTAAGCGCCGATGAGTATCGTTACCGAATTGGCACGGCCGGAGATCGTCTCGATGGCCGGCTATACGTCCGCGTCTCACGATGAGGCGTTGGTCCGCCTTAATGCGAACGAGTCGCCGCTTCGTCGCGTGGGTGATACGACGCAACGCGGCCTTAACTGGTATCCACTCGATCGGCCTACCGAGCTTGAGCGGCGCCTCGCCAGCTTGGTCAATCAACCGGCGGAGCGGATTACGGTAACTCGCGGCAGCAGCGAGGCAATCGATCTTCTGATTCGTACGTTCTGCCGTCCCGGCGAAGACGCTGTGCTGATCTGTCCGCCGACGTTTGGTATGTATGCCGTTTATGCCAATGTCCAAGGTGCGACGATACAACGCGCACCGCTAACGGCCGCGCCCGCGTTCGATCTCGACGTCGACCGAATTCGCGAGACCATAACGGACGCCACGAAACTGGTGTTTATCACGAGTCCAAACAATCCAACCGGCAACGTGATGAGTCCGACCGCGGTCGATGCGGTTGTCGCGGCGACACGCGGTCGCGCCGTCGTGGTGATTGATGCTGCCTACTTGGAGTTCGCTGAGTGCGATGACCCAGCGCAGCGCTACGCCAACGAGTCGCACGTCGTCGTCTTGCGAACGCTATCAAAAGCGTTCGCATTGGCCGGCGCCCGCTGCGGCGTCATCATCGGCGATACCGACCTTAGCCTCCTTATTCGTAAGGTGTTTGCTCCGTACTCGATCGCCACACCGGTCGTCGAGGCTATCCTCGGCGTCCTAGCACAGTCGTCACCAACAGATGACAAGAATCGTTTCGATACCCTGCGCGCCGAACGCAATCGGGTCAGTCAGCGTCTAGCGACACTGCCCGCTGTTCGAGCTGTCTATCGCAGCGATGCCAACTTTGTACTTGCCGAGTTCATCGATCCTGCAACAGCGATCACTGCCGTGGAAAAGGTTGGATTTCTCATTCGTGATTTCTCCAAGGCTGACGCGCACCCAAATAGCCTGCGTATCACGATTGGCACACGCGAGCAGAACGATACCGTCCTCAGCGCGCTCGGTACCCTGTCATGACGGCCGCCGTTTTGTTCATCGACCGCGATGGCACGCTCATCGAAGAACCCGCCGATGAGCAGGTCGATCGAATCGACAAGGTTCGCCTTGTGCCCGGTGTGATTACGGCGCTGCTGCGATTGCAGTCGGCGGGGTTTCGATTGGTTATCGTCAGTAACCAAGATGGCCTCGGAACGGCAAGTTTTCCGCAAGACGACTTCGACGCACCGCATCAGTTCATGCTGGCTCTGTTCGAATCTCAAGGCATCAGATTTGATGATGTGCTGATCTGCCCACACCTACCGGACGACGGTTGCGACTGCCGTAAGCCAGCGGCTGGTCTGCTAGCGCCATACCTTGCCCGCACGGCGCTTAATGTCGAGCGCTGTGCTGTCATCGGCGATCGCGATACCGATCTGATGCTGGCCGAAAAACTCGGCTTGCGCGGTATTCGAATCGGTACAGAACAGGGCGCGATGGACTGGGATGCGATCGCCGACGAGCTGTGTTTGCAACCGCGCCGCGCCAGCATACAGCGTCGTACGAATGAAACCGACATACGTATCGATCTATCGCTCGATACAACGTCGCCAGTACGCATCGACACGGGCATCGGATTTTTCGACCACATGCTCGAGCAGATCGCACGTCACGGTGGTTACTCACTAGAAGTTACGTGCAGTGGCGATTTGCACATCGACGACCACCACAGCGTCGAAGACGTTGCGTTGGCGTTGGGAGAAGCGATTCGGACAGCCCTCGGCGACAAACGCGGCATTGCGCGGTACGGATTTACCGTACCGATGGATGAAGCACGCGCCGAGGTGTTGATCGATCTCTCGGGACGTCCTGTGAGCCGTTTCAACGGCGAGTTTCCCCGCGACGAAGTCGGTGGCCTAACGATCGAGATGGTCAGGCATTTTTTCGAATCGCTGGCGGTAAGCGTTGGGGCCGCCATTCACGTCACGGTCAACGGCGATAACACCCACCACATGGTCGAAGCTTGCTTCAAGGCACTTGGCCGAGCACTAGCCCAAGCCACGCGCCGCGACGGCGACGCTATTCCGTCGAGCAAGGGGACGCTGTGAGCGTAGACCACGCCTCGTCAAGCGTCGTCATCGTTGACACGGGCGGCGCAAACCTGGCATCGCTCAAATACGCGTTTCAACGCTTAAATGTTAAGGCGCAAGTGAGTATAGACGCCGCCGTAATTAGCACTGCCTCGCACGTCGTTCTACCGGGTGTTGGCGCAGCCGGTGATGCGATGCAGCGCCTTGAGCAACACCGGCTAAACAACGTCATTAAGGAACTAACGCAACCGGTACTCGGCATTTGCCTTGGCATGCATTTGCTCGCGAACTACTCCGAGGAGGATGACACACCGTGCCTCGGAGTTTTCAACTGCGATGTGCGGAGAATTCCAGCGTCCGATGCATTGGTCGTTCCGCATATGGGTTGGAACCAGACTCGACAGAGCGGCGACTCGCTGTTGTTTGATGGCTATGCGGACCCAACCTTTCACTACTACGTGCATAGCTATGCGATAGCAGCGCATGCTCTGCCCTGTGCTGCCACCTACGACTACGGCGAGCGATACGCCGCCGTTGTCCAACAGGGCAATTTCTTTGCCACCCAGTTTCACCCAGAACGCTCGGCTAGCGAGGGCCAGCGTCTCCTTAAGAACTTCCTGAGTATCACTGCATGCAATTAATTCCCGCTATTGATGTGAAAGCAGGCCGTGTCGTGCGTTTATTCCAGGGCAAATTCGATGCGGTAACCGACTACAGCGGCGACGGCGTCACTATCGCCAAACGCTACGCTGAATTTGGCGCGACGATGCTGCATGTCGTCGACCTCGACGGAGCCGCCAACGGCGCACCAACCAACACGGCGATGGTCCGCAACATAATCGATGCGACCGACATGGATGTTCAGGTCGGCGGTGGAATTCGCTCACAGCAGGATGCGCTACGTCTATTCGAGGCCGGTGTGACCCGCGTTGTTGTTGGCAGTATTGCAATAACCCACGCCTCGGTCGTGGCCGATTGGCTCATCGAGTTCGGTCCGGAACGTATCGTCTTAGCGCTCGACATAAATCTTGACGAACACGGTGTACCGCTTGTCACAACCCATGGCTGGACTCAGCAAACCAACCGTCGCCTCGGCGATGTCATCGCGTCGTACAGCACGGTCGGTCTGCGTCATGTGCTCTGTACCGACGTCAGCCGCGATGGTGCGATGACCGGACCGAATGTTGAACTGTATCGACAAATCGCTCGCACACACCCATCGATTGCACTGCAAGCGTCTGGCGGTGTTCGCAACGCCGACGATCTGGCAACGCTCGCGACGACGGGTGCCCATGCCGCCATCGTCGGCAAGGCCTTGCTCGACGGTCACCTGACACCGCAGGAGTTGACGCCATACTTACCCGCCGCATAATTCCCTGTCTTGACGTTCGCGATGGCCAGGTTGTCAAAGGCGTCCAGTTTCGTAACCACCGCGTCGTCGGTGACATTGTCGAGCTTGCGCGGCGCTATCGCGCCGACGGCGCCGATGAGCTGGTGTTTTACGACATCACGGCCAGCCCAGAGGGACGGCCCGTCGCTCGCGAATGGATTGATCGGATTGCCGCCGAGCTAAACATTCCATTCTGTGTTGCCGGCGGCATTCGTTCGATCGCCGATGCCGAAGCGGTCTTGAATCGGGGCGCCGACAAGATCTCGGTGAACTCGCCGGCCTTGGAACGCCCAGCGTTGGTCGATGAGCTTGCCAAGCGGTTCGGCTCACAATGCATCGTCGTCGGTATTGACTCGCAACGCGGCGCCGACGGCTCCTTGCGTGCTTTCCGTAATACGGGCGACCCTGGCAAAACGAGCGCGGCCGGGCGTGATGTCGTTGACTGGGCTCGCGAAGTTGCCGAGCGGGGCGCGGGCGAGATCGTTTTGAATTGCATGAATCAAGACGGCGTGCGCAACGGTTACGACTGCGAGCAGTTGGCCGAAGTTCGTGCGGCAATAAATTTACCGCTAATCGCCAGCGGGGGCGCCGGCGAACCACGCCACTTCGCGCGTGTTTTCGAACGTGCGAATGTCAGTGGTGCTCTGGCAGCGAGCGTTTTTCACAGCGGCGAAATTACGATTCCCGACTTGAAGCGGTTTCTACGTAAGGCCGGTATCACCGTGCGTCCACCAAACGAGGACAATGCCCATGGACACTGAGGATCCATTTCTGTACGAACTAGAACGCGTTGTGCAGCAGCGAATCGCAGCGGCCGACGGTTACAGTTACACCGCCAAACTGGTGGCCGAAGGTACCGCGCGCATTGCGCAAAAAGTGGGCGAGGAAGCGCTGGAGGTTGCCCTCGCCAGCGTTACCGATAGCGGCGATGAATTCCTACGCAACGAAATCGCCGACCTCATTTTTCATTTATTGGTCTTGATGGCGGATAGAGGCATTCGGTTAACCGATATTGCCGCTCTGCTGCGCGAGCGGCACGCCGCGCGGCAGCCATCACTTGATCGTTAGAGTCAGCTCCTCGACGCGATCGCGCAGATTGTAATCGGACGCCATAACAGCACCGTACGCACCCGCATTGGCGATTAGGATCACATCGCCCTCCTCGCTCACGGGCAGCAGTCGGTCGGTGCCCAGTTTGTCAGCGGACTCGCAAATAGGACCAACAACCGTCACCAGGTCGTTCGCTGGATCATCAAGACGCGACAGATTCGCGATCTCGTGATAGGCGCCATACAAAGCAGGTCGAATAAGACTGTTCATACCGGTCGCAATCCCGACATACTTCATCCGACCCTTGCCTTTGGTCTGCGTAACCCGCGCCATCAACACGCCGGCCGCGGCGACAAGATAGCGGCCGGGCTCCAACCACAACTCATACTGCGGTGCGCGGTCACGCCACTCGGCCAAACTCTCATCCAGCCGGCGGATGTCGAGTTCCTGATCTCCGCTTCGCTCGGGCACTCCGAGGCCACCACCAAGATCGAGAACCCGCACGTCGGGGAATCGCTCCGCCGCGGCAGCGAGCGTCGCGGCTACCTGTTCCCAGTTATCATGATCAAGAATCCCGCTACCGCTGTGCGCGTGGATACCGACAATGCGAGCGCCGGCAGACGCAACCAATGCAGCCAACTCATCTAACTCAAACAACGGGATACCGAACTTTGCATGACTACCGGCTGTTTTGACGTGCTCGTGGTGACCGCGTCCTTGACCGGGGTCAAGGCGAACGAACAAGTCTTGCCCGGCGAACAAATCGGGCCACTGCCGTAACGGAAAGAGATTGTCGAGCGTCAAATTAACGCCCCGTTCGATACCTAGCGCGTATTCATTACGCGGAGCGAAGTTTGGCGTAAACAAAACCCGCTTAGGATCGAGATCTGGGAACAAATCAAAAACGCGGTGCAGCTCACCGGGTGATACGCACTCAAGGTTGATTCCGCAGTCGACCAAGGTTCGCAAAATGTCGGGATGTGAATTGGACTTCATCGCGAAGAAAACAGCGGCTACATGCTGCATCGACTGCAGCCGCTCCGCCGCCATCCGCACCTCATCGAGACTGTAGACATACGCCGCTTGGCGATCATCCATTAGCTGCAAAAGCGCCGGCGCATGCGATTCCCACCAGCGTGGCTCGGAGACCTCTGGTAGCGAAACCTGCCGTTGCAAGGTGGACCACGACGGGCCAAAGCTTGCGCCACGAAGCGACGCTGGAAACAACAAGTTGTGCAGCCGCGATACCAAGCGATACGCGTTATCTTCGTCAGTGACAAAACTGAAGTTCAAATCGTTCGCCGCTTGGCTAACGAGATAGACCCGCTCCTCCTCGAATACTTCCATGGCCGAACCAATCTGATGCAAGGTCGCCCGAATACGGCGCCCAACCAGACTCACCGCCGCACAATCTTTGAGGAGTCGCACTCGACAAAGCGTACGCAGGGACTCGACCACATCGTCGATAACACCCTCGGCTAATTCCCCGCCACGTGGATCGATCGACAGCGTGACACTGCTCTCCGACGTTGAGACAAAATCGATCGAGATACCGGCGTCGGCAAACACCTGGAAGGCCCGCGCCAAGAAACCCGACTCCTGCCACATCGCAATGCCTTCGAGTGACACCAAAGTAATACCGGACTGTACCGAAACGGCTTTGACCACCGGCGTATCATCGTCGACAGCTGGCGAAATGACGGTACCGTCGACATCTGGCTGGTCGATGGAGCGCAAATACAACGGAATACCTGCTCGACGCAGCGGCGGGACTGCCCTTGGGTGCAGAACGGTACTACCGGTCGACGCTATTTCCTGGGCCTCATCGTAGTGCAGTTGCTGCAACAGTCGTGCACCTTGCACAAAACGTGGATCCGCACTAAAAACGCCGGGAACGTCGGAGAACATCTCGACGCGGGCCGCCGCCACTTTGACGGCAAAATACGCCGCGCTCGTATCGGAACCACCCCGACCTAAAAGGACCGTCTCTCGATCGGCATTCGCCGCCAAAAACCCTGGCAACAATAAGACGCCGTCGGTCTCGTCAAGCGCAGCTGCTAGCCTTGGATCGAACGTCGCAGCACACGTTGCACTCAGGTATAGCTGGCGCTCGGACGCACTGGGCCGTCGCTCTGCCGTTAACCAGTCACGCGGATCTCGCCACTCGGTTGGTACGCCATGAGCCGCCAGCCACGCCGCTGACATGCGGGTTGCCATTAGCTCACCGAGCCCAAGAATACGCGCATGAACACGTGGGCTAACCTCGCGAACCAATCGCGTCCCTGCACTGAGCTGTGATAACTCGTCAAAATAGTCGCCGAGCAACGCATCGGCATCAAGTTGCATCGCCGACGCAAGATCGCGATGTTGCACAATAACAGCGTCAAGTTCGTTTGCACCGGCACCGCGTTCAGTCGCACGAACCAATGCCTGCAGAGAATTTGAGACGCCACCGAGCGCCGAATGGACGACCAGAGGTCGCCAATCGTCTGCCAGCCGCGATTGCAAGATCTGGCGGATGCGTTGCCAGCGCTCAAGCGTCGCGACGCTTGTGCCACCAAACTTGAGTACAAGTCGCTTTGACGCAGCAACGTCTGCATCGATGCCTAAATCGATGGGCGAGCGAAAAGGTGCTTCATCCAACATACCGGTGATCCGCAACGGTCAGCAAAAAAAACCCGCCAAGGGGCGGGTTCGAGCGAGCGGTTGACGATAGCACCGTTAGCGATACCGTCAAGTCAGAAGGGATTAAAAATCCGTAACGGCGCCTTGCGATGCCGAACTGACCCGCCCCGCGTACTTTGCCAACACGCCTCGAGTCGGCGGTGTCTTCTCGGGCTGCCAGTTCGTTCTGCGCTGATCGAGCTCCGCAGCATCGACGGCCAGCGTGATCTCCCGCCGTTCAGCATCGATCGTTATCGTATCGCCATCGGCGACAAGTCCGAGCGGACCGCCGACCGCCGCCTCAGGCGCGACATGACCGACAACAAAACCGTGACTCCCACCGGAGAAACGGCCATCGGTAATCAATGCCACGTCGTTGCCAAGACCCTTACCCATAATCGCCCCGGTCGGGCTCAGCATTTCCCGCATCCCCGGTCCCCCGCGCGGCCCCTCGTAGCGAATAACAACAACGTCGCCTGCCACGATTCGCCCATCCAGTATCGCCGCCAACGCTTCTTCCTCGGCATTAAATACGCGTGCGGTACCCGTGAATCGGGTTCCCTCTTTCCCTGAAATTTTCGCAACTGCACCTTCCGGGGCCAGGTTGCCGTAAAGCACCACGAGGTGTGACTCCGCTTTTATAGGCGCGGCTATCGTACGGACGATCTCCTGCGTCGCACTGTACGGCTCGACACTGGCCAAGTTTTCCGCCAGCGTTTGCCCGGTGACGGTCAGTGTGTCGCCATGCAACAACCCGTCGCTCAACATTTGCTTCATGAGCGGCTGAATCCCGCCGATGTCGATCAATTCCGACATCAAAAAGCGCCCGGACGGGCGCAAATCGGCGAGCACCGGTGTTCTTTTCCCTATACGGGTGAAGTCGTCAAGGCTAAGTTCGACATGAGCACTGTGCGCGATCGCCAGTAAGTGCAAAACCGCATTGGTTGAGCCACCCAGCGCGATGACAACAGCAATGGCGTTCTCAAATGCCTCGCGGCTCAGAATATCGCTTGGCGTAATCCCGTGCTTAATTAACTCGACGCAGGCCTCGCCTGCCCGGCGACAATCGTCGCGTTTCGCTTGCGATACCGCCTCTTGCGCTGAGCTATCCGGCAAGCTTAGACCCAAGGCCTCAATGGCCGATGCCATCGTATTGGCCGTGTACATACCACCGCACGATCCCGCTCCGGGGATTGCGACGCGCTCAACCGCTGTCAACTCATCATCGGACATCGTGCCGGCCGCGTGCGCACCGACCGCCTCGAACACCGAAACGATATCGGTGCGGCCTGGGCCAGGTTGAATAGTGCCTCCGTAAACAAACACGGCCGGTCGATTCAGCCGCGCGATCGCCATTGCACAACCCGGCATATTTTTATCGCAACCACCGATGGCAACAAAACCATCAAAGCCTTGCCCCGCCACGACCGTCTCTATCGAATCGGCAATAACTTCGCGACTGACTAACGAGTAACGCATGCCTGGCGTCCCCATCGAAATGCCATCGGAAATCGTAATCGTGTTAAACAACACGCCTTTTCCGCCGGCCGTATCGACGCCATCAACCGCGTGATCAGCAAGCTCATTGATATGCATGTTGCACGGCGTGACCATGCTAAATGTTGAGGCAACGCCTACTTGTGAGCGAGCAAAGTCTGCATCGTCGAAACCGACCGCCCGCAGCATCGCTCGACTGGGCGCTTGCTCGACACCATCAACGATTTGGCTCGAATAACGGCGTTGATCTTTATCGTTTGTCAAAACTGTTCCCCAACATCATTGACAGGTTTCGGATCGTCGTCGCGAATGACGATGAGTTGTGACTGTTCGAAGACGGCATCATCACCGCGCGGCGCAACAATTCGGACCCGGAAAACTTCCTCGGCTTCCCATTGCGTGTCGTCGACCAACGCGATCCGAAAATCGGCGCTGGATACATCAGCCGCCAACTCAACCGTATTGCCAACCGGCGCGATAAAGTCCTCGCCAGCAATCGCACTGTCACTGTCAATAGCCACCTGAACAACGATCGCCGCATTGCCGCGTTTGTTGATGCTGACGGTAACCACCCGTTGGTCCTCCAACACCGTCTGGGTCGCGCTAGCAAACCCCACGACGACCTCTGCAGCCGCGACTTTGGCGACTACCGTCTCGGTGCCGACGGGCGCGTTACCGCTAGGCAACCCGCCGGCGACCGCGTCGTCATTGAGCGGTGCCGGTTCCGCGTTTAGCGTTTCGACAGGGCCGTTCTGATCAGCAACTTCAATCGGTACCACAGCCAGTACGCCGCCCGTATCCGGTCGTGTAATCAGTAGGCGGTACAAACGAGTTGGCGCATCGATCCAACTTGCTCGCGGCTGCAAGCGAATCGCCAACGTTCCACCAACGATTGGCTGCAGCCCACTGTCGAGCAACGACAAGGTCTGCTTGTATTGGTCGCGCGTCAACGCATTCAAGTAAACGCCGACGCTCGTCGAATCAAGCGCTGTCGTATCGAAGCTTAGCGTTAGCATCGCGTCAGTCTCAACCAGCTTGAGCGGTGCAAGGTCGCTAGTGACCGGTAGCCGAATCACCGCTGCACCAGCGACGATATCCCCATCAGGCAACACCTCGAAGGCATCGTCAGACGCAATCTCGACGGCACCGTCATCGTCTTCTGGCGTCACCTCTACGGCACCGTCATCGTCGGGCGTCATCGCAGCGGCATTGTCATCATCGGCCGCAACGTCATTGACAATTGAAACACCCGTGGCAACGACCGCGTCGTCGTCGCTCGCAATAGCATTCGCGTCCGAGTCGGCGTCGCGCGGCACTTCGTCGCCGGCGTTAGTCAATGGCTCTAGCGCTGCGTTGTCCTGCGGTGTATCGCTCGCGGCAGCCTCAGGCGGGGGCGGTGCCAGCGCGCCGACCGCTTCCGGATCGACCGCTGGCAACACCTCACTCTCTAAGATCGCGCCAGCACCGGTCCGCTGCGTCTGCGACTCGCTAGCTACGGCTGGCGGCTCAGTGGTAGATTCGCGCCGATCCCGACCGAGCAACACAGCAACCGCCACCAACAACACCAGAGCCGTTGCCAGCCACCAGCCCATCGTCGATCCAGACATGCGCCGCTGCCGCGATCCCGCCAGAGACGGCGCCCGGATGCCTTCGACAAACGCGGGCACCGACTGCGGCCGCTCATCCGGGTCGTGGCCGAGCGCCGTCGAGATCGTCATCCACGCTGAAGCTGGTAATGCGGTAATACGCGCCGGTTCGACCCGCGACTCGCGGGCCATCTTCGCTGTTAATTCGCCGTACGGTCGCGCGCCGGCCAACATGCGGTAGGTTAAGCACGCCAGTGAATAGACGTCGTCGGACGGCGTCAGTGGATCGCCATCCAATACCCCGGCACTGGAATACGCCGGTGTCGCTGCCGCCAGTACGCTGGCATCAAATGCAACGCGCTCTTTCGCGTGTTGGCCGTACGCCTGGGTAACGCCAAAATCGAACAGCTTAATGTCGCCATTCGTCAGCAGCATGACATTACCTGGCTTAACGTCGGCGTGGACGAAGCCCTGCTCATGGATAACATTGAGCGCCGACGCTAACCGCTCAACGATGCTGAATGTCCAGTCAAAACTCTGCGCCACACCGGGTTCGCGATTTATCCGCTCGGCAAGGTGCTCGCCTTCCAGCCATTCCATAACAATAAAAAAGACATCGTTATGGCGTTCCAGGGCGTAGTAACGAACGATGTTCGGATGCTGACAGCGACGTCCTTTCTCGAATTCGTCTTGCAGCGCTCGCACGGCTCTACCACTGCCGCTTAGCTCGGGCCTAACCAGTTTGATAGCGACGGCATTGCCGGTCGGAACGTCGTGGCCTTTATAAACCGCCGACATATTTCCGCCGTGTGCGCGACTCACGATTTCATAACGCTCGCAGAGCACATCGCCGATCGACAACTGGTGCGCTTCACGGAGCGCGAGGACCTCAGCAGACAGCGGTGGATCGTCGCTAGCCCCGACTGGGGCGGCGTCGCCATCAGTCGCCTCCGCGGCAGCGAATACATCGACCTCTGTCGGTACATCCTCATTGCAGATACGGCGGACATCCGACTCAAGCAACGACACCAGATGCGCCGGCAAACTGCTGGCTTCGCGCAAGCGCTCCAACCATGGGAGCAGAGCAACAGCCTCATCCGTATCGGTATAAGCGCGGTTCGCGATCAGGTCGCGAAATGTCGCGAACGGAAGATTGCCGTCCAACAACGCTTGTAAGGCCTCATCGAGCTCAGGAACGCTCGACGCATGCTCACCGGATTGCTCGGTCGCTCGAGTCATGGAGAGTTCTGTTTTGACCCCGATCGATGGTCAGTCGGCACTGCCTGTGTCGGCGACCGCGATGCGACAATTCGGCCAGTGTTAAGTCGGCCAGCGGCATCGAGAGAGTGTTTTAGCGTTTCCATCAGGCCGTATTCAACATCCGCTATTCGATCTTGCAGCAGTGACTGCTTGAACACACCGATTCCATGCTCGGCGGCGATCGACCCATTGTACCGCTCTACGTGGTCATAGACGCAGTCACTCAACGCATCTGCGAGCTTCAGAAATTCGGCATCGCTGCCACGCTCTGGTCGCGACAGGTTGTAGTGCAAATTACCGTCACCGACATGACCAAAGACAACCGGTCGGATGCCCGGGCAAAGATCTGCAAGCATCGCCTCCGTATCGTGGTGAAACGCCGCCAGCGCGGAAACTGGGACCGAGACATCGTGCTTCAAACTACTGCCTTCCGGTTTCTGAGCCTGCGAAATTGAATGCCGCAAGCGCCACAGCGCATCGCGCTGCGACAAGCTACTCGCAACGACGACATCATCAACGATACCGCCCTCCAGCGCCTCAGAAAACGTAGCTTCGGTAAGCTCTTGCAGGGGAAATCGTTCGCCGCCGCCCAATTCAACCAAGACGAAGAAAGGCGCGGCGGACGAAATAGGCTGACGCGTGCCGTCGATGTGTCGCGTTACGAACTGCAGCGCCTGAGCGGAGATCAGTTCAAAAGCCTCGACCATGCCCGGCGCGGCGGCGTTAGTCGCATGTAACAGCGCTACCGCCGCTTCCATGTCCGCAACGGCAGCGAATGCGGTCACGTAGCGCTGCGGTCGTGGGAACAACTTAAGTGCCGCTTGAGTGACGATACCGAGCGTACCTTCACTACCGATAAACAGCTGTTTGAGGTCGTAGCCCGCCGTGTTTTTGCGAACGGTCCGTAGTCCGTCCCAAATTTGCCCATCGGCAAGGACAACTTCGAGACCGAGCACCAGATCTCGCGTCGTGCCGTACTTCAGGACATGAATTCCGCCAGCGTTCGTCGCGATGTTACCGCCGATAGTCGCCGAGCCTTCGGCGGCCAAGGACAACGGAAAATACCGGTCGACGGCGGCCGCAGCGGCCTGGGCGTCCGCGAGTGTACAGCCGGCCTCAACAATCAACGTGTTGTCGCTCGCGTTGCTGGCAACGACACGGTTCATCCGCTGTAACGAAACAACGATGTCGCGTTCGGCATCGGTCGCAATTGCGCCGCCGCACAAGCCAGTGTTACCCCCTTGCGGCACGACCGCGAAATCGCGCTCGGCGCAGTAACGAAGAACGGCTGCAACCTCGGCAGTCGTCCGCGGCATGACGATCGCGCGAGCCGCCCCGTGCAGACGATCGCGCCATTCGGTCAGAAAGGGTTGCTTGGCATCGTCAGCGACAATGCCGTCCGCACCGACAATCGCCGCAAGTGCCGCGTCCATCACACGTCCACGAGCAGCGAAGCAACGCTGCCGACATCGATATTACTGCCGCAAAACAGCAGCACCGTGCGGCGCCCATCGGCGCTGTTACCGTAACGCTCAAGCCACGCCGTCGAGGCAGCACACGCCGGTTCGACCGCGAAACCGAGCGAATCATGTAATCGCTGCATCGCGCGACGTAACTCACTGTCAGACACGGTATCCACCCGGTCAAGAAACCGCGCACAGTGCGCGAACGAATATGGTCGCGCATACGGCGCACCGAGGCTATCTGCGATTGTCTTGACCTCGTCGATCGTCTTCGCTTCACCACACCGTAAACTGAGTTGCATCGACGCGGCACCGTCCGGCTCGACCCCAATTACTTGGCACTCCGGCCGCAGCAACTTTATGGCAGCAGCCAAACCGCCCGCCAACCCACCACCGCCAATAGGGACAATAACGCGCTCGACATCGGGACACTGCGCCACAATTTCCGCACCCAGCGTTGCACTGCCAAGCAACATTTCTCGTGAGTCGAACGGGTGGATAAACGCACGCCCCGCATCGCGCTGAATCGCCGCCACGCGATCAAACGCCGCATGAACGGAGCCAGCGATCTCGACAAACGCGCCTAGGTCACGGCAGCGTTGTACGCGCAACGGATTCGCCGACGCGGTCATCACCACGTGGGCTGAGACGCCAGCTTCGCGCGCCGCGAAGGCTGTTGCGATGGCATGATTGCCGGCGCTGACCGCGGTAACCCCCGCCTCGCGCTGCGACTTATCGAGGGCATCGATACTCAACAGCGCACCGCGAGCTTTAAACGTACCTGTTCGCTGCCAGTGCTCGAATTTGCCGGCAATATTGTTGCCGAAGCCCGCCGCTGCCAATTCGACAACCGGCGTCCGGCGTACGCGGCCGTCAAGCGTATTTGCGGCTGCGGCAATGTCCTCAGCCGTAATTAATTTCATCGTGGCGGATACTCCGACGGGCAAGGAGATGATAGCAGTGAACGGCGTAACAACCTTACATAAGTCAAACCCTGTCTTATTTGCACCACCGCCGGCGAACGACTAGCCTAGGTCGCCCGCGGCGGCATTAGCCGCAGCGCCTACCGATGCGGTGTTCATGACTATCGATGACATCTCGCCTTCTGCTATCCAGCGAATTGCCAGCTACTCGCCATACCTCGATGCGTTGGTTGGCATAGCGAGCGAGATGGGGCTGCGCGAGCGCAGCAACTTGGTGCTACTAGAAAAGAGCCTGCATACCGAATGGGGCTTAGGGCAGCAGTGCATTCTTGGGTGGACTCCGCACGAGGACGGCATCCTAATATTGGTCATTCCCCACTACGCCGTTGCCGAGTATGCAGCGGGACGCGGCGGTCAAGCATCGAGTGGCTGGCAACTGTCCGAAGAGTTTATCAAAAGCCTACTCAGCCACCGCCGTTTATTCAGCGAAAAACAACTGCGCAAGATCGCCCGGTTGTTGGCGATCGAGCCACGCTATCTGCCGCTTCGCCAAGCGGTTGGTCGTACCGCCACCGAACTCGAAATTATCGAGCAAATGGTCAAACGCTACGGGATCAGTTTCGTACCAAGCCGCGCCGTCGCGTTGTTCGATATCGTCGGCTTCAGCTTGCTGAGCCCATTCGAGCAGATGACGCAGCTAAACAGCCTCTCCTACTCGCTGAACTCCGCCCAGAGTAAGCTGATGGACAACCAGATTGGCGTTAGCTTTGGACGGTCAACGACCGGTGACGGCTTCTATATCTGGAACCGGGACGAGAGCGATGCCGCTAATGCAAATCTGTACCGATTCATGCATTTGGTGCTAGCCGATAACGCCATTGCGAAACAACGTGCAACGGCGAACTCAGTGCCGCGGCTCCGAGCCGCATTCCATGTCGGCAGTTGCTATGAGTTTCACCAAGCCGAAGGACTCAATCCGACCATCCACGATTACATCGTCGGTGACGTAACGATCGAGTTGGCGCGGATGATCGACAAGGCGCTGCCTGGGCAGATTTTCGTCGGTGATTTCCATGTCGGCGCCGATCGTAATAATCGGCCAAGCGGTGTTGAATTGGATGCCATCGGCTTCGTCGATCACGCCCAAGACAACTTAGCGCAATTGGAAGGGCTCGAGTTGTCGGGCGAGCGGATCTCGTCGATCAAATGCTATTTGACGGGTGAGAAAAACGAACAAGGCTTCAACATTCGACGTTTGATCATCGCCGACAAACACGGCTTGAGTCGCAGCGTTTACAACGCCAAAGTTAATATTTACCGCGAACGCGCGGAACCGATTTTGCTCGGTATCGAGGACCGCAAACTTCGTAAGCTGTTTGAGAATCAAGCGAGCTTCGAGTTAGTCAGTCACTCGTTGCAGCAACACCCGACTAGCCGCCCTTAGAACCGAATGGTCGGGGCGAGAGGATTCGAACCTCCGACCCCCACAACCCCATTGTGGTGCGCTACCAGACTGCGCCACGCCCCGAACGTATCGGATTCCAAGACTCTGCGGACGGCCCTGTTACGCGGCAGGGTTGGTGCGACTGGCGTCGCGCGAAACCCATAGAGTGGGCATCGCACTTAACGTCGAAGTATCTTCAGTACTTCTTCCAGTTCAACGCGTAACTGTTTGATTATTTGCTGGCTTTGCGAAACGTCAGTACGGGCCTCTTCGCCAGTAAGTTGCTGACGCGCGCCACCGATCGTAAACCCTTGCTCATACAGCAAGCTACGAATCTGGCGAATGATCAGCACGTCTTGGCGCTGGTAATAGCGACGATTACCGCGGCGCTTAACCGGCTTGAGTTGTGGGAATTCCTGTTCCCAGTAACGCAGTACGTGTGGCTTAACGAAACAGAGTTCGCTCACTTCGCCGATCGTAAAATAACGTTTTCCGGGTATGGGCGGTAATTCGTCGTTATTTCCCGGTTCCAGCATAGGCCTCTACTCGGGCTTTTAGTTTTTGACCCGGCCGAAACGTCACAACGCGTCGCGCTGTAATCGGAATCTCTTCCCCAGTCTTTGGGTTACGGCCAGGTCTTTCGTTTTTATCCCGCAAATCAAAATTGCCAAACCCAGACAGTTTGATTTGCTCCCCCGACGCGAGAGACGCACGCATATCTTCAAACAGAAGATCCACCAATTCGCGTGCTTCGCGTTTGTTTAATCCTAACTCATTAAAGAGCGATTCCGCCATAGCGGCCTTGGTCAGTGCCATCGCTATTTATCCCGTAGTGTTGCACCGAGTTCTTCACGCAGTGCATCTGTCGCGGCACGTACCGCAGAGTCCGCTTCTTCGTCGATTAGCGTGCGTGATGTTTCCTGCAAAATCAAGCCAAAGGCGAGGCTTTTTAGGCCCGGTTCTACACCTTTGCCGCGATAAACATCGAACAACACCACTTGGCGCAGCAATGCGGGGATCGCGCGTTGTATCGTTCGTACAACAGCGCCGGCCGCCACCTCTTCTCGGACGAGAACAGCGATGTCGCGACGCACACTCGGGTATCGCGATACCGGCGCAGATTCTGGCAGCGGAGAATCGCTGACGACATCGGCCGCAAGCTCGAAGTAGTAACTGCCGGTATCCAGATCGAGTTGATCCGCGACACGCGGATGAATGCGGCCTACGCGCCCGACCGTCTTAGCGGCAAACACAACATCCGCCGATTGCCCAGGATGCAATGCCGGGTGCGATGATCGTGTCCATTCGACGTCCGCAGCGCGGCGCCCGAGCAGCACATTGACGATGGATTTTATGTCAAAAAAATCGACAGACTCGGCTGACTCCGCCCACCCTTCGAGCGCGCGCGGACCACTGATAAAGCCGCCGATACGAGTTTGTTCGATCGGACCGTCCGCCGCAGCGGCGAAGCAAGTGCCGACTTCGAACAAGCGTAAGCGTTCATGCTGTCGGGCCCGATTCGTCGCCGCGGCGCTCAATAGTCCGGGCAGCAACGACCGGCGCATTACCGCAAGATCGGCGGAAATCGGATTGCTCAACGCTAACTCGGCTGCCTCGCCATCGCACAGCTCTGCCAGCTCAGGATTTACAAAGCTGTAGGTCAAGACTTCATACAAGCCGCGTGCGACGAGCACGTCACGGAGTCGATCCAGTGGCGTCTTCGATTCACTGCCAGCCTGCAGTGGTGCTTCCAGCGACGCTGTCGCGACCGGAATCTCATCGTAGCCGTAGACCCTCGCGACTTCTTCGACGAGGTCCTCCGCAATGTCGAGATCGAAACGAAAACTTGGTGGCGTTACCAGCGCGCTATCGACCCCGGGTTCGGTGTCGAGCCCCAAACGATCTAGCAAGCCGATAACGGTCTCATTGTCGATAGCGACGCCGAGCATTTGCTCTATACGTTGCCAGGGCAACGCGATCGGCGCGCGGTGCGCGGCATGGCTCGCATCGACCTCATCGTGCAACGGACCAGCATTGCCGCCTGCGATAGACAGCAACAACTCAGTGGCGCGTTGTACTGCGCGCGCCTGTCCAGCTGGATCGACGCCGCGCTCGAAGCGCGTTGCGGCGTCGGTATGCAAGCCGAAACGACGGGCTCGACCCGCTATCCATGCCGGTGTCCAGAACGCTGCTTCAAACAATACGCGCGTCGTCGCGCCGGTCACCATACTCGATAAGCCGCCCATGACACCGGCCATACCGAGCGCACGTGTTTGATCCGCGACGACGATAACGTCATCGGTCAATTCGACTTCTTTTTCGTCCAGTAGGACCAACGATTCGCCATTTTCTGCACGGCGAACGACGAGCGAGCCGTCGATCTTGTCGGCATCGTAGGCGTGTAACGGTTGGCCCAATTCGAGCATGACGTAATTGGTGACGTCGACGACCGGGTGAATACAGCGCAGACCTGCCCGTTGCAGGCGTTCCGCCATCCAGCGCGGCGTCTCGGCGTTCGGATCAGTACCGTCGATTAGACGACTGGCAAAGCGCGTGCAGGCGGCCGTTTCACGGAGCTCCACGGACACGACTGCATCGCTACCAGCGAGCGGCTCAGTCAGCGTGGGTTCTGCCAATCGGTAACCACTGAATGCAGCCACCTCGCGAGCGACACCCAGCACGCTAAAGCAATCACCACGGTTCGGTGTGATATCGATATCGATAACGGCGTCGGGCAAATTCAAATACGCCGGTGCTGCAGAGCCAACGGGTGCGTCGGCGGGCAAGTCGATAATTCCGTCGTGGTCATCGCCTAGCCCTAACTCACTGGCGGAACACAACATGCCTTGCGACTCGACGCCCCGCAGTTTCGAGCGACGGATCTTCATGCCGTTGGGCATAACAGCGCCGCTCGTCGCTAGAATCGAGCGCATACCGGCGCGGGCATTCGGCGCACCACAGACGATTTGCAGCGGTTGTCCGTCGGCGACGCTAACTTGACAAACGCGCAGACGATCGGCGTTAGGGTGCGGCTCGACGGCCAAAACCTCGGCCACGAAGAACCCTTCCATGCCCTCGCCCAACGTCGTGACGCTATCGACCTCAAGGCCAGCGAGCGTCAAACGCTCGGCCAGCACGCCAACATCAGGCGCGTCCGGAACCCATTCGCGGAGCCAACCTAGGCTGATCTTCATCGGCCGAATTGCTCCAAGAAATCGAGATCATTATCGAAGAACAGCCGCAAATCGTTAACGTTGTATCGCAGCATCGCGAGTCGTTCGACGCCCATGCCGAAGGCATAGCCGGTATAGCGATCTGGATCGACACCAGCGCTGGTCAGTACATTCCGGTGGACCATCCCACAGCCAAGTATCTCGAGCCAGCGACCTTCGGCCGACAACACATCGACTTCGGCAGACGGCTCGGTAAACGGGAAATACGAGGGACGAAACCGCAACGTCGCATCACGCTCGAAAAACTGCTCAACGAATTGGTGCAGAACCGCTTTTAGATTCGCGAAGGTGACCCGTTCGGCGACGACCAAGCCTTCAACCTGATGAAACATCGGCGTGTGGGTCTGATCGGAATCGCAGCGATAAACACGACCGGGCGCGATGATTCGTATCGGTACCCCATCAGCCAGCAACGCACGAATTTGTACTGGCGATGTGTGCGTTCTTAGCAACCGACCGTCAGGGAAAAAAAACGTGTCGTGCATCGCCCGAGCCGGGTGATTGGCTGGGAAATTGAGGGCCGTAAAATTATGGAAATCGTCTTCGATTTCTGGCCCATAACGAACCTGAAAGCCATTACCAACAAAAATATCGGTAATTCGCCGCATGACTCGTGTGACCGGATGAAGCGCACCGACGCCATCGGCCGCTCGCGCGGGCAATGTGACGTCGACGGTATCGGCCGCCAACGCCGCCGCCAGCGCCGCCTCACCTAACGCAGCGCGACGCGCCTCGATGGCGGCGACCAATGTCGTTTTGACCGCATTGATCGCTTGTCCGGCAGTCTTGCGCTCGTCGGGCGCGAGTTTGCCGAGATTTTTTAACTCGGCCGTAATCAACCCGCTCTTGCCGAGCAGGCTGACACGGACTTTATCGAGTTCAGCAAGATCGGCAGCCGCAGCAATGTCGGCCGCCGCTCGCTCGGCGAGGCGCTCGAGTTCCATTGCTACAGACGACCGCGCAGCGACGAAGACGCGCTTAAGCGGCTTCGAGTGCGGCTTTCGCCTGTTCTACGACGGCACCGAACGCTTCGGGTTCGTTGACGGCTAACTCAGCGAGGATCTTCCGATCGACGTCTACGCCAGCTTTGGTCAACCCGTTGATCAGGCGCGAATAGCTGAGGTCGTGCTCGCGTGCTGCAGCATTGATCCGAGCGATCCAAAGTGCCCGGAACTGACGCTTACGTTGCCGGCGATCGCGGTAGGCGTATTGACCCGCTTTGATGACGGCTTGCTTCGCGACGCGATACACCTTGCGCCGGGCACCGTAATAGCCTTTCGCCTTGCCAAGAATTTTCTTGTGCCGCGCCTTAGCGATGACGCCACGTTTGACTCTAGCCATGTGGGTCTCTCCTTAGCTGTACGGCAGCATCTGACGAACGCTCTTCACATCCGACTCAGCCACTTGCTGGGTCGAACGCAAGTGCCGCTTACGCTTGGCACTCTTCTTCGTCAGGATATGATTGAGATGCGACTGGGCACGTTTGAAACCGCCCTTGCCGGTTTTGCGGAAACGCTTAGCAGCGCCGCGGTTGGTCTTCAACTTCGACATTTCGAACTCCAATTTTTTGAGCCTGGGATCGGCATTATCGGCCGAATCAGGCGGGCTACGTTCAGCGCGTTGCGCTGAGCTCGCTCACTTTTTTTTCGGCGCTAAGACCATGATCATCTGCCGCCCTTCGAGCTGCGGCATCTGCTCAACGTTCGCCAACTCGTCGAGATCGGTACGAATCCGCTCGAGCAACTTGGCTCCCAAGTCTTGGTGCGCCATCTCTCGTCCTCTGAAGCGGAGCGTGACCTTGGCTTTGTCGCCGTTGGTCAAGAACCGCGTCAGGTTACGGAGTTTGACGTTGTAATCGCCAACGTCCGTTCCCGGACGAAATTTGACTTCCTTAATCTGAACCTGCTTCTGCTTGCGCCGAGACGATTGGGTTTTTTTACTTTGCTCAAACGCAAATTTCCCAAAGTCCATGACGCGGCACACCGGCGGATCCGCATTTGGTGATACTTCGACCAGATCCAATTTCTGGTCAGCGGCGAGCTCCAACGCATCTTGCAATGCCATCACTCCCGCTTGTTCACCGTCCGTGTTGATGACTCGTACACGGCTAGCTTCGATCTCTTCGTTGCGCCGAGCGCGTTTATTTGCAGCGATATCAGGTTCCTCAGTTAAAGACGTCTTCCGCCGGGACGCGAATTTTAAAGCCGGTATTTCGCATAAACAAGCGAAAACCTTAAAAAAATCAGCATCGATAATTGCCAATTCGCCGTGGCTCGTCAGCGCCCGTCGTGGCCCCGATATTGGGCGGCAATGCTACGAAATCAAGGGTTTGCGGCTCGAGCGGCAGCGACAGCGAATCCGTCCGCTCGGAGCCTCGCGTATGGCCGTGCGGTAAACCGAGCGAAACGCCGAAATTTACGCAGGCTACCAGCGATATTTGTGCAGGTTGCGACAACGATTAGCGCCCGGAATCGGCGTTTCGCAAAACAGAGGGTGATAGGCTCCGAATAGTGGTCGATGGCGGTATACCCGGACCAGCACGTCGTGCTGCTCCGGCCCGACGGGCTTCGCGGCTTTGCCGCTCCGCGAAAATCGCTGACGCGATTTTTCGAACCGGTCCGCTCGATGCGGTCAGAAGACCGCTGAGGCTGAAGTGCGGACCTGCTAGAGCGCGTTTTTTTCGGTGCGACGCCGCGACGGTTATCGGCGGCAGCGGCGGTTTGGTGGGCGATGGTGGTTTACCCGGACCAGCACGTCGTGCTGCTCCGGCCCGACGGGCTTCGCGGCCTTGCCGCTCGGTGAAAATCGCTGACGCGATTTTTCGAACCGGTCCGCTCGATGCGGTCAGAAGACCGCTGAGGCTGAAGTGCGGACCTGCTAGAGCGCGCTTTTCCGGTGCGACGCCGCGACGGATATCGACGGCAGCAGCGGCTTGGTGGGCGATGGTGGTTTCGAACCACCGACCTCCACGATGTCAACGTGGCGCTCTACCCCTGAGCTAATCGCCCGCAACCGCTGAACGGCCGTGAAACATACCGGAAGCGATGCCCTATCCGCAACCGCCCGTTACGCGGCGTCATTCGACAAGCCGACGCTGTGCTTGCGCATCGCGTCAATCTGGTCGCGAAGCGCCGCCGCCTCCTCGAATTCGAGGTTGCGGGCATGTGCGAGCATCTCTTTTTCGAGCCGCTCGATCTCTCGTAACAGCTCGCCGGCCGCCATCGACTGCCACGCAGGCGCCACTTTTTCACCACGACGACGCCGGCCGCCGCGCTGCGATTGGCCGGCCTCCATAATGTCTGCAACGTCTTTGCGCACGCTGCGCGGCTCGATGCCATTCGCCTCATTGAACTCTTGTTGGATTTTGCGGCGACGCTCGGTCTCGTTAATCGCCCTCTGCATTGAGCCGGTGGTCTTATCGGCGTACAAAATTGCCGTGCCATTCAAGTTTCTCGCCGCCCGCCCAATCGTTTGGATCAACGAGCCTTCGGAGCGCAAGAAGCCTTCCTTGTCGGCGTCCATGATCGCGACCAGCGAAACCTCCGGCATGTCTAGCCCTTCGCGCAGCAGGTTGATGCCGACCAACACATCGAACTCGCCGAGGCGCAAATCGCGGATGATCTCGGTTCGCTCGACCGTATCAATGTCGGAATGTAAATAGCGCACGCGGACACCGTGTTCGCCGAGATAGTCAGTGAGGTCCTCGGCCATTCGTTTGGTCAGCGTCGTGATCAAAACGCGCTCGTTCGCTGCCACGCGCCCGTTGATCTCCGATAACACGTCATCGACTTGGGTCGTTGCCGGCCGCACGATAACGGTGGGATCGATAAGGCCGGTCGGCCGCACTAACTGCTCGACGGTTTGGTCGGCCCGCTCGCGCTCGTACGGCCCTGGCGTCGCCGAGACGAATACCGATTGTGGTGCCATCGATTCAAACTCATCGAAGCGCAATGGCCGGTTATCGAGCGCCGACGGCAACCGAAAGCCGTATTCGACCAGCGTCTCTTTGCGCGACCGGTCGCCTTTGTACATCGCGCCCAGCTGCGGCACCGTTACGTGACTTTCGTCAATAATGAGCAACGCCTCGGGCGGCAGGTAATCGAACAAGCACGGCGGCGGCTCGCCCGGCGCACGACCCGACAGATACCGCGAATAGTTTTCGATCCCTTGGCAGTAACCGAGCTCGCGGATCATCTCGACGTCAAAAAAGGTGCGCTGCTCAAGGCGCTGGGCTTCGAGCAACTTACCGGCGTCGCGAAGCACATGCAGGCGGTCTTTCAATTCGTCGCGAATGTGATCGATAGCGCCGAGCAAGCGCTCTCGCGGCGTTACGTAATGGGTTTTCGGAAAAACGGTCGCGCGGCGAACGCCGGGGTAAGTCTCGCCCGTCAGCGGATCGAACCAAGCCAGCGACTCCACCTCATCGTCGAACAATTCAATCCTGAGCGCATCGCGCTCCGACTCGGCCGGGAAAATATCGATCACGTCTCCTCGGACCCGATACGTACCTTGCGACAACTCTATCTCGTTGCGCTTGTATTGCATCTCAGCCAGTTGCCGCAGGATCTCGCGTTGGTCGATCGTCTCGCCGCGGGTCAAATGCAAGACCATCGCAAAGTAGGCTTCTGGATCGCCGAGGCCGTAGATCGCCGAGACCGTCGCGACGATAATGGCGTCTTTACGCTCGATCAGCGCCTTCGTCGCCGATAGGCGCATCTGCTCAATGTGATCGTTGATCGACGCGTCTTTCTCGATGTACGTGTCCGATGCTGGAACGTAGGCTTCCGGCTGGTAATAGTCGTAGTACGAGACAAAGTACTCGACGGCGTTGTCGGGGAAGAACTCGCGCATCTCGCCATAGAGCTGCGCCGCCAGCGTCTTATTTGGCGCTAACACGATCGCCGGACGCTGAATCTTCTGGATGACATTCGCCATCGTGTAAGTCTTTCCTGACCCGGTAACGCCGAGCAGCACTTGCTTAGCGAGACCGTCGCGAATGCCATCGACCAGCGCTGTGATTGCCGCTGGCTGATCACCTGCCGGCTGGTAATCGGATTGCAGCTGGAACGGTTTGTTGTCCTGAGACATGACGGTCGCGGCATCGAAATACGGCTGTCCAGCTTACCAGCACGGCTCGACAAACGGGCAGCGTGGCGCGCAATCCGCACGCCGCATCGGTTGGACAGGGTTGCAACACCTGGCTCCAACCCCACCGGCCCATTCCGGCCTTGCCGCGACGGAAGTCGGCACGCTCCTCGCGAAAGCTACTGGAACAGCGCGTTAACCGAACGATCGCTCGTCATCGTTACCGTGCAGGTGTTTGAGTCGGTATCGACGCTGTCGCAATCGGCCGCCGACCAACCGGCGAAAACCGCCGGCGTTTGTGCGTTAGCTTCAGCGGTAACGACGGTGCCGGCAGGCAAATTGAAGACGAAACACTCATTGCCGTCGCAATCGATCGTGTTCGGCAACACAACGCCCGGCGGCGTCACGGTAACCGTTCCGGGCCCGGTCAGCACAACCCGCAGCGCAAAGAACGTGGTGACGTCGGCGACCGTGATCTGCCTCGTGGCGCTATCGGTTTGCCCGGCCGTATCGGTGACACGCAGCCGGATGGTTTGCGAGCCGGCCACCAGGGGCGTGAAGCTGACGATTTCGCCCGCCGCATCAAAGGTTCCGTCACTTTCGAAGTCCCAGTCCCAGGCGGTGATACCCGCGTCGTCAAAACTGGCACTGCCATCGAGCGTTAACTGGGTACCAACGTTTACGGGCGACATCGGACTGACACTGAATTGCGCCGTAGGTGGTGTGTCGTTGGTCGCGGCGATCATGATCTGTTGTACGGTTGTGGCCGTCGCGCCGTCGTCGTCGGTTACCGTCAACCGAACCGGATACGGACCAGCGGTAAAAACCGTTCGACTGGTCACTTCGGTCGTGCGATCGACCGTACCGTCGTCGTCAAAGTCCCAAGCCCACGCAACGACCGTGCCGTCGGGGTCTGAACTCTGACTCGCGTCAAAGCCCACCTGACCGCCGACGACCAGTGCGGACGCCGGCCCCGCACTGAACCTTGCGATCGGCGGTAGGTTGCCGGACGCCGGTGTGAAAGTGGCCGTGCAAAACGCATGATCGCTGACCGCGATGGACAGCGGGTTCGCTGTATTGAGGCTGCCATCGGCATTCGCACAAGCGCCGCCGAAACCGACAAAGGTCGGCGCTTGCGTCGGTGCTTCCAGCACCACGTTGTCCGCCGGAGTGATGACCAGTTCGCAGTCATCGCCACAATCAATGCCGGTCGGGGTACTAACGATGCGGCCGCCGTTGTCGGTGCTAAGCGTCAGCACGGCACAGCTTTCTGCGCCTAGTCCCGGAACCGGCTGCGGCAGCGGCCGACTCGACGCCTCCTCACCGGAACGGCCGAGCCGGCCGTCAGCAGTGGCGCCCCACCCCCACACGGCGCCGCAGGTGCCGTTGCGCTGCAGGTAAAGCGCATGCGACTCACCAATAGCGAACGCCAGTGGATCCGTCGTGAAATTGGGGACATCCGCGACATTGACGTAGTCGACATCGGTCAATGTCAGTAGGCCGTCGGCGTTACTACCAGCAACACGGTAGTCGATACTGCCGTCCGCATTGCGGCGGACAACAATGGCAGCCTCCGAGTACGGGCTGCCAATGATTCTCTCGACCCCGAACAAGTCTGGAATGACGTTGCTATCCCGAACGGGTGTTGATGGGTCTTCAAACATAAGGTTTGTGTTGCGGCCGTAATAGAAAACTCGGCCGTTGCCGTTCACCATGAAGGACAAATCACGCGCGGCAGCAATATCGACAAACGAGTCGAACTGGGCCAATTCCGGCAGCCGAATTTCGCGGTCGGGAACGTCTCTACCGCTGCCCAATCGTCTGAACTGCGCTTGACCCCACCCATAGACAGCGCCGCTGCCGCTTAGCGCCAAAACATGTTCGCGCCCAATTGCGAGCTTCACAACATCGCCGATCGGCACGCGAGTAGGTGTTTGGATGATCTCGCGATTCGCAAGGCCCAAGAGACCCTCACGGTTATCGCCCCATACAAAGAGTTCCGATGCGGCAGTAATTGCGTAGGACGTATTGGGGCCCGCGTAGATTCGGATAACGTCACCGACACCGGGTACCGGTTCGATCGCCCGCGACAGCCGGTTGGGACCCAGCGCGCCAAAACGGCCAAGCCCCCAGCCGAAGACTTGGCCGCTGTCCGTCAGCGCCAGCGAGTGGAACTGACCAGCGGCAACCTCGCGAATAACGCCGGGCACCGGAACGCGCTGCGGCCTGTCCGCCGGCAGCTCGAGCGCCAGATCGATCTGACCGAAATCGTTGTTGCCCCAAGCCCAGACACTGCCGTCCGACGCGGCGGCAAGAGAATGCTTCTCGCCAGCACTGATCCGCGCTGGCGTTGCAAAAGAAGGCAGCGCCGACTCTCTCTCCCGCGCCACGGTCAGAGTTGCGGCCCGAGAAGAGAAGATCCCCGCTACGATCGGTTCCGGATCTGTGCCGAGTGTTTCGAACGACTGCGGTTCGCCGAAGCGACGTGCTGTGGCTTGCATGAACAATTGTTCCACGGCAAGAGTCGTTTCATTCGCCGCTGTGAAGCGCAACCTTGCCCGCCAATCGATTGGCCGGACAACCGGGTTGTCGTCGAATCGCTGCACAGGCTCCAAAAATTCAATGGTGACGCCGCGAGCTTCAAGGACGGATGGATCGAAATCCAGTGTCACCTGGACCGACGGAACATCGCCGTCGAAGCGCAGCGAGATCGCCACGTCCAGATCGACCGATTCCCCAGGGCGCAATGCAATCGCGCGAACTGGCGGTTCAGCGTACTCTAGGGGCAAAGCGCCGCCCCGCCTGGTAGTTACCAACGGTGGCGAACGATAAAACTCGACACTTTCGACGATGGCCGTGTCTAGCGTGCCGGTACGGACAATCGGAAAAAACAGGTCGAAGAGGGCCTCGCAGCCGGTCAAAACCTGTGTCATTAGCATGAGCGGTACGAGGCGCCGCCAGAAGGCTCGCCGCCTGGTCAAGCCAAGCCGACCGACCGATTGTGCGGTTCGAAGCTTAGCCACTTCCCAGTCGAGTTGCGGTATGTCTGGGTTTTTTACGCTCATTATTTGTTTCCCGTGCTGCGCCGATCCGTCAAACCAGCGACAAATACGCCGTTGACACCCTCCTCAACGCGAAGCACGGCCGAAACCGGCCAAAAAAAACGCCACATGCGCAAGGCGTCGCTGAATCGACGCGAGCGATTGGCTACGATCTCGGTATGGATGTGTCTTTAGACAAACCGGATGACGAGTCTGTCGAGGCTCTGGCCTACCTTGACGACGAACGCCATCTGGTCGACGAGTTGGTCGCCGCGCACTATGCCGAGCTACTGGAGATGGCGCGGAAACGACGCCGGCGTGCCGGTATGAGCGACACGCTGCAAACCGACGACGTGCTGCACAAGGCTTACCTGAAACTGATGCGTACACCGGTGTGGCAGTCGGACACCCATTTCCTACGTACCGCGGCGCTGGCGATTCGCCACGTTGTCGTAAGCCACGCCCGACACAAATTGGCCGATAAGCGCGGCGGTGCGAGTGTCGATTTGGACATCAATGAGTTGGACAACGTCTTACCCGGTGCCGCGGAAACGCCGGAAGAAGTCGTAACGATCGGCGATCTGCTAACGCAGTTGGAGCAGCGCAACGCACGCTGGGCACGGGTCGTTGACGCGCGCTACTTCGGCGGTATGACGGAAGACGAAACCGCACGTGCCCTGGATATTTCGCCGCGAACGGTTAGACGCGAATGGCAAGCCGCAAAATTGTGGCTCGCCGAACAAATCACACCGAACGAGACGCAATAAGCTCGCGTAGTTTTCGATCACGGTAACTCAGATGAATGCTCTGGCTTACGCGCTGCTGCTGGTCACTCGTTAGCTCCGGAGCGACGACGCTCGGGTCCGCCAATGCCGCCACGGTTTGTCTGGCGAACCAGACGCGCAAGCGGTTGTCAGCCGACGGCTGACTCTCGCTTAGCGCGAGCTCCAAAGCATCGAGTACCGCGGCCGCATCCGCGTGGCGCTCAGCGGTTGCTAATAACTCGGCCAGCTGTGTTTGCGCGTTGATCGACGCTGTTGACGTCGGCCCCGAGAATCGCTGTATGAGCTCAACGCCCTCGTCGGCCAGCGTCAACGCTCGATTAAGGTCACCACTGTCGGCAGCAAAGGCTGCCTGCAGCATGAGCGCCCTACCCGTTTCCCGATTGGCACCGCGCGCCTCCTGGCCGTTCTCTACAACCGCTTTCGCCAACGCCTCGGCCCGCACCAAATCGCGCTCTAGAAAGTAGGCGAACTCGGCGAGATTTATGCGGCCGGTGTCATTACCGGATACGTCCATCGCCGGTGAACGCTCGATAACGTCGACCGCCTCAACGACCGATTTATACGCCGCCTCGAAATCGCCTTGGTATTGCTGCATCAACGCGAGGCTGGCTAGAAAAAACGCGTCGACCTGGGGGCCGTGGCCCGTATCGATACCGACGTTCAACAGCGTGACGGCACGCTCTACGTCCGTCGGCGCCCGACTTATCATCGCAATTTGGCTCGCCGTGGCTATGTGATCAGGCGTTCCCGCTTCGTAGCTCGCGGCGTCGACCGACTCCACCGCTCGCAAGATATCAACGGCATCTTCGGCCCTTCCCGTTTGCTGATACGTAATCGCTAACAGTCTGCGCCCGTGATGCTGCGCTAATTCACTGCCGATATCGGCATCGATCCACGCGCCCAGAATCCGGCCTGCCGTCGGGTAGTCGTTACGAAACAAAAAGTGGCGGCCGATGGCATAACTCAACAGTGCTGCTTCATCGGGATTGTCGTCGCGATTGTCGAATGCCTCTTCCCAGCGCGTGGTTAACAGTGCTGTCAGCCGCTCGATGTCCGCATCGTTTCCGAACATTCGTTGCAACGCGTCGGCGTAAGCATTGTTAGTCAGAAAGAAAAACTCGGAACGGTCGAGGTAGTACTCGGCCTCGGCAAGACTCGCCGTTGCCCGCGCCGCTTCAGCTTGGGCCCTTTGCGTCAGCATCACCGAACTCGCAAGGCCGATAGCCATCGATACGGCCAACGCCGCACTTAGGCCCATCGCGATTGGATAGCGCCGAGCGAATCGCCCGAGCCGGTACATCGCGCCTCCGTTACGGGCCACGACCGGCATGTGACGCAACCAGGCGCGCACGTCCGCAGCGAGTAATTCGACCGAGCTATAGCGTGCCGACGGCTCGGCGGCCATACAGCGCCGGACAATTGCCGCCAAATCGGGGTTAGTGACCGCGTTGCTCGCCATCGCGCCGTCGGGCAGCCGCGGCGGCAACTCACCGCTTATGAGTCGATGGAGCAGCACGCCAAGCGCAAATACATCCGTCGCGACAGACAGTGGCTCGCCGGCCAGTTGCTCGGGCGCCGCGTACGCCAGTGTCAGCGGCCCGTCATCGACCGTATCGACTGTGAGATCGCTGGCGATACCAAAGTCGATTAACCGAACCCGCCCAGCGGAATCGACCAGTACATTGGCCGCTTTTATGTCGCGGTGCAGAACCAACTGCCCATGCGCGTAACCGACAGCGCCGCAGAGTTCGAGAAAGAGCTGCAAACGCCGCGTGAGTGACGGTTTTTGCGAATCGACAAACTGATCGATCGCCTCGCCATCGACGAACTCAATCGCCATGTAAGGACGACCGTCGCCAATGACCCCACCGTCGATGATTCTTGCGATACCGGCATGCTCGAGTGCGGCCAGGCGCTGTCGTTCAAGCTCAAATCGCGCCGTTCGCTGCGCATCTGCCCCCCGCATGATCTTGATGGCAACGGTTTGCGTGTAGCTGCCATCGGCACGCTCGGCGCGGTAGACCTCGCCCATGCCGCCACGGCCAAGCAAGCCGACAATGCGCCATGGACCAACCGTCGCGCCATCATCGATAGTCCGTTCCGGTTCCGCGCTACCGGACATAGAGGTCGCCATGAACTCGCGCGTCAGACGGTCGATGGCCTGCACATCATCGTTAGCCATCCCCGCGACATCTGTTTCTGCATCCTGGGTTCCGGACAGTCGGCGTATGGCCTCGCGAGTAACCAGATCCCAGTTCGGCACGATTCTCTCCTTTTTGGCGCCAAGTAACGCCGAATGCTTGTGACTAGCTTAGCGACCACAGCCAGACCCGCAAATCAAAATGTTCGTCGAAGCTTTCGCTTGCATCGCGTAGCATTCGTGAAGAGCGATAGGAAGCAGCGATGACAAACACCGTTTCAAAACGCGTTCGCAGTATTCAAGCCTCGGCGACAGTCGAAATCAACGCGCTGGCGCTGTCGCGCAAAGCCGTCGGCGAGGACGTGATCAGCCTGGCCGCTGGCGAACCGGATTTCGATACGCCCGCGCACATTTGTGAGGCTGGAATCGCTGCGATCCGTGCGGGGAAGACCCACTACACGCAACTCGCTGGCATTCCAGAGTTGCGTGAGGCGATCGCCGAAAAATTCCGCCGCGAAAACTCGTTGGAGTTTGATCCAGCCGACGTTGTCGTCGCGAACGGTGGCAAACAACTGATCTACAACGCAGCGCTTGCTGTGTTGGACCCTGGCGACAATGCCATCGTTGTCGCGCCGTTTTGGGTGAGTTATCTCGATATTGTCAAGCTCGCCGATGCCGAGCCGCGGGTCGTAGCGACACGCAGTGACAAGCAGTTCAAATTACGACCCGCTGATTTAGCCGCTGCGATCGACGAACGTACGCGCCTTATTTACTTAAACAGCCCCGGTAACCCGTGCGGCAACGTTTACAGCCGAACCGAACTCAATGCACTCGGCGAGGTCCTCGAAGCCCACCCGCAGGTGACGATCGTCAGCGACGAGATTTACGAACATCTGTGTTGGGGTGAGGAGTCATCGCTGTCAATCGCCGCTATTCGACCGGCACTCGCGGACCGAACGTTGGTCGTGAACGGTATGTCGAAGTGTTATGCGATGACGGGCTGGCGACTGGGGTATGCCGGCGGACCTAGCTGGTTGATGCGTGAAATCCGCAAGCTGCAAGGGCAGCAGACGACCAATGCCAGCTCAATCGCCCAATATGCCGCCGTTACCGCACTTAACGGCAGCCTGGATGCCGTAAAAGCAATGGCCGATACCTACCAGCGTCGCTCGGTCGTAGCGCTGGAAGCAGTCAATGCCATCGACGGCATGCGCTGTGAGCCCGTGGCAGGTGCGTTTTACTTGATGGTGGACAGTCACCGGCTGATCGAGAAAGCCGGCAGCGTTGATGATATTGCGCTTTGCAAAGCAATCCTTGAGTCAACGGGCGTCGCCTGTGTGCCGGGAACGGCGTTTGGTGCGCCAGGCTTTATCCGCTTGTCGTACGCCTGCGAGGATGCCGTTTTTAGAGACGCCATGGCGCGCATTGGTGAGTTTTCCGCCTCGTTTAGCTAGCGCCGCGTCCTTGACTTGGTTACGGGGCTTGGTCAGAATTTCGCGCTTGGTGGCGTATGCGCCCCATCATTCCTCGGTAGCTCAGTTGGTAGAGCGGTTGACTGTTAATCAATTGGTCGCTGGTTCGAGTCCGGCCCGAGGAGCCAATTCTTGAAAAAGCCCGCCACCGTGCGGGCTTTTTTTGCGTTGCCAAAGTCCGACTGAACAAGGCCGGACTCACCGGCGTATAGACAGCTTACCGACTAAGGCGCGCTCACCCAGCGAGCCGCGACTTATCACAAGCGGTGAAATTCGCGCAGTAGAATCTTGACGGTGAATTAGCGAACGCTAATTTGCCGACGCTCGACGATTACGCGATCGCGAAACAAGACGTAGCGGATTTCATACTCGCCGGGAGTCGTCGGAACGTTAAGGGACACTGGCGCACCATCCCGACTGAGGTCGCTCCAGGTTTCGTATTGGCCGCCTGGCTGATCTGGGCGAGCGAAACTAATGAAGTCGCCTTTATTGCTCGGCCCGGTCCATCGAACCGCAATCTTCGTCCCCGCTTCGGCAGCAGCGGGAGCATCCAGCGTCGCTGCAGTGCCAACAACCGTAACGGGACGGCGAGCGATGATTTGGCGGTCTTCATAAAGCACGTAGCGGACTTCATATTCACCGGGAGCACTCGGGGCTGTCAGCGATACCGCTGCGCCAGCCGCACCCACGCTCACCCAACTCTCATATCGTCCACCCGGTTCATCCGCGCGGGCCAAACTTATGAAGTCGTTCTTATTGCCCGGCCCGGTCCATCGAACCGCAATCTGCGACCCGACTTCGGCAGCAGCGGCAGCATCCAGCGTCGCTTCAGCGCCAACAACGGTAATGGAACGGCGCGCGATGATTTCTCGGTTTTCATAACGCACGTACCGGACTTCGTATTCACCGGGAGCGCTCGGTGCTGTCAGCGATACGGCTGCGCCAGCCGCACCTGCCCAACTCTCGTACCGCCCACCCGGTTCGTTCGCGCGTGCCAAACTAATGAAGTCGCCGTTATTCGCTGGCCCGACCCATCCGACTCGCACTTGCGAGCCGATCTGCACGGTTTGTGGCGCAGTCAAACGGGCTTCGTTGCCGAGCGCTGGTAAAGAGATACTGGTAGCCGCATTTACATAGTCATCAGCGAACCGCTCATCGCCACTGAACCCTACGTCGTAGATACAATCGTTTAGCAGACCGGCCACTACAACACCGGGTTCGCGGCAAAGCTTCTCGGCACGCTGGCGAACATCAGCTTCCAAATCCGTGGTCGACAACACGCGCTCTGGAAACGAGAGAACGTTGTAGTCGTCTGCTGACTTTCCTTCGTCGTAATCGAATACGCTGTCGGCACCCGTTACGCGCCACGAGTTGCCTAACCGATCGTACAAGTCTTCGCGCGCTAGGCTGGACAATGCACCGCTTAGCACGGCCCCGTTCGCAAGAATGGCGTCGTTGGCGGGGTCGTTATCCGCCGAACCCAGCAACCCATCTAAGCCCATCGAAACAATGTCGGGTGCACTGATGTCGAAGGACATCGCCGCATAACCTGTCGTGACACGCACCTTCAAATCGTTCGGTAACACAATGGTGTAATCCCGAAGAGATCGACGGACGATGTAAAGGCCGCGCTCATCGGAAAACGCGTTGTACAAGCCGGGTTCTATCGACAGCGGCTCGCCATCGATTGAGATGGGGTTCGGCTTGTGATTGCGAATCATTATCCGGTTGTTGCCCGACTTAATCGCTAGCGCTGAAACAACTGATACCGAACTCCCGGATGCCTCCATCCGTGCCTGCACACCGTACTCACCGTCGCGCGTGCGGGCGAGCCAGTATTCGCCAGCGCCCTGAAAATCGAACTTGACGCCATCGAACGAAATCAGGTGCGGGTCGCCCCAACCGCAAGCGTGCCAATAGCACCTGGGCGGGATCACACCGCCGCCGGAACCGCCACCGCCATCGGGGCCACCGCCATGGGGGCCACCGCCATTGGGACCACCGCCGTCGGGGCCACCGCCGTCGGGGCCGCCGCCGTCGGAGCCGCCACCACCGTCGGGACCACCGCCACCGGGACCGCCGCCATCCGGGCCTCCGCCGTCGGGACCACCGCCACCATCGGAACCGCCGCCACCCGCGCCGCCGTTGCCGGAATCACCGCCGCCAGAGCCAGCGCCGCTACCTAGGGTTAATCCTGTTGGCTCACACGTCTGCATTGCCTCCGATGTGGAACACGCTGCACGTTTACAGTATTGAACTTGGCCTAATGTCGCGTTGCGTTGTGACGCACACACCGCCAAAGCCGGCCACCGTGAACACGCCGAGCCCAGTACGCTTCCCGCCCGGTATCCGATGCCTTCACATCTCTCGTAGCACCTGGCGCGGCATAACGAAACTGTGGGGTCAGACGGCGCCGCAGGTTGCTCTTGAGTTGTCCTTATCGGTATGGAGAACTTGAGCCGATCATTCGACGGGTCTGCATCGCGAGTCGCACCTCCACCCCCGACATGTAGAAATGCAAGCAGGTTCCATACTGAGCCGTTCTCGTCTGTTGAAAAGGCGAAACGAAAGTCCTCTTCAGGGATTCGGACATCGTCGAACGTAAAGGACACGCCGCCGCCCGGATCAGAAAACGCGGGTACGGGTAGTGTGTATGTCGGCTGCTGCGCGTAACCGGTAACCAGCGTTACCCCAAGGTCCGAAGGCACTTCGCCGGCGCCAGATTTGTTGAGATGGACACGCAGACTAACGGTATCCCCAGGCGAGTACTGACCTGCGTGGACGTTGCCAACGGGTTGGACGCTATCGACCCTTAGATCGAGCGGTGGCTCGATCGGAATACTCAGCGTTATTTGATTGTTCTGGACATTGCCATCCTCAAAGACCGCGGAGTCGCTGATTTGGACGTCTCTCGACTGCAAATCGGGGATTAGCTTAAATTCCATTTCCCAGCGTTCGTTATTAACCGCATCCTCGATGCGTAGTTCCCCTACGTGTGAGAGGCCACCACCCGCGCTTGATGCGTTCTGTGCATTGATCGGCAGCAACGTCCAATGCTTGCGCTCGGTACGGAGAAAGCGGTACAGAATTGCTGGGAATCGTTCTTTAACGAGCGGCGCATCAAGTGTAACCCTGAAGCGGAACAGCTGGCCGGCTGCAAGGCTCGAAACGACTTGATCGCTCTCGGCGTCAATTAACTCGACTTTTTCCAGCCCCCAATCGCCGGGACCGAGGTTGATCGGATTAGTTGCACTCGGATCAATGTCTGCGGAGTTGCCTGGGTCAATCACATCTCGTGTGGCAAGTTGATCCTCGCTGATAGGCGGCGAGTAAATGGGAATACGTTCGGTTTTGCGAGCAATTTGCACTCTATGCTGCCCATACGCATTCGCCACAAATACCTCAACGAGAAAAGGCAGACAGCGGCTGTCGTCACCACAGTCAATAAACGAAAGATCGCTAACGTACATTTGATAACGGTGTCGTATTTGGTTTTCGGGTCCGATGATTGCTGTTACGGCGTTGTAGGGGCCTGCCGTGTCTTGACTATTTGCATCTACTTTATACCAAACACTCCCTGCGCCATCGGCAAACTGGACCGAATCCATCTCGGTTTTTCCATACTCGACAACTCGATCGAACGTGACCGTATACTCGACCGTTATCGTTTGACCAGGTAACACTTTTCCGTCGATCACAGCGATATTCGTTATTGCTGCCGTCTGCGCGTATACATCGGCCGGAAACACGATTAGTGCGATCAAAAGGCGTAGCAGTCGCATAGTTACTCCGCGGTTGGCTCTACGGGCAAGCTAGGTCGACACTCATGGCGCCGGCGTCAACACCATCGGTTCGGCCGTCAATGCGCAGGCGACCCGCGTCAAGTGTCATTCGTTTGTTACCGCGCTGAGAAAGTGCGCGAACCTCTCCTGAGCCGGCAAAAAAGTATGCAGTGGTTTCCCACGGCCCACTTTGAACTGAAAACTGCGGGCCGCCTGGCTGCACTGACCCATAATCGTTCACGGTTACAGCGACAAGGTGTAGCTGTCCGTCCGAACCGATTCCACACGGTTCCAAGACGCTAAGCGCATAAACTTGCCCGTCGAACGTGACGGTGTTCGATGATTCATTCGAAACAGTAGCCATCTCTCGCGACAACGCGCCAGTCGTACTCTCGGCACCGTGAAGTTCCCTAGCGGATTCCGCGGGTCTGTAGGTTCGAAAGCCAAACACCGCGAGAGCTATAACCAGCAATACACCAACGACGATTAATCCGCGTCGCATTTCAATCTCGGCACTGAGTCATAGCCAGTAAGTGTGAGTACGCACTCGTCGCTAACGTGTGTGTGTTTTACGAACACTTGAAACGCACTGAAGCCGGCACCTTGCCTGCTTTACGGGACCCGGTATCCGTCTTCTTCAGAAATGTGAATTCGCCCGACCAGGACAGCCACTCGCCGTCGCGACTGACATCGTCACTCGCGAGATAGCGTCCGCCCGCCACGTCGTAGCTGATAACCGCTTTTAAACCTTCCTCGTCGGGTGGGGACCCCGTCCATCGCAGAACATCAACCGTTGCGTCTTTTCCCGGCGTCGCCTGTGCACGCAGACCAACGCCATAAACGCCGTCGGTGCAGGAAATCAATACCGGCAGTGACACCGATTGATTATGCAGCGAGAACTCGACGGTGGCCGCTACGTTGGTTTGCGCTGCGTTTGATGGTGAGACCATGTCGCTACCACAAGCGCATAGCAAACACGTAGATGCCACCCAGACCGCACAACATCGATTCCTTACAAAGAACATCATGGGCAGATCACCTCCACAGTCATTTCTTGACCAAGCGGTGTCACACCTGACCAGCGAAAAACGTTGTCTGCACCGAACCCAGGGAGCTCTTCCCCGTAGATCGCAAAGCCTAGTTCCTGCGTACGGTTGCCGGTCGCGTAGACACCGAAGATCCATGTGTGCGGTTCTTCATAAGTGTTGCCTGTCCAACCGCCACGCCCCTGAATGAAAAACGGCGGCTCCTTTTCGAAAGACGGTTCTTGGAGCCATTTCGCTTCGACGTACGGCAGACCATCGTCAAGCGTGCCGCAGTCCGCGTTTTCATTCATCGTGAAATTGAACGTTGTGTCTAAATAGTCGACCCGAATAACGGCCTCACGCTTCGCTGCTGACTGCCCCTTCGTACACGCGGTGAATGCGCCAGACAGTGTTAGGCCCAGCAAAGTTGCAAGCGTTAGTCGTTTACCTAGCATTCGATGTCCACTTCCAGCGTCTTGCCGCTGCGCGTCTGCCCCGTCCATGTGAAACGGAGTCCATCGATCCATACGGCGTCATCGCCGGTCAGCGTGACGGACTCTTCACGCGTATCGTCGCCCGGCGGGTTGTAGACGATGCTAACGAGAGGCCGGGGTTGTTTCTCGCCGCCGATTGATAAGTTGAGAACGTTGTTTCTTGGGTTGTCGTCGCCGTCCGGTGAGCCGCCGCGCATAACGAAGCTGTTGCCGTCGCGGGTAAGCCCGCACATGACCGGCCACGTTTCCAACGTCTCGCTGACGCCGTCTAACGTCGCAGTGCCTTTGCCCGAACCCTTACTGGCGTCTCGCTTGCCGTTCGTTCCGCTGAGCGAGTCGGATGAGCCAGATCCGCAGGCGGTGATTACTAGTGCAAACATCGCGATTACAGTTGGAGTGACCCGTCTCATGACGGCTCACACGATGCGGTAAACACTAAGCGTTTGCTATCACCGCGACTCGACGTGACTACACCGTCAAAATGAACGCGTGTCTCGCTAATCGCACTAACTGGCAGGTCGGCGCGATAGTTGTTGCCGCCTTGTTGGACACCAATCATGGCGAGCCATTTGTTCTGTGAAACACTCCAGCCGCGGTGCGCGCTGATCATCATTCCCGCCTGGTGATGAACGGTGGGAGCCGCTTGCGCCGAGACGTTGAACGCGTCTCCGCCTTGGCAATCGATGCGCTTCATCGTGATGTCGTTACCATCGAACGTAACGGCAATCTCCGGCTTGTGGGCGTACCGTTTCTCGAACGCGTCGATATCACGTTGCAGCATCTCGCCGATTTGCTGGTCCTGACGCGCCTTAATCGCGTTGGCCATCGGACCCACGAGCGCCATTTCCTCGTCCGTCATTCCCGTCGCGGCCTGAATGTCATTCGCCTGACGACCGGTAGCCTGTGGAGGCGGTACGCTCATCGCGCGCACTTGGTCCATGGCCTTAACAAAATCCGCTATCTGCTGCTCCGACTGCCCCGCTGCACGCATCGCAGCGATCGCCTGCTCAATCTCTGCGTCGATGGTTTGTTGGGCATGTGCAGCAACGACAAAGAGCGCAAGCACAGCCCCACCAGCAACCCACCCGCGTGCCAATAGCGACAACCTAGACATAGCACCGTTCCTCCTTTTTACCCCGTCGAGCATCCCAAACCGGGACGTCACTTAGAGATACGTAGCGCAGCTCACAAGTCCGCCAATTTTTTTGCAAGAAAAACGCTTGCGGCGGGTTTTTCCTTGCGCTTCACTAGGGTCGAATCGCTCTGGGAGGACTCTGGTTGACAGAGGTGGACGGAATTACGCAGCTTGTTGAAGCGCACCGGGAAGGCGATGACGCTGCGTACGATCATGCGATGGAGCTGCTGTACTCGGAGTTACGACGGGTCGCCCATCGCATTCGCAAGAACATTGGCGGTAATCCAACCCTGCAGACCACGGCGGTCGTCAACGAAGCGTATTTGAAAATGCGCCGATCGCTTGGCGCCGCCGAAAACAGTGCGCATTTGCTGAACATCGCGTCACGAGCGATGCGCCAGATCATCGTAGACTATGCCCGCACGCGGAACGCCGACAAACGCGGCGGGGATATGGCTCACGTCGAATTAGAAGAAAGCGACGCCGCTGTAGCGTCAGAAGCTGAGCAAGTTCTGCTCATTAATGAAGCCATTGATAAACTCGCTGCACATAGCCAAAGTCTCGCCGACGTCTTCGAGCTCAAGTTCTTTACCGGCCTCACCGATGCGGAGCTCGCTGCAGCCACCGGAACCTCAATACGTTCCGCGCAGCGCAATTGGATGAAAGCCCGCGCCTTCGTCGGTGACTACTTGACGAGCGATTAAGCATTGGCGGTCTTCAACGTCATTTATCGTATGACCAAGAAGGCTTCTATCGCGCACCAAAGGACCAGAATTGCCGCCTAGCAACTTCAATTTCGAGAAGGCGCTGGACGACTTGCTCGCAGCATCGCCAAGCGCTCGTGCCACTATGTTGCAGACTGTTGCAAGCGATCATCCTGAGGCCGCACAGCGACTCGAACGACTCCTCAACCTCGCGCTGGATGACCAGTCGGCACCGTACAGCATCGACCAGACCGCACCGTCTCTATTCAGCGAAATGCTCTTGAAAGAAGACCTCGACCGAGTCGGCTCAGAGGTTGGGCCATTCAAGATCACGGCCCTAGTCGATCGGGGCGGTATGGGGATTGTATTTAAGGCGGAACGCTGCGACGGCGTTTATGAGCAAACGGTCGCCGTAAAGTTTCTGCCACGGTTTCAACACACCGAGAAACAGCGCCAACTCTTTCTCGACGAACGGTCGAACTTAGCGCGACTGGAGCACCCAAACATTGCGAGGATTATCGATGCCGGGGTCACCGGCGATGACATGCCGTACTTCGTTATGGAGTATGTTGCTGGCGAGCCAATTGATATCTATTGCGCGCCGCTTTCCGAAGCTCGCCGCCTGGCCGTTTTTCTACAAGTCTGTGATGCGGTCTCGTATTGCCATCAGTCGTTTGTTGTTCACGGTGACGTCAAACCAGCGAACATTCTGGTCGCCGATGATCGAGCCCGCCTATTAGATTTTGGTGTGGGCAAATGGACGGGAAAATCCTACGACGGCCACCCGACGGGATTTTCTGCCGGCTACGCTGCCCCAGAGTTAAAGAGCGGCCAGCCGCATTCGGTAGCCAGCGACATCTACGCGCTCGGTTGTCTGTTGCGCACACTGCTGAGCGGCGGCAACGCCGTTGTATCGCACGATCTGAGTTTAGTCATCGAGCAATGCACGGCCGCATCGGCCACGGATCGATTCGCGTCTGTCGATGCACTACGGCTAGAGATAGCCGCCTATCTCGACGGCTATCCAATCAGCTCACGCCGCAACGAAACGCGCTACGTATTTCGCAAGTTCCTTGGTCGGAACCGGCTCGTCGTAACGGCGATTGCCGCCGTTGTTGCGAGTCTCAGTACCGGTCTCGCAGCCACTTGGTGGCAGTATTCACAGGCTACCGTTGAAGCACGACGTGCCAACGAAACAGCAACTTTCGTCCGTAGTCTTTTTGATCGCGTTGATCCAGAGGTCGCCGGTAACGTCGACATCACGCTTCGCGACGTCATGGATGAAGCCGCGCTACGGATAGACCGCGAACTCCAGACCTCGCACGAGATACGTCACGACATCATGGCGTTGATTGCGTCGGGCTACCAGGGCCTGGGGGATTCCGAAAAGGCGCTTATGTTCGCGGAGCGAGTCCTGGACTACCATGACACGACGAAGCCAATGCCACACGAAAAACGTGCATTGGCCCTCGGCGACATTGGCCCTATGTACACATCGATTGGCGACTACGACCGCGCCCGCGAGGTTATGCAACGGGCTATTGCGGAATACCAGGCGCTCGGTATGGACGATACGCTGGCTTTCGCAGATGTACTGGGATCCACGCCACTGCTATACCCGACTGGGGGCCAAACCAAAGAACAAATACAGATTAGCATCGACAACCTGGAACGAAAGGGCGAAATACTAGCGGCACTGGCGCCGAACGATGTCTATTTGAAATACGTTCACCTGTCCAACCTCGCCTCCGTCCACGAAGCTAATCGCGATTTCGAGCGCGGCGCGAGACTTAAAGAAGAAGCACTGCAGATCGCTGAAGAGAACGGCTACACCCTGCGCACGAGCGCTATCACCGTACTTTGCAACCTCGGTTACTCCTATGACGGACTTGGGCGCCTCCATGATGCGATTGCGACATACACCAAATGTATCGAGCGGACGAAGCAACGCTTCGGTGACGACTATGTGGGCCTGGTGTCCGCGCAGCTTAACGTGGCCGCCGCTTACATCGCTCTTGGACAGTTCGACACGGCAAAATCGGCGCTGCTCGAGGCCACTAAGATTGCTGAAGGCGCATTGCCCAACGACTCGTTTACTCGACTTGCATTGGAAATCAATCTCGCCCGCGCCAATGTTTACTTGGGCAATAGCGAGCAAGCGCTGCGCGCCCTACCCGACATACTTCGCCGAATGCAAGCGACGGTTGGCGAACAGACGCCAGCGGCCGGGCGAGTTCAATCGATACTCGGCAAAGCCCTATTGGAAACAGGAATGATCGACGAGGCCACCGATAATCTGCGGGAAGCCTACACGCTCATTCAGTCAGGACCGCAGTGGACATCGCCCGGCAATCAATGGGCGTCTGACGTCACGCTCTGGCGCGCCGAGGCAGAACTCGCCGCTGGCAATGCTGAGGTCGCAAGGGCGTTGGCTGCCGCCGGTTCGAAAATTCGGCGGGAAGAGGTAAACGTACAACCTTGGCGACTTGCGGAAGCGACAAGAATTCGCGACGCCGCAGATGCCTTTACCGACTGACAATCTCCCGACGCCCACACGAAAACGTAAGGTCTGACAGCGAACGATCATGGCAGCGTATCGTGGCAATGATTAGCGGCCGCACTCGGTATTCGCAAGCGAGAGGCGGTTGGCGAATGCAAGAATACGTCCAGCCGGCGCACCGCCGGTCCGCCCTAATTAGGCTAACGACTACTCTATTTTGGCCGCGACATTAGCGATTACTGGCGGAAAGCCGTAGTGGCGAAAGCTAGTAAGTGCCTGTGTGGCCGTCAATCGTGCGGACCGACCCGCATCCCCCGCCCCCAATACACGCTCGCCTCTTCGCCGCTGGCGTGGTCGTACCATAACGACGGTCGCTGCGCTCCGATGCGCAACAAATCCAGCTCGGAGGGCGGCTGATCGCGCAGCAAACGGCGCTGTTCCATCTCGCTCAGTGGAACAATGGTTCGAAAAATAGGGTCGTCGCCGTTGTCCCAGTCGACCGTCTCCGTCGTTACCTGCAGATACCCCTGTCCGCACGCACTACAACGCCGGAGACTGACAATGTAGTGCGACTCATCGATGAGGTATGTCTCGATCGGGACCGATTTGATCAGCGACCACGCGGATACCGCGTCTGTAGACCAGCATCGGGAGCACCCCACACTGGCGTTCAATGTGTTCGTTCTCATTGCCTAGCGCGTATCATCGTTGAGAACCAAATCGTATCGCCCGGTGAACACAATGGTCACGCACGAGTCTAAATCCGCACTATGAATATCGAAAAGACAATCACAATCGACAATCCGGTTGCCAAGGTCTACGCCGCATGGGTATCGAGCGATACGGTCATCCCGCCAGCAACGCGAATGGACATTGACGCCCGAGTCGGCGGTCATTACATCCTGCATGCCACGACACCGGAATTCTCAGCCCGCAACGCCGGTACGTTCTCAGTCGTGGAACCGAACCAACGGCTGGTGTACTCATGGGAATGGGACAACGATGGCGAGGCATCAACGATCGACGTGCGCTTCACGGCGAAGGGTGACCAGACCGTCATCGATCTTGTGCACAGTGGTTTTAAGAGCGAGGGTTCTGTTAGCCAGCACGATGCTGGCTGGGACCACTACTTCGCCGGCTTGGCGGCTTTTCTTGCTGACTGAGCGCTAGCGCAGCGAGGCTAAGTAGTCTTTGAAGCCCGCACCGATCTCGGCGTGCTCCAGCGCGTACTCAACGGTCGCCTCTAAGAAACCGAGTTTGTTCCCACAGTCATAGCGCTTGCCCTCGAACGGGAATGCGTAAGTAGGTACATCGGTAAGCTGCGCGGCGATCGCATCGGTGAGCTGAATCTCACCGCCAGCGCCACGCCCGATGGTCTTTAGGACATCGAAAATACTGCCATCGAGCAAATACCGGCCAACGACGGCCAAGTTCGACGGCGCGACGTCCGGTTGTGGCTTCTCCACCATGCCACTGATTCGCTGCAAGGTATCGCCAGCGTGTAGCGAGACGATCCCGTAGCTCGCGGTCTTTTCTTTCGGCACCGTCTGTACCGCTAGCGCAGCACCACCGTGCTGCGCGTAAAAATCCGCCATCTGTTTCAGGCACGGGGTCTGGGCTTTAATCATGTCGTCCGGCAGGTGAACGAAGAATGGCTGATTGCCGACCGCCGGTTCAGCGCAGAGCACGGCGTGGCCAAGACCCAGGGGCTCGCCTTGGCGGATGAACGTACAAGACACGCCGGTCGGTTTTATGGAGCGCACGATGTCGAGCAGTTCGCTCTTGCCGCCCTCGTCGAGCGCACGCTCCAGCTCCGGATCAATATCGAAATGATCTTCAATCGAGCGTTTCGACGCGTGCGTGATAAAAACCAGATTCGTCGCACCTGCCGCAACAGCTTCCTCGACCGCATACTGAATCAGCGGCTTATCGACGATCGGCAGCATTTCTTTCGGGCTGGCTTTGGTCGCCGGCAAGAAACGCGTGCCACGACCTGCAACAGGGAAAACGGCGGCCTTAACCGGCTGCGGCATAGTCATACTCCGACGACGGGTTGGTCGCAATGGTAGCAACCCGACGCAGGCGAAGACAGCAATGAGCGACGGCACCGACGGTGGTACCGCCGCTCAGGTCGGGCTTACGGTTTCGTCGATGTGGGTTTCGCAGGCTTACCGAGTCGAATATTGGCGCGATTCTGCTCGACGATGGCTTTGCCGATGCCATCAACCTTGGCCAGATCGTCGATCGAGCGAAACGGGCCATTCGAGCGCCGATAATCGACGATGGCAGCCGCTTTGGCGGCACCAATACCGACCAGACGTTCAGCGAGCTCCGCTGAATTGGCGGTATTGATATTGACCTCAGCGGCATTCACCGCACCGCTCGCGAAAAGCACCGCTAGCAGCGCTGCGGCGAGAAATGTACGCATCATTGAAACTCCTTGGGCAGAGGCGCGGTACCGATTACCGCGATGGCCATGAGTCTCGGTCAAAGCGCTATCGCGCTGCTGTTGGAGAAAATCGGGGATTTCGCTGGGTTTGCACCAGCGTGTCGACCTTACGCGACAACACGCTGCGGAGTTTGCCGCTCGGCCGGATAGACGAACCATATCAGCGCCAGCGAGAGCACGTTTAGAAGCGCAGGTGCAACCGCAAAGCCGAGCGTAATTCCGAACATCGCATCCGCGCTTTGCGAGGTTTGCCCAGCAACAAAGCCGCTCGACTCAAGGAGTAAGCCAACCAATAGCGTGCCGCCTAGCGCGAAACCGGTCTTATCAATGATCGAAAACAACGCTGAGAACATACCAGCTCGTGACCGTCCGAGCGCTAGCCGATCATCCTCGATGACGTCGGCGAGCATCGAGAAAGCCGACGTGAAGCAGGCAGACTGAAACACCCCCATCATCAACCCGCCGGCGTAAATCCACATCGCGTTCTGCGCCGGCGCCAACGCGATCACCAGCAATGAGGCGGTGTAACCGAGCAAGCCGATGATGTAGACGTACCGCCGTCCAATGCGCCGCGCGGTGCTAACCCACAGCGGCTGGATGCCTATGGCCATGACACTGATGAGCAAGACCATGACCCCGATCGTCTCCAGCGGCTGCGCGAAAGCGAGATTGAACGTAAACAAATAGGCCAGCGTCGCGTAGGCCATACCCATCGCGCAGAGCTGACTGAAAAACGCGGTCATTAACCCAACGGCCGCGCGATTGCTGAATAGCGAGCGCCACTGCGAGCCTTCTCCGGACGGCGCTGTCGTGTCGGCGTCGACGGAGCGCGACGCAACACCGCGTTGGTCGATTGCACGACTACCCCACCACGAAATGACAAGCGTGATACTGCAGACGGCGGCCAACAGCAGCGACATCGTCGCGTAGCCGTCCGCACCGCCGCCGAAGCGGCCGACCAAAATTGGCGCCAGCGATGCGGCCACCAACAGTCCGAGACCGGACATGGCTGTTCGCCACGCCATTGCCGTCGTACGCTGATGGCGATCGTCTGACACTTCCGTTCCGATGGCCAAATGAGGCACCGAAAACGAAGAGAAAACAATCATATATGCCGTTAATATCAACGCCACATAAAGTGCTCGGCCCATTTCTGTAGCCGCGCTTGGCAATTGAAACAGCAACACCAAGAAAACCGGTGACAACAGCGCACCGGCGAGCAACAAGCGCGCACGGCTGCCACGCTCGCGCAAGCGGTCGCTGACCCAACCAGCGCCAATGTCCGCCAGGACGGCCACGACCAGTTTTGGTCCGAAGATCGCCGTTCCAGCTAGCGCGGGTGAGATTCCGAGAATCTGCGTCATGAAGAATAGGAGCAGCAGCGACGGCACATCTCGGTAAATCTGTACCGCTATTTGGCCACTCGACCACCCCACTGTTTGCAAGCGTTGCGCCATGTAACTAGCTCGCGCTCACCAGTCGACGCTGCCGCCGCGTACTAATGAATCGAACCGAACCTGGTTTGCAGGCTTCTGCGTCTCCCAAGATTTGCAACTCGGGCAATGCCACAGCAACGACATACTGGAGAAACCGCATTCGCTGCACCGATACTTCGGCGTTTTTGTCGCCAGTCGAGATAAACCGGCTTTCACCTTCACCAAGGCTTCCTCGCCGGCGGCGGCATCGCTGACAACGGCAACATCGATAAACTCGGCGAGCGTCGGCTCATTACTGACGTAATCGCTAAGACACCTCTGCAGCACCGCACTATCAAGTTCCGGGTGTAAAACGCCAACGTAGGCCAACGCGCTCGTCATCTCAGGCTGCTTCGCCACACGATCGGCCAATGCGGCCTCAAGCTCATCGAGCTTGCCGTCAGCCGCGTACATCGCATGCAAGCGCGGCAACACCTCGACAATTAGGTCGGTGTTCTCGCTAACGACGCGCCAATAGAGCTTGTTCGCGGTGCTCGTATCACCGGTCCGTTCTGCGAGCTCGGCACGAATCAATGTCCCGCGAGTTGTGCGGCCGCGGCCCGACTGCGCATCGCGAAGATACTGCCGAGCCGATGAGTAATCCGCTCGGTCTATGGCCTGCTCGGCCAGCTCGCAGTGATAGTGGGCAACGCTTCGAGAAACGTCGTCGCCGCCGCGTGCTTCGCGCTTGCGCCCAACACCGATTGCCTTATCCCAGTCGCGCTCCTGAACGTAAATGCGGGTAAGGTGCGAAAGAGCCCCGTCTCGG
>JBCDBO010000010.1:0-71272 GCA_039183535.1 Pseudomonadota bacterium | reverse complement strand
GTGCCGATTGCGGCCCGAAATCGTGCTGTTTTCGCCGATAACTATGCGCTATCGGAGGCACGTGCACGGGCCGTTGCCGATTACCTTGCAGCGGCACTACCGATTGATGCCGGCCAAATCCGCGTTGAAGGGCTCGGTCCAGATCGACCCTTAGCGAGCAACGCCGAGCAGAGCGGACGACGCCAGAATCGGCGCGTCGAACTGATCATGTCCGGCTCGCGACCAGCCCGCCAAGCGGCCCTAGCGACACGCGTTGAGCGCAGTGCGCAAGAGGCGGTACAAACCCGTGGGGCAATACCTGGTCCGGCCGAGTCCGGTGCCCGCAATGTGGCCGGTCCTGCCAGCGTCGATTCAATATTGGCCGCACAGAAAACGCCGTTACCGTCGGCCGATGCTTTATCGCCCGGTATCGAGTGGGTGCAGCCGATTAGCGACTTTCGTCCAGCTATACCAAGTATTCGGGTCGCCGTTCAGCATGGGCCCGCCGAGACCGTTACGCTAAGCGTTAATGACGCCCCGGTGCCGGAGCTTAGTTTCGACGGCAAGAATATCGGTCGGCTGAGCGGTGTCGCGTTATCCGCGTGGCGCGCCGTTCGCCTCGACGAGGGGCGTAACACGTTAACCGCGACGGTCCGCAATACAGCCGGCGATGTCGTCGCAACCTTAGATCGCACCGTGCATTTTGCCGGTGGCCCGCTGCGCGGCGAGTTTGTGCCGGAAGCCTCGTACCTCGTCGCCGACGGTCAACAACGGCCGGTCGTCGCAATCCGCTTGTTCGATGGCGACGGTGAGTTGGCGCGGACCGGCTCGGTGGGTCGTTTTCAAGTCGACGCGCCATACCGTTCCTGGTGGGAAGTACAAACCTCCCGCGAAAACAACCTCGTCGCGCTCGGTGAACGCGAACCGCTGTACCGTATTGAGCCGGATGGTATCGCACGCATTGAGCTCGAGCCGACGACAGTCGCCGGTGAGGTCGTCGTTAGACTTGCTTACGAAAATCAGCGCGAGCAAGAACTACGAGTATGGCTGACGCCCGAGCCACGAGATTGGATTTTGGTCGCGTTGGCTGAGGGAACGGCGGCCTACAATCGCGTGAGCGACAATATGCAAGCGGCGGATGTCGCCGGTTTCGAGCCCGACTATGTCGAGGACGGCCGTATCGCGTTCTTCGCGAAGGGTCGGATTCGCGGCGATGCACTGTTGACGGTCGCTTACGATACACGTGGTGCCGCTGAAAATTTCAATCAATTCGAAAACGTCATCGACCCCAATGCCTTTTACACCTTGTACGCAGACGGCACGGAGTCGCGCTTCGAGGCAGCGAGTCAACGCAAGCTCTACTTGAAGCTTGAGCGCGACCAGCTTGCCGTTCTATTCGGCGACTACGCAACCGGCTTGGCAGTGACCGATCTCGCGCGTTACGAGCGGCAGTTCAACGGGCTGAAAGTCAGCTACAACGGTACGAACTTACAGCTCACGGCGTTCGGCGCCGACACCGCGCAACGATTCAGCAGGGATGAGCTACGTGGTAACGGGACGTCCGGGCTTTATCAGCTGTCCAATACCAACGTCCTGCTCAACAGCGAGGTCGTATCGATCGAGATCCGCGATCGTTTCGACGCGTCCGAGGTTGTGTCGAGTACGACGCTGACGCGTTTCGTCGACTACAGTATCGATTACGCGCGTGGGACACTGCTGTTCAAACGACCAATCGCCAGTCGTGATGATGCATTTAATCCACAGTTCATCGTCGTCAACTACGAAACCAACGGCGGTGACGGTGAGCTGACCAGCGGTGGCCGTATCGCACTTCGAAGCAGCGATGCATCGATCGAGCTAGGCGCAACCGTCATTCGTGAAGCGCAGCAGAACGGCGACGGTGATTTGTTGGCCGCGGATCTCACGTGGCAGGTAGCGCCGGCGACGACGGTAAGGGCCGAGTACGCCGATACGATCAGTAACGATACGCCAACCGAGCGACGTGGCCACGGCTATCGGGTCGAGGTCGAGCACCGGACAGGCCGCGCCGACATCGAGGCGTACCACGCCAGGGTCGAGCCGGAGTTCGGCTTGGGTCAGCAAAATGTCAGCGAGATCGGTCTTGAAAAATCTGGCGTGAATGGCCGGGTTCGCCTTAGCGATAACGTGCAACTACTGGCCGAGCTCGTTCGGCAGGAGAATCTCGATACAGAACTCGTTCGCGACCTTGCGAACGTAACTCTGAACGCTTCCATGGGCCAATTCAGTGCCGACGTTGGCGTCGTTCATGCCAGCGACGAGACGGCGACCGGCGAGACCCGCGAGTCGACCTTGGCGCGGGTCTCACTGGCGCAGGCCATTCTCGACAATCGCGCCTCCTTACGCATAACGGCGGAGGCGCCATTCAGCGACGAAGATGCCGTCACCGATTACCCCGGGCGCGTGTTGGCAGGTATTGATATTGCTTTGGGGCGCACAGCCACCGCATTCGTTGAACATGAAATCGCCGATGGTGATGCGCTAGCCAGCGACATGACCCGCGTCGGCTTGCGCGCGCAGCCTTGGCAACGGACGCGCTTCGACTCGACGCTAACGCAGGAGTTTGGTGAGTTCGGGCCGCGCTTGTTTGCGACCGTCGGTGCGGTCCAAGGTTGGCAAATCGCCGAGAAATGGACGGTCGACGTTGGTGTCGATCAAAGCAATACGTTGCAAAGTCCGACGGCCATCGTGTTCGATACCGAGCGCGAGTTCGTGTCCGGATCGCAGAGTGAGGACTTTTTCGCCGCGCATATCGGCAGCGCGTATGCCGGGTCCGATTGGACCGCCAATCTGCGAGCGGAGCACCGCAACGCCGACACGTCGGAAGCGTTTAGCGTGATCGGTGGGTTGTATCGGCAAACCGTTGCGGGACATGGCATGTCGGCCGCGCTGGAGTGGTTCGATCAAACGCTACCGGAAGATGCATCGACGACCCGAGCTAACTTACGCATCGGTTGGGCGTATCGTTTGGCTAACCAGCGGCTTGCCTTCTTGAACCGCAGCGATGTCATTGTCGATCAGCAAGCGAGCGCAACAGGCGAGCTCGATAGCTGGCGAATCGTCAACAACTTCGCAGCGAATTGGCGACTATCGGCGCGTGATGAAGTGAACATGAACGTCGGTATCAAATATGTTCGCGGCGAGTTCGATGGCTTATCGCAAAGCGGCCTTACCACATTGACTGGCGCCGAATGGCGCCGTTCGTTCAGTAAGCGGTGGGACATCGGCGTACATGGCGACGTGTATCGCTCGTGGCGAAGCGATGTCAACGACTACTCGGCGGGCGTCGGTGTCGGCTACACCATCGCGGAAAATACCCGCTTAACGCTCGGCTACAACCTGGTCGGCTTCGACGATGCCGACTTTAGTTTGGGCAACTACACGGTTGCTGGGCCCTACTTACGGTTCGTTCTTAAAGCGGATCAAGAGACACTGAAACGGCTGGCGGGGATCACCGAGCGGTAAAAGTCCTGATTCGTCGCAGAATCGCGTTGTGCGCGGTGCGGCCGTGTGCGTATGATTTTGCCGATGGTCGACGCGCGCGAGATTCTGGGTCCCGAGAGCCCGCTCCAAAAGGTGCTGCCCGGGTTCAATCCGCGCGATCAACAGTTGCTGATGGCCGAAACGATTGAACTTGCGTTGGATCGGGTCGAGACGCTGTTAATCGAAGCGGGCACCGGCACTGGCAAAACCTTCGCCTATCTGGCGCCGTTACTTGCGAGCGGAAAGCGCGCGATCGTCTCAACCGGGACGCGTGCATTGCAGGATCAGTTATTTCATCGGGATTTGCCGACGCTCGGTAAAGCGATGGGGCAACCGGTCACTGTTGCCTTATTGAAAGGACGCGGTAATTACTTATGCATCGAGCGTCTCGGTTCCGTTGCAACGCGTGAGGTCGCCGGACGCTATACCGAAGAACTCGCGACGATCCGCAAATGGTCAAAGGCAACGGACAGCGGTGACCGCGGTGAGGTCGATGCGGTTGCCGAGGACTCACCGGTCTGGCCGTCGGTCACGTCGACGCTCGATAACTGTCTCGGCCAGAAATGCGAGCACTACGAGCGCTGTTTCGTCACTCGTGCCCGGCGTGAGGCGCAAGCCGCCGATGTTGTTGTCGTTAATCATCATTTGCTACTGGCAGACTTAGCGATGAAGGAGGCAGGTTTCGATCAGTTTCTGCCGGGTGCCGAGGCGTTCGTCGTCGACGAGGCGCATCAGCTTCCCGACATCGCTGGGCAGTTTCTCGGTACGACGATCAGCACCGTAGCGTTGGCAGCGATGATCGACGAGGCGGCCGTCGATGCCATTGCCCTCGGTGGACCGCCGCTGGCAGCAGCGACCGCCGCTGCGTCGACAGCTCTGTTGCAGCTGCGTACGGCGGCGCCGCATGAACGCGGTCGTTACGAGTTTGCGCCGTTTGAGGTGACGCTGCGCCCAGCACTAGATGGTTTGTTGGCCGCGCTACAGGCATTGATCGCGTGCCTGGAACCCTATGCCGAACAATCGTCTGTCCTTGCGAATGCCGTGCAACGTTGTGGGGAACGCATCGTCGATCTTGGCCGCTTCGGCGATGTCGATGGCTACGAAGGTTTACGCTGGGTCGATGTTGGACCGCGCGGCGTGCGTTTGCACGTAACACCATTGGATACAGCCGACATGACGGCGGCGATGATCGCTGCGCGTGGAGCCAGTTGGGTCTTTACGTCGGCGACACTGGCGGTCAACGAGGATTTTACGCATTTTGCGCAGCGGCTCGGGCTTACCGATGCCCGCTCCGTCAAGCTGGAGAGTCCGTATCCGTTGGCCGAACGCTCGTTGCTGTACTTGCCCGCCGGTTTGCCGGCGCCGTCGAGTAAAGATCACCCAGAAGCGGTGATGGTGCATACCGCACCGTTGCTAAAGCTGACTCGCGGTGGGGCATTTTTTTTGTTCACCAGTTATCGCGCTCTTAATGCGGCCGCCGCGTGGTTGAAACGCAACGCCAGCAGCGTCGCCGGTCGACCGGTTTTGGTACAAGGCACGTTGCCGCGCGATGCCTTGTTGCGACAGTTTCGTCGCGCCGGCAACGCCGTGTTGCTCGCGACGAGTACGTTTTGGGAGGGTGTCGATGTACCGGGTCAAGCGCTGAGTCTCGTGGTGATCGACAAGTTGCCGTTCGCATCGCCGGCCGACCCGTTGTTGCAAGCGCGGATTGAACATCATCGCCGTCGTGGTGAGAACGCGTTTGCAGAGCATCAACTGCCACAAGCGGTCCTGGCCCTCAAACAGGGTGTTGGCCGCTTGCTTCGCGATGCCAGTGACTACGGTGTTGTCGCGTTGTGCGACCCACGGTTGACGGCCAAAGGTTATGGCCGAGTGTTTCTGAATGCGTTGTCACCGATGCCCGTCGCAAGCACCGTTGCGGCGGTGCGCAGCTTTTACCGCGAGCTCGACTCAGAGCGAGTGTCGGCATGAATCTGTTGGCCATCGATACGTCATCGCCAGCCTGTAGCGTCGCGATCAGTCATGCCGGAGTGCTGCATGCTGTCCACCGCGAGGACGATCAGAAGGCGAGCCGGGCGGTCATCGCGATGATCGACGAATTACTGGCCGCCGCCGGCCTCTCACCAATGCATCTTAGCGCCATCGCAATCGGCAGTGGTCCGGGCAGTTTTACCGGTGTCAGGCTCGGTATTTCGGTCGCGCAAGGACTTGGATTTGCGCTTGATAAGCCACTCGTACCCGTGTCTTCGTTAGCGGCCGTCGCGCAACGTGCGTTCGACGAATCGTCCGCCAACGACGTAGTTGTGGCCCAAGATGCGCGAATGAACGAGGTCTACGTCGGGCACTACCGACGCGGTACCGACGGATTGGCGCAGGCATCGATTGCGGATGCGCTCGTTGCACCCGCCGCGGTGGCTGTGCCGCGCGGCGCGGTGCTCGCCGGCGATGCCTGGGAGCGCGTCGCGGAACTCAAGGCGCATACGGCGGCGATCGCACGAGTCGCGCGCTGGCCGTATGCCGTCGACGTGCTGCAACTCGCAACGGCGGCGTTCGCCCGCGGTGAGACCGTCGCGGCAGAAAACGCCACTGCGCGCTACCTGCGTGACTCGGTAGTCAGATAGCGCTAAGCCTGTTCTAATAGCGCCCGTCGGCATTCGCTTGGGATTAATTCCGTGTCGGGCAAAAGCATACTCGTGTTGGAAGACGAGCCCGCTGTTCGTTCCATGATCGTGTTCCACTTGCAGCGAGCCGGGTACGATCTGATCGAAGCGGCGGATTGCGCGGAAGCTCGCGAAGCCTTAGCGAATCACAGTGTCGATCTCGCGTTAATCGACTGGATGCTGCCAGACATGAGCGGTCTTGAGTTTACGCGTTTTCTCAAGCGTGACGATCGCTACACCGACCTTGCCGTCATTATGCTGACCGCACGCGCTACCGAAAGCGATAAGGTCACCGGCCTTGAGAGCGGTGCGGACGATTACGTCAGTAAACCGTTCGCTGCCCGCGAGCTGGTCGCACGGATCGAGGCCGTGCTGCGGCGAACAAGCGGCCGGACCGATTCGGTGATCGAACTCGGCGGCATAACGCTCGACCCGAGCAGCCATCGCGTGTCAGCCGGCGACAACGACATTCCACTCGGTCCGACCGAGTACCGATTGTTGAAGTTCTTAATGTCGCACCCCGAACGTGTTTACAGCCGATCGCAGCTTCTCGATCGTGTCTGGGGCGCGAACGTTTATGTCGAGGAACGGACCGTCGATGTGCACATCCGGCGTTTGCGCAAAGCGCTTGAGACGTTCGACTTAGATTCGGTGATTCAAACTGTGCGCGGCGCGGGTTATCGTATGTCCAACCGGCGGGGATAGAGCGGCTTGAGCGGCGCTTGGCTGTTTGTTCTTGTTCGTCTCGGAGCCTTGCTGATACTCGGAGGGCTGATCGGGCTGTATTTCGAACAATTGTTTGCTGGCTTGTTCGTTGCCGCACTGGTGTCTATCTGGTTCCATCTGTACCACTTGATTCGCTTGGAATCCGAGCTAGCGACGCCGCGGTCGAAAACGGTGACGGTCCCGGATGGCACCGGCTTATGGGCTCGGACCTTGGCGCGCATCGATCACGTCCATCAACGTTTACGAAAGTCGAAGAAGGCCTACCGCTCGCTGCTCAAAGAGGTTCGCAATTCGACCAATGCGCTACCCGATGGTGTCGTCTCGCTGACCAATACGTTCGAAATCGTCCGCTACAACCGCGCGGCACGGCGCAATCTTGGCCTTAAAGCGAAACGCGATCGCGGCCAGCGTATCGACAACCTCGTGCGTCATCCCGATTTTATCGCTTACCTCAATGAACGAGATTCGTCGCAGACGTTAGTGTTGCCGTCGCCGGTGCTCGAAGGCTCGTTTTTGTCGCTACGGATTGTTCCTTATGGCGGCGATGACTGGATGCTACTGGTTCGTGACATTACCGAGCAGACGCAGCTCGCCCGAATGCGGCGCGATTTTGTCGCGAACGCATCGCACGAGTTGCGCACACCGTTGACGGTGATCGCCGGCTATCTCGATGCGATGTCCGACGAGCCGGATTTGCCGGAACCGTGGTTACGGCCGGTCGGCGAGATGCGCTCGCAGGCTGCGCGGATGCTCGCGATCATTACCGATTTACTGAAGCTGTCCCGGCTTGAATCGGACTCGTCGCTGGCCGATGAGCAGTGTATCGACTTCGCGGAGATCATTCGGCGCACAGCGGCTAGCGCGCCCGACAGTATGCTACACCCCAGTGTCGAGCTTCGGATCGACACGGCGAAAGCGATCCGCGGGAATCAGTCGGTGCTCGAGTCGGTCGTCTTGAATTTGTTCCAGAATGCGCTTCGCTATACGCCGCCCGAGGGCAACGTAACGCTCTGCTGGCGCCTGTTGGACGAGGGCGGTGCGGAGTTCGCAGTCATCGACACCGGCGAGGGAATCGCCGAGGCGGATATTCCTCGCCTGACAGAACGATTTTTTCGCTCCGATCGCGGTCGAAGTCGTCATGCGGGCGGGATCGGCTTGGGTCTCGCTATTGTGAAGCACGCACTCAACCGGCACGACGCCGAGCTGCATATTAAGAGTCGGTTGGGGACGGGGTCGACGTTTAGTTGCCTATTTCCGGAGCAGCGCCTGTGCGAGATCGATGATGAGCGTGAGCAAAACGCCCCGGTCACGGCCACAGATCCGCTGTAACTGTTTATTTTTATGAATGTTATGCTCTTAACGAACGTGCAAGTCGGCACCGCGCTCGGTGCCAAGGAGATCGACTGTGCAAACGACTGATATCAATCATCACATTTCGCGACGCTTCAACAAAGACTTGGAAGAGCTTCGCAGCCAGGTGCTCGCCATGGGCGGCCTGGTCGAGACGCAGTTGGAGCGCGCGATCGATGCGGTCGTTTCCGGCGACTCGGAGCTGGGCCACAAGGTCTCGCACGACGATTTCAAAGTGAATCGTATGGAAGTTGCCATCGACGAGGAGTGCAGTCGTATTCTTGCGATCCGCGGACCGGCCGCTGGCGATTTACGCCTTATCTTTGCCGTCATCAAAACGATTACCGATTTGGAACGCATCGGCGATGAGGCGGAGAAAATCGGTTTTCTGGCGACGAAACTCGCTGCCATGGATCGCCCGCCGGGCTCGTACCGCGAATTGAAGAACCTGGGTCAACATGTTCGGACGATGGTCCGTGATGCGATGAACGCGTTCGCGCGTCTCGATGTCGATGCCGCGGCAGCGGTGATCCGTGAGGATGAGCGGGTCGACGAGGAATATGAGCTCGTCCAACGCCAGTGCATTACGTTCATGATGGAAGACCCGCGAACGATCAAGCGGGTGATGAATGTGACGTGGACGGCACGTTCTCTCGAACGCATCGGTGATCATGCGAAGAACATTGCCGAGTATGTGGTTTACATGGTTCTCGGCAAAGACGTTCGTCATACCGAGGACAGTATTGCGGCGATTACCGAGTCGACGTCGCCTAGCCAGTCGCCAGAGCGATAGTGGACTTTTTGCGGTGACTCGCCGTATCGCCAACTTGGTTGGTTTGATCGCCTGCACGGGCCTCATGGCGTACGCGTTGTATTCGCAGCACGTGCTCGGCTACGAGCCGTGTCCGTTGTGCGTGTTTCAACGCGTTGGCGTCATCGCCTTGGGTGGTGTGTTCCTGCTCGCGGCGCTGCACAATCCGCCCGGCGGCGCTCGCTACGTCTACGTACTGGGCGTCGTATTGGCGGCAGGCTCGACGATCGCTGTAGCAGGGCGCCACGTGTACCTCCAGAACCTTCCGGCTGATCAGGTGCCGGCCTGCGGTGCTGGTCTCGACTTTTTGCTTGAAACGACCCCGTTCCTCGATGTGTTGCGGCTCGTATTCACAGGTTCCGGCGAATGCGCGGAGGTTGATTGGACGTTGCTCGGCTTCAGCATGCCGGTCTGGGTGGTTATCGCGGCCGTGGCGCTGGGGGTCGCGGGCGTCTGGGCAAATTGGCTACTCCCGGCGCGCTCAACCTAGCAGTTCGGCAATCGTCTGTTCATAGACGTCGGCCAGGGCGTCGACATCGGCAATGGCAACCCGTTCGTTGACTTTGTGGATCGTCGCGTTGACCGGACCGAGCTCGACCACTTCGACGCCGGCCGGTGCGATGAAGCGACCGTCTGACGTACCGCCACCGGTCGAGCGCTCCGGCGCGATGTTCAGACGCCGCTGCAAAGCGGTTTCGACGGCGTCAATCAGTGTGGTCTCGCGGGTGAGGAACGGCTCTCCGGACAAATGCCAGTTCAGTTCGGCATCGAGGTCGTGGCGTTCGAGCATCGTTGCAACTTCGCGCTGCAAGTCGTTGTGGTGCCATTCTGTTGAGTAGCGAAAGTTAAATCGTACGGCGAGTTCCCCTGGGATGACATTGGGCGCGCCAGCATCGGCATGGATGCGCACGATCTGAAAACTGGTTGGCGGGAAAGCGGCGTTACCGTTGTCCCATTGGCGCTCTGCCAACTCGCTTAGCAGTGGCGCGACGTCGTGGATCGGGTTACGAGCGAGCTGTGGGTAGGCGACGTGTCCTTGAATACCGCGCACGGTCAACATGCCACTCAACGAGCCACGCCGACCGATGCGGATCGTATCGCCCAATCGATCTTTGCTTGAGGGCTCGCCGACGACGCACCAGTCGATTTTTTCCGCGCGTTCGTTCAGCGTTTCGATAACGCGTTTTGTTCCGTCGCGCGCTGGCCCTTCCTCATCGCTGGTAATCAGAAATGCAAGGCTGCCATTGACGTCCGGATGTTGCGCGACGAATCGCTCCACAGCGACGACCATGGCAGCCAAGCTCGCTTTCATATCGGCAGCGCCCCGACCGTACAGCCAGCCATCGCGGTGTACCGGGTCGAAAGGGTCGGTTTGCCAGGCGGCATCGTCGCCTGGCGGGACAACGTCGGTGTGGCCTGCGAAACATAACACCGGCCCGGACCGGCCGCGCCGCGCCCACAGGTTGTCGGTCTCGTTGAAGCGCATCGATTCCAGCTCAAACCCGGCTCTGGCAAGGCGTTCGCCAATGAGGTCCTGGCAGCCGGCGTCCTCGGGGGTTATCGAGCGGCGGCGGATCAGCGCTTCGGTCAGTTCTACCGCCGGGCTACGGCGGGGGTTGCTGGCGGGGTTGGTGGCCACTTTCACAATTCCGTAATACTCGCTGGTTGGAGGATAGGGTATCTTTCATAAATCCCGCGCACGCGGTCAGCCGAGCGTCAGGAGGTCGGGTTGTTGAGGTCGAGAAACGCAGCCGCGGCCGTCGCTGCCGCCATCACGTTGCTGTCTAGCCCACTGGCAGAGGCCCAACGCGCTCGGGATTATATCTCGATCGTCGGCTCTTCAACGGTATTCCCTTTTTCCACCGTTGTCGCGGAACGCTTTGGCCGTTTCTTCGGCAAAACGCCGACGGTTGAATCAACGGGCTCGGGCGGCGGCTTCAAGCTATTCTGTTCGGGGGTCGGCGTCGGATTTCCCGATGTGACCAACTCGTCACGCCGCATCAAGCTGTCTGAGGTCAAGAGCTGCCGACAGGCAGGCGTGCGCGATATCGTCGAGGTGAAAATCGGCTATGACGGGATTGTGCTTGCCAATGCGAACAGTGCGCCGCCCGTCGATCTTACCCTCGCCGAGATTTATCTCGCGCTCGCTAAGTTGGTGCCACGCACGCCCGAGTCGGCCGAGCTGGTTGAGAATCCCCACACGCGATGGAGCGATATCAACCCAGCGTATCCCGATACACGCATTGAGATTATGGGTCCGCCACCAACCTCGGGGACCCGAGATGCGTTCGTCGAACTGGCTATGGAAGGCGGGTGTCAGCAGTTCTCGGGCATCAAGGCGCTGAAAAAAACTGATCCGGATCGATTCAAAGCGGTTTGTCACGCTATCCGCGAGGACGGCGTGTTTGTCGAGACCGGCGAGAACGATAACTTGATCGTGCAGAAACTGAATGCCAATCCAAATGCACTGGGGATTTTCGGCTACAGCTTTTTAGAGCAGAACAGCGATAAAGTGCAGGGTGCCGCGATGAACGGGGTGGTGCCGACATTCGATTCCATCGCCGGCGGTGAGTATCCAGTTTCGCGACCTTTGTATTTTTACGTCAAGCGCGCACACGTCGGTGTCATTCCGGGTATTGAAGGTTTTCTAAAAGAGTTTACGAGCGAGCGCGCCTGGGGCGAGGAAGGGTATTTGACGGACCGGGGCTTAATCCCGATGCCGCAGTCTGAGCGAATTGAGGTGCGCGATGCGGTGCGTGGACTGGCGCTGTTGTCGCTGTACGAATATTAACCGCAACCGTCATTGAGGCGCTGGCAGGCCGTCGTTCTGCACCGCGTCGTTCAGTTAGGCAAGGAGCGATACGCGGTTTAGCCGCCTTGCCGCCTGAAAGACAAAAACGATAAGAACACTATGCGACTGCCTACATTGCTATTAATACTCGCCGCGCTCGGGGTCATTGCGTTCTATTTAGGCCGGCAACGTTCGTTGGCGGTCAATGGCGGCCGCCCGCTGGGCTTGCATTCGCTACCCTCCTATTATGGGTATTACGCCGTTATGCTGGCCCTATTGCCTGCGCTGGCACTGGTGTTTGTTTGGCTGTCCGTCGAAGGCAATGTCGTCGCCGGCATGGCCATGCAAGCCTTGCCCAACGACACCCAATTCGCGACGCCGCAGGACAAAGCGTTATTTCTGAACGATGTCCGCAACCTCGTCGCGGGCAATCGAATCGCGCGTGAGCCAGACAGCGCATTGCTTGCGGTAAGTGAGGAGCTGCAACGCGTCTCCGGCGCCAGTCGATGGTTATTGGCGATTGCGGCGATCGGCCTCGCGATCATCGGTACGATCATCAGCTTCCGGCAGATCACTCGAGACTTCCGTGCGCGGACCCGTGTCGAGTCGTTGCTGCTGGCACTGTTGTTTGTTGCCTCCGGAATCGCCGTCCTAACGACGCTCGGTATCGTGTTGTCGGTCCTCGTTGAGACGTTCCGATTTTTCGAGAAGGTCTCCATCGTTGAATTCTTGTTCGGTTTGCAGTGGTCGCCGCAGACGGCGATTCGCGACGATCAAGTTGGCGCGACCGGTGCGTTCGGTGCCGTCCCATTGCTGGTTGGAACATTACTGATCACCGGTATCGCGATGCTGGTTGCCGTACCGATCGGCTTAATGACGGCGATTTATCTGTCGGAATACGCGACGCCGCGGTTTCGAAATTTCGCCAAGCCTTTACTCGAGGTATTGGCCGGTATACCGACGGTGGTTTACGGATTTTTCGCCGCGCTCAGTGTCGCACCGTTTATCCGTAGCGTCGGTGAAACCGCTGGCTTGACCGTGTCTTCAGAAAGCGCGTTAGCGGCCGGATTGGTGATGGGAATTATGATCATTCCGTTGGTGTCGTCGTTATCGGACGATGCGATTTCTGCCGTGCCACGAGCCATGCGGGACGGCTCTCTGGGTCTTGGCGCAACCCGCTCCGAAACGATGCGTCAAGTCATCGTGCCGGCAGCCCTGCCCGGCATCGTCGGCGGCGTTTTGCTGGCCATTTCGCGTGCCGTCGGCGAGACCATGATCGTTGTTATGGCCGCTGGATTATCGGCGAACCTGACGATTAACCCATTGGAGGCGGTGACGACAGTCACGGTACAAATCGTTACTTTGCTGCAAGGGGATCAGGAGTTTGACAGCGCCAAAACGCTAGCAGCGTTTGCACTTGGACTGATGCTGTTTACCGTAACTCTGTGTTTGAACGTGATCGGTCTGCGAGTCGTTCGTAAGTACCGGGAGCAATACGAATGACCACTAACGCGTCCAGCAAAGCACGCGTGGCTGAAGCGGATCGTCAGCTTGGTAAACGCTACGCGCGGGAGCGGCGGTTTCGGCGATTGGGTTTGCTATCGGTCAGTGCGGGTATGGTGTTTCTGGCGGTTTTCTTCGCCAGCATCATCAGTCAAGGGTACACCGCTTTTTCACAGACGTTCGTCAAGTTGGATATCGAGTTAACGCCGGACATCGTCGATCCGTTGGGCACGGCCGACGACAATTCGTATTCGGAAGGCGACTACCAATTGATCATGCGCAATGCGTTGAATCGATTGTTCCCAAGTGTCGCGTCGCGTGGCGATCGCCGCGAGCTCGGTAAGATGCTTAGCATCGGCGGAAGTTACACGCTGCAAGAAATGGTGATGGCCGATCATTCTTTGGTCGGGTCCAAGCTAACCCTTTGGGTGCCAGCGCATACCAACGTCGATATGCTCGATAAAGGCAACATCGATAAAGACAGCGATCCACGTGAGCGACCGATCAGCGATCAGTACATCGGCTGGTACGAGCAGCTCGTCGACATGGGCCGCATCGAACGGCGCTTCAACACGGCACTGTTTACCAACGGCGATTCACGCGAGCCTGAGCTCGCCGGCATACTCGGTGCATTAACCGGTTCGTTCTATATGCTGTTGGTGACCTTGGTCTTGTCGTTTCCAATTGGCGTCGCGGCGGCCATTTATCTCGAAGAGTTTGCACCGCGCAACCGCTGGACCGATATTATCGAGGTCAACATCAATAACCTGGCGGCCGTGCCATCGATCGTTTTTGGGCTGCTCGGGTTGGCGATTTTTATCAATTGGTTCGCGCTACCGCGGTCGGCGCCGCTCGTCGGCGGCCTCGTGTTGATGCTGATGACGTTGCCGGTCATCATTATCGCGGCGCGTGCGGCGATAAAGTCCGTGCCGCCGTCGATTCGTCAGGCGGCGCTAGGCCTTGGTGCCTCGCACATGCAAACCGTTTTTCAGCACGTGGTGCCGCTTGCTTTGCCTGGAATTCTGACCGGGACGATTATCGGCATGGCGCGTGCGCTCGGTGAATCGGCCCCATTGCTGATGATCGGTATGGTCGCGTTTATCGTCGATGTGCCGGAAAACCCGCTGGATCCCGCGACGGCACTGCCCGTTCAGATCTACTTGTGGGCCGATTCCCCGGAACGTGCATTTACCGAGAAGACTTCTGCTGCCATTATTGTGCTACTCGGCTTTCTGCTCCTAATGAACCTGACTGCGGTGCTGCTGCGACGCCGCTTTGAACGCAAGTGGTAGCACGAGAGGAAAGCATGGGTAACGTGACCATCGATAAACCGTCCGAGACTATGACTGACGCCGAACAACCGGTACAACCCGCGGACGAGGGGCTCGCTGAAACAGCGGCTCCGATCGTCGACGCGGCGCCTCAGACGGCGGTGCCAGTGAGCGATCAGACCGTGTCGCCGATTCCGAACGGAACGGTTGGCGAGATCCATGCCGAGCGCCCCTATTTCAAGACGAACGATGTGAACGTCTATTACGGGCAAACCCACGCTATAAAAAGCGTTAGCCTCGATATCGGTCTCAATCAGGTTATTGCGCTCATCGGGCCATCCGGCTGCGGCAAGTCGACCTATTTGCGGTGCCTAAATCGCATGAACGATACGATTGAGACAGCGCGCGTAACGGGCGAGATTCTGCTCGATGGCGACGATATTTACGATCGGTCGATGGATGTCGTGTCGCTGCGCGCGCGCGTCGGCATGGTTTTCCAAAAACCGAATCCGTTTCCGAAGTCGATTTACGACAACGTGGCGTATGGGCCGCGTATTCACGGCCTGGCAGCGAATCGTGCGGAGCTTGATGCGATCGTCCGTTCGTCACTCGAAAAAGCCGGTCTATTTAACGAAGTAAAAGACCGACTGAATGATCCCGGTACCGGTTTGTCAGGCGGTCAGCAGCAGCGTTTGTGCATCGCGCGAACGATCGCTGTGAGTCCCGAGGTCATCTTAATGGACGAGCCGTGTTCTGCGCTTGACCCGATCGCGACGGCCCGTATTGAAGACCTGATTGACGAGCTAAAACAAAACTACGCAATCGTCATCGTGACGCACTCGATGCAGCAGGCGGCTCGAGTTTCCGATCGGACGGCGTATTTTCACTTAGGCGAGTTAATCGAGGTTGACCAGACCGACCGGATCTTCACAAACCCGCAACACAAGCTGACCGAAGACTACATTACAGGGCGCTTCGGCTAACGCCACCGATGGTGTCCGCGGACAGAGTCCTTTGTCGAACGCCCACTGAGGGCAAACAGCCTTGTCGTATTGAGCGTTGGAAATTCGACGCTGTTAGCGCGGCGATTTTGCAAGTTGTGCCACGCGACGCAGACGGTATCGAGGCTCGCGAAATCCCCGATCTTGTGCGCCAGCAACTCACTCAGGACGAACGTAAGCGGTTGGGTTCCGTCGGTTGGTATACAACCACCGTTCGTCTCGAGCTAGAAGTCGCCGGCAAGTTACACCGGTTGCGCGGGCGCGGGCCGGTGCGCGTCAGCCGACGGCGGCCGAGCAAAGCGACTCGTTAAGCGCTGGTTACAGCGCTGCGTACGCCGCTGGATCGAAGCCAACAATCACCGTCCCCGAGTCGGCGTCTTCCACGACCGGTCGTTTTAGCAGCGTCGGATGCGCGATCAGGAAACTGACGGCTGTCGTTTCGTTAAGTGCCGCACGCTCAGCGTCGGCCAGCTCTCGCCAGGTCCGGCTTTTGCGATTGACCAACGTTTCCCAACCGACCGCGTTAGCCCAGCGTGCTAGATCGCCGCTCGCAAGCCCGTCTTTGCGAACGTCGAGCACAACGACATCATGGTCGTGTCCGTGCAGCCAGCGACGTGCCTTGCGGCAACTGTCGCAATTCGTGAGGCCATACAGCGTTACGGTCGTCATCGCGAATTCGTCAGTCTGTGGGTCGCAACAATTCGTTGAGGTCGGTCTTGGCACGGGTTTTTTCGTCGACCCGCTTGACGATGATAGCGGCATAGAGCGCGTGACTGCCATCGCTACTCGGTAGTGAACCGGGAACGACAACGCTGCCGCTTGGGACCCGGCCGTACAGTATTGACCCCGATTCCCGATCATAGATTCGCGTACTCTGCCCGATGTAAACGCCCATCGAAATGACGGCGCCTTTTTCAACGACCACACCTTCAACGATTTCTGAGCGTGCGCCAACGAAGCAGTCATCCTCAATAATCGTCGGCGCAGCTTGGATCGGTTCGAGCACGCCACCGATGCCGACCCCGCCGGAAAGGTGCACATTCGCACCAATTTGTGCGCAGCTACCGACGGTTGCCCACGTGTCGACCATCGTGCCAGCGCCAACATAGGCGCCTATATTGATGTAGCTCGGCATAACGACGGCATCGCCGGCGACGTAGCTGCCGTGGCGGACAACCGCACCCGGGACAATGCGCGCGCCGTCTGCCGCAAACTGCGCGGCGTCGTACTCTGCGTATTTGAGCGGGACCTTATCGAAGTAGCGGTGTTCACCCGCCGAGCTGACCCGGTTTTCGCTGAGGCGAAACGATAGCAAGACTGCTTTTTTCACCCATTCGTTGACGTGCCAGCCACTGTCGCCTGGCTCTGCGACGCGTAACTCGCCGTTGTTCAGTGCGTCGAGAACCTCGGCGACGATCGGCGTCAACGTCGTATCGCCGGTGCTGAGGTCCTGGCGCCGCTCCCAAGCGGCGTTAATCGTCGTTGCAAGACTGTCTGTATTCACTCGTTTCTCCGGCTCTCGTCGGTGGCTAGCTGGTCAATCTATCGATGAGGCGCTCGCGAAGGCGTTCGCAATGGTCGTCATCTAACGGCTCGTCGTCGAGATCGGTGAGATAAAAAACATCTTCCGCTTTTTCCCCGATCGTGACGATCTTCGCCATGCTGATGTTGACGTTATTCTCAGCGAAGACTTCACCGACGCTCGACAGCAGTCCAGGGTGGTCGCCGCAGTCAAGTTCAAGAACGGTGCGACCGCCCTCATCGGCGCCGCTAAAGCGCACATCGATCGCGGTATCGAAAACACGTGCTCGTCGTGAGCGGCGACGATTGACAGTCGGCTGCCAGTCGGCGTTTGGATCCATCGCGGTTCTTATGAGCCGATCTAAGCGCTCGCGAATGTCCGGAAGGCGTTCTCTTGCCGCTTCACTTACGACGTAAGTGTCAAAGCTGTAGCCGTTCGTCGCCGCAACGATTCGTGCATCCTGAACACCGATACCGAGGTCGTCTAGGAACGCGGTTGTGTCAGCGAATGTTCGATAGCGGCGCGGGGTGTACAAAAAGATCGCTACCGCTTTCGCACTAACGTCGATGTCGTAACACGCGCCGTCCAGACCGTACTGGTGCAACACGCGCGTCTGCCAGGCGATCTCCTCCGGTCGGTAACGTAGGAAGTGCTCGTCGGTCAGGATCGACCAAACCGGGTCACGCGCTGTGTCGTTAACACCGGTGCGGCTCGTGGCTTTAATGGCATGCTGGCGGGTCGCATCGATCATCTCGTCGCTGTCGGCCGGGTCGTCAAGACCCCGCTCGAGCGCCGTTGCAGTCAGTCGATACAGTTCTGAGAACAACGAGGCTTTCCAGGCGTTCCACAGCCGAGGGTTTGTGCCGCGCACATCGGCAACCGTCAGTACGTACAGATGATCGAGTCGCGTCTTGGTTTTTACGATGCGGGCAAATTTCTGGATGACGTCCGGGTCGCTAAGGTCTTTTTTCTGGGCCGTCATCGACAGCAGCAAATGATGGCGCACAAGCCACGCAACTAGTGCTGCGTCTGTCGCTTCTAATCCATGTTCGAGGCAAAAAGCCTCTGCATCGACGGCGCCCAATTTCGAGTGGTCGCCGCCTCGACCTTTGGCAATATCGTGGAATAGGCCCGACAGATACGCGAGTTCCGGCTGCTCAAGCGATTGCATAACGCGAGCAACGGCCGGCAGTTCATGATCGAATTCGCTGAGCGCGAGTTTGCGCAGGTACGAGACGACCATCAGCGTATGCTCGTCGACGGTGTAGGTGTGGAACAGGTCGAATTGCATTCGGCCAACGATGCGGCCGAACGCCGGAATGTAGAGCCCGAGAACGCCGTAGCGGTTCATGCGCCGCAGCTCGTGAGTAACCCCTTTATTTGCGCTGATTATCTTCAAAAACAGGCGATGATTTTTCGGCGAGTTGCGAAACTCGTCATCAATCAGGTAGAGGTGGCGTCGCAACAAACCGATCGTCCAAGCGCTGACGCCACGGATGTCGTTGTGTTGCTGTAGCAGGTCGAACACCTCCAGCAGCGCAGATGGTTCGTCAGAAAAGACGCTGTCACTGGTCGTCTGTAAGTAGCCATTACGAACCTTAAAGCGCGAATTTATCGGCACCGCGGGCGTTTCTGGGTCGAGGAGTATCGCCTCCTCGAAAAGCTGCAGCAGCATCTCGTTAACGCGGGACAACTCGCGGACGGTGCGGTAGTAGCGCTGCATCATTTGTTCAACGGCGAGCGTGTAGCGCGCGTCTTCGTAGCCCATTAACTCGGCAAGTTGCTTTTGGTGGTCGAACAACAGGCGGTTTTCGCCGCGGCCGGTAATGCAGTGCAGCGCGAAGCGTACGCGCCACAGGAAACGCCGACCGTCTTCGAGAATTTGCAGTTGTCCTGGCGTCAAGAATCCATGCCCAACCAATTCACTTAAACGGCTTGAACCAAACTGGCGATGGGCAATCCAGCTGACCATTTGAATGTCACGTAAACCGCCTGGGCTACCTTTGACGTTCGGTTCCAGGTTGTAACCTGAGTCGTCGTAGCGTGCATGGCGCAGACGTTGCTCTGTCGACTTCGCCTCGAAGAATGCCTTCGGGTCCCACAGCTGCGTTGGTTCGATCGCTGCCAACATCGCGTCAAAGCGTTTGCGGCCACCGTCGAGTAGGCGGCTTTCCATCAACGTCGTTAATACGGTGACATCGGCAGTGGCTTCGGTCCGGCAATCATCGACGGTGCGAACGCTGTGGCCGATCTCAAGCCCGCAATCCCACAGCGCGGTCAGAAAGCCAGAGACCCAGTCCGCTTGTTCGGGCCGTTCGTCGACTAGGATCGTGACGTCAATGTCGGAAAACGGGTGCAGTTCGCCGCGGCCGTAACCACCGACCGCGACTAGAGAGGCTCGCTTCCGAGTGATCGCGTCGATTTGCTGCCAAGCATGGCAAACCAGTTCGTCGATGGCGGCCGCTCGGGCTCGGACGAGAACATCGATATCGTCACCGGCCCGGAACCGGGTTTCGAGTTGCGCGCCGAGCTCCCGGATACAGAGTTTTGTCGCGCTGAGGGTATCGGTGCCGGTTACGTCAGACAGCGAGTCACGGACAGCGATGGCCGCAGGGTCCATGGACTTAGCGTGCCAGCCGCGCAATCACCGGTCGTTCTGACCGAGCGTGAATACCTCGTACCCGCTATCGGTAACGAGCAGCGTGTGTTCCCACTGTGCTGAAAGCGAGTGATCGCGGGTCACGACGGTCCAGCCGTCCTTCAGAAGTCGCGTGTGAGGCTTGCCTGCATTGACCATCGGTTCGATCGTAAATGTCATGCCGGGCACGATTTTCTCGCCGGTGCCCGGTTTGCCATGGTGCAGCACTTGCGGGTCTTCATGGAAAATGCGACCGATACCGTGGCCGCAGTACTCCCGTACCACCGAGGCACGGTTCTTCTCAACGAACCGCTGGATAGCCGCGCCTATGTCGCCTAAGTGTTTGCCCGGTGCCACTTCCTCAATGCCGAGCCACATTGCGTCGTAGGCAAGCTGGGCCAAGCGTTCTGCGGCCCGATTTGGCTTACCGACGTGAAACATACGCGACGTGTCACCGTGAAAACCGTCTTTTATGACCGTTATGTCAATATTGACCGCATCGCCTTGACGAAGCACTTTTTCTCCAGGGATGCCGTGGCAAACGACATGGTTCACCGAGGTGCAAATCGACTTGGGAAAGCCTTTGTAATTGAGCGGCGCCGGTATCGCCTGCTGCGTATTGACGATGAAGTCGTGACAGCGTTGGTCGAGTTCGCCGGTCGTGACACCGGGTACGACATAGTCGCCGATCATGTCTAGCACGTCGGCAGCGAGGCGGCCGGCCGTTCGCATAAGGTCCTGTTCGGCCGGGGTCTTGAGCGTTATCGTCATCTGGATTCTGTTGGCTGAGCGAGGGGCCATCGCATGGGCACGCCCCGGGCATTGCGGCCCGCCCACGGCAGTTTGTTGCTCTGCAGCGAATATGGTATAAAGCGCGCGCTTTTCAAGCAATTATTTCACACGCGACTCGACACGACGCACTGGGTGCCCTGCCAGAAAAAGGGTTGTGCGTTGGGATTCGCGGAGGCTTAACCCGAGGACATAACATGCCTGACGTAACCATGCGCCAGATGCTAGAGGCTGGCGTGCACTTTGGTCATCAGACCCGTTACTGGAATCCGAAAATGGCTCCGTTCATTTTCGGCGAACGTAACAAGATCCATATCATTAACTTGGAACGCTCTTTGCCGATGGCGCAAGACGCGGGCCAGTTCGTCAAAAATCTCGTTGCCAACAACGGCCGCATCCTATTCGTTGGGACCAAACGCTCGGCGCGCGAGGCGATTGCCACCCAGGCATCGCGGTGTGGAATGCCGTATGTCAGTTATCGCTGGCTTGGTGGCATGCTGACGAACTACAAAACGATTCGCCAGTCGATCAAGCGGCTCGAAAATCTCGAGCAAATGGCGGAGGACGGCACGTTCGATCAGCTCACGAAGAAGGAGGTTTTGGGTCTCAATCGCGAGAAACAAAAGCTCGAGCGCTCGCTGGGCGGCATTAAGAACATGAGTGGCTTGCCCGATGCTTTGTTCGTCGTTGACGTCAATCACGAAGATATCGCCGTTAAAGAAGCAACGACCTTAGGTATTCCGGTGATCGCTGTGGTCGACACCAATTGCTCGCCCGAGGGCATTGCCTATGTCATTCCAGGGAACGACGACGCGATGCGAGCGATACAGCTCTACTCCGAGATGATGGCCGATGCCGTGCTCGACGGTAAGGCCTCCGTGCCAGAGGCGAATCTTGGCGACGACGAGTTTGTCGAACTCGATGAAGATGGCAAGCCCCGCAAAGCCGCTGGTCGCAAGCCGGCGCGCGGCAAGAAAAAAACGACTCGCCGCGCCAGCCCGAAAAAGACGGAGCCGGCGCCGACGACGGACGCTGCCGACGCGAAACCGGCACAAACCGATGCAGCGCCAGCAGAGACGTCAGCGGAAACGCCGGCGGCCGCCAGCGACGAGTAATCAGCGATCGTAAATTTGGCTGAGTGCCGCTGGCGCTCGGTACCACCGAACAGAGGTTGAACAAGCAATGGCTGTAACAGCAGCACTGGTTAAAGAACTGCGCGACCGAACCGGCGCCGGCATGATGGAGTGCAAGAAAGCGCTGGTGGAAACCGGCGGCGACATCGATGCGGCTATCGAGCATCTACGCAAGAGTGGTCAAGCAAAGGCCGATAAAAAGTCAGGTCGGATCGCAGCCGAAGGAGTCGTTGTCACCAAACTCGACGGTCCCCACGCGATCGTCGTCGAGATCAACTCCGAAACCGATTTCGTCGCCAAGGACGATAACTTCCTGCAGTTCGCCGATGCGGTCGCCGACCTAGTCCTTAGTGCGGCGCCGGCCGATATGGACGCACTCAATGCGCTTGACCTGGGCGGCAAGACCGTCGCAGAGGCCCGCACAGAGTTAGTGGCGAAGGTTGGTGAGAACGTCGGTATACGCCGTTTCGAGCGTCTCAATGCGGACGGTGGTGCAATTGCTAGCTACGTGCACGGGTCACGTATCGCCGCATTGGTGGCGTACAAAGGCGCCGACGACGAGTTCGGCCGCGACATTGCCATGCACGTGTCAGCCAGCGCGCCGGTGTGTGTAGATGAGGCGGGCGTTCCGGCCGAAACCCTCGACAACGAGCGTCGTATATTGACGGAGCAAGCAGAAGGCAGCGGCAAGCCGGCGGACATCATCGCAAAGATGGTCGAAGGCCGTATTCGTAAATTCCTTGGCGAAATAACGCTGCTCGGTCAGCCATTCGTCAAAGACCCGGACCATACGGTTGGCAAATTGGCCAAACAGAAGGGAGCCGAAATACTTGGATTCGTCCGCTTCGAGGTCGGTGAAGGGATCGAGAAAAAAGAAGAGAACTTTGCCGACGAGGTGATGAAGCAGATCGAGGATGCCAATAAAGCCGATTAGTCGTTATGACGTGATCGGCCGATTTCCACTCAACGCCTATGTCCCAGCAACCCGAACTCAAGCGGATTCTTCTGAAACTCAGCGGCGAAGCGCTGTTGGGCGATGTCGACTACGGTATCGATCCGTCGGTGATCAAGCGGATCGCGGGTGAGATCCACGACGTTCGCGAAGCCGATGTCGAGGTGGGTGTCGTGATTGGTGGCGGCAACATATTCCGCGGCGCCGGTCTCGCTCGAGCGGGCATGGACCGGGTGACCGGAGATCATATGGGTATGTTGGCGACAGTGATGAACGCCTTGGCCCTGCAGGACGCACTCGAATCGCAAGGGGTCTATGCGCGTGTCATGTCCGCGCTGAAGATTCACGAGGTCTGTGAAGACTACATTCGCCGGCGGGCCATCCGGCACCTCGAAAAAGGCCGGGTTGTGATCCTGGCGGCAGGCACCGGTAATCCTTTCTTTACGACCGACACGGCGGCGAGTTTGCGCGCGATCGAGATCGGTGCCGATCTGTTATTGAAAGCGACCAAAGTAGACGGCGTTTATGATGCCGACCCGGTAAAACACCCGACCGCGAAACGCTACGACAGTCTGTCTTTTGATCGAGTCCTCGCCGATAAGTTACGCGTCATGGATGCCACGGCCATTGTTATGTGTCGCGACAACTCGCTACCTCTGCGAGTCTTCAATATGAACAACCCCGGCGATCTCGCCCGCATCGTTCGCGGCGAGGACGTAGGCACGCTGGTGACCAGCTGAGACCCTATCGAGGATTCCGTATGCTTGATGAAATAAAAAAAGATGCTGCTGAGCGTATGGCGAAAAGCGTGGCAGCGCTCGGTCAGGCGTTCACGAAAATTCGAACGGGGCGGGCACACACCAGTCTCCTCGATCATATCCAAGTCGAGTACTACGGTTCGGACGTACCGCTTAGTCAGGTTGCGAATGTCGGTGTTGAGGATTCGCGGACACTGACCGTCACGCCTTGGGAGAAGCCGATGGTGGCCGTCGTTGAGAAAGCGATTCGAGATTCGGACCTGGGGCTTAATCCGGCGAGTGCGGGCACCGTCATACGTGTGCCGCTCCCGCCGCTGACGGAGGAGCGCCGTAAGGATCTTATCCGCGTCGTGCGTCAAGAGGCTGAGGGTGGCCGAGTCGCGGTTCGTAATGTCCGACGCGACGCGCTGTCCGATGCGAAGACGCTGTTAAAAGAGAAAGAAATCAGTGAGGACGACGAGCGGCGTATGCAGGATGAGATTCAGTCGCTCACCGATAAACACGTTGGCGAGATCGATAAGATCTTAGCCGACAAAGAAGTCGAGTTGCTCGAAGTTTAAGAATCGGGGTTGCGCTGTGGCCACGCAAGAGTCGATCGCTGCCACAACCGGGGATATGCCGCGTCACGTTGCCATTATCATGGATGGCAATGGTCGCTGGGCGCGCCAGCGTGGCAAGCTGCGCCACCTCGGCCATCGCGCAGGTATCAAACCGGTTCGCGATATTGTTCGTTATGCCGCCGAGCGCGGCGTTCAGTACCTGACCCTATTCGCGTTCTCCAGCGAGAATTTCCAGCGGCCTAGGGACGAGGTCAGTGCGTTAATGCGATTGTTTATCGAAGCGCTTGATCGCGAGGTCAAAGAGCTGCACGAGAACGATGTCCGGCTGCGTTTCGTCGGCGAGTTGTCGCGACTCTCCGGGATTCTTCGCCAACGCATGCACGAGGCTGAACGGCTAACCGCGAGTAATCAAGGACTTCGGCTCAGTATCGCTGCTGCCTACGGCGGGCGATGGGATATTGCGAACGCGGTTCGTACGGCCTTGCAGAAGGGTATCGAGATCGACGAGATCGACGAGCAGACGCTCGCGCCATTCTTGCAGCTGTCGGACTATCCGGATCCCGACTTACTGATTCGGACCGGCGGTGAGTTGCGGGTCAGTAATTTCTTGTTATGGCAGCTTGCCTACAGCGAGCTGTATTTCACCGAAACGTTGTGGCCCGAGTTTGGTGTCGATGAGTTCGAAGCGGCGTTAACGTCTTATCGGGGCAGGCAGCGCCGCCATGGCAGGACCGCCGAACAGGTTCGTAAAATCTAATGTTAGCGCAGCGCGTCTTTTCCGCGCTGATAGCTCTAGCGGTCGTGCTGGGAGCTATCTTTCTCGTCGAGCCGACAATTACCGTACTAATCCTGGTCGCCATAGCGGCGATGGCTGGCTGGGAATGGGGCAGTTTGCTGTATACGCGTGAGTCATTGGCCGCGACGATCTACGCCATTGCATTAGCCGGTGTGTTTGTAGCGGTGTGGTTTTGGGTGCCGAGTCTCGCTGAGCAACCGCGACCGTTGATGCTGTTTGCGCTGCTGTTTTGGGCCGGAGCGTTCGTGACCATTGTGCGCTTTCCGGTGCAGTTTTCGCCGCTGCTGGTATTTATTGTCGGCTTCGTTTTGCTGATACCCGCATTTGTTGCGCTCGCCCACATCGTATCGGGGCCGCTGGGGGATCTGCGCTTGCTGACCCTACTGGTCGTCATTTGGGCGGCGGATGTCGGTGCCTATTTCGTCGGCCGGCGTTTCGGCCGAATTCGGCTGGCGCCGCAGGTCAGCCCCGGCAAAAGCTGGGAAGGCGTTGCGGGTGGGCTGCTGGCGGCCGCCGTTGTCGGCTTCATTGCAGCGGGATACCTAGACGAACCGACGGCCGAGTTTATTGCTGTGGCTATTGCTACTGCGGCGCTGTCTATCGTCGGCGATTTGACGATCAGTATGTTCAAACGCCATGCTGGTGTTAAAGACTCTGGCACGCTGTTCCCCGGGCATGGCGGTTTGCTGGACCGAATTGACAGTATCGGCGCCGGTGCGCCGCTGTTTGCACTGCTGCTGCCGCTGCTTGGCGGTTAAGCTGGCATTCAGGTTCATGACAGTCAGCTTTGCTAACATTCAAGTGAACTCAAGGGAACCCGTTGTTTTTTCAGCGGTCTTGTTATTGGGTAACGGTTTTCGGCAGAACGGGTGACAGTCCTGGACTTCCTGATTTACATCACAGCGTTCTTGCTCGCGATTAGCTTATTAGTCGCCGTTCACGAGTATGGGCACTACATCGTGGCACGCCTATGCGGCATCAAGGTGCTGCGGTTTTCGATTGGGTTTGGCAAGCCACTGGTCAGCCGCCGATGGGGTAAAGATCAGACCGAGTATTGCCTGTCTTCGCTGCCGCTGGGCGGCTACGTAAAAATGCTCGATGAACGGGAAACCGACGTTTCCGCGGCCGATCAGCACCGCAGTTTTCAGGCCCAGCCCGTGTGGCAGCGTATTTTGGTGCTACTGGCCGGCCCTGCGTTTAATTTCTTGTTTGTTATCGCCGCGTTCTGGCTGTTGTTCATGATCGGCGTAACGGTACAAAAACCGACCATTGGTGAGGTTGAACCGGGCTCGCCAGCGGCTGTAGCGGGTCTGTCCGCAGGCGATACGATCATCCGCGTTGACGGTCGCAAAGTCGTCGGTTGGGAAAAAGCATTTTTGGGCATCATCGACGATATGGTCGGCGATGGACGGGTCAGCCTCGACGTTGCGGGCGTCGATGGGGTTGAGAGAGCCATTGAGCTTCAGGTCCCTGCGGCCGCTGCCCGACTGGAAGAGCCTGGCTCCGTCCTTCGCAGCATCGGTTTCCGACCGGCCCGCCCGCCGGCTGTGTTGGCTGAAGTTCGCGCCGGGGGCGCGGCGGCGGATGCTGGACTTCGTGCCGGCGATCGCATCGTTGCTGTCGATGGTGAACCGATTGCGTCGTTCATCGATTTGTCTGAACGCATTCGCGAACTCGACGCGCCGCGGGCCTTGGCGATTACCTATTTGCGTGACGGGGAGGAGCGAACGGTCGACGTAACGCCACGACCAATCGACGGCAACGACGGTTTGTACCTCAATGTCACCAACGTTTTGCCCATCGGCGTAATTCGATTCGGACCGATCGAGGCCATACCGGCAGCGGTCGCACGCTTAGTTGAAGAGACGAGCTTCACATTGCGTATGCTCGGGCGCATGGCGACCGGCGATGTGTCGGTCAAGAATCTCAGCGGGCCGGTCAGTATTGCGCAGTTTGCGGGTCAAGCCGCGGAGCGCGGTTTGCAAGAGTATGTGCGTTTTCTCGCCGTCATCAGCATCAGCCTCGGCCTACTCAATTTGTTTCCGGTGCCTATGCTCGATGGTGGCCAGATCGTCTACCAAACGATCGAGTGGGCGAAAGGCTCGCCGTTGTCGGAGCGCGCCCAATTGGTCGGCCAGCAACTGGGTGTCGTTATGTTGTTGGGTGTCATGGTCTTTGCGACCTACAACGATTTATTGCGCCTGTTTGGCGTGTAACACCGGCGAGGGGGAGTCCGGCTTGTCATCATTGAAAAACGCGTTCGCCGCCGCGCTGGTACTCGGCGTCGTTGCCGTGTCGCCCGCGGCAAACGCGACTAACATACAACCGTTTACCGTCGATGATCTGCGTGTCGAAGGGCTGCAACGTATCGCTGAAGGCACCGTGTTCAACTATTTACCAATCAGTCTCGGCGATACGCTCGACGCACAGCGTGCGCAGGAGGCGATTCGTGCATTGTATGGCCAAGGCTTGTTTCAAAGTATCGAGCTAAGGCGTGAAGGAAATACGCTCGTCATCGTTGTGCAGGAGAGGCCGACGATCGAGGCGTTTGCCATCGATGGCAACAAAGATATAAAAACCGAGGATCTCACCAGCTCCTTACGAGCGGCTGGACTGGCCCGTGGAAAGTCTTTCGATCGTAGTGTCCTCGACGATGTTGAGCGGTTTTTGACCGACCAGTACTACGCGCGTGGTAAGTACAACGTCGTCGTCGACTCGGATGTCAATGACCGGCCAAACAACATGGTGTCGATTGGCGTCAACATCAAAGAAGGTGAGCGGGCGCGAATACGGCAGATCAATATCGTCGGCAACGAGGCTTTTGGCGACGACGAGTTACGCGATCAATTCGAATCGAAAACGCCGAATTGGTTGTCGTTTATACGCCAGGACGATCGCTATTCATTGCAAGGACTCGAGGGCGACATCGAGACAATGCGCTCCTATTACATGGATCGCGGTTATGCGGATTTCGGAGTTCGCTCGACGCAGGTTGCGATCTCGCCCGACAAAAAAGACATCTATATCACGCTGAACATCGCTGAGGGTGAGCAGTACACGATCTCTGATATCAAGCTCTCGGGTCGTATGGTCGTCGATGAGGCAGTCCTGCAACAATTAATTCTCGCCAAACCTGGCGAGACATTTAATTTGCAGCGCTTGACGCAGTCGAGTGAGCTAATCGCGTTTCGTTTAGGTCAAGATGGCTATGCCGAGGCCGAGGTCGAGCCGGTCCCCGAGCTCGATCGCGACAATAAGGAAGTCGCGATTACGATGTTTGTCGAGCCGAGAAATCGGATGTACGTCAACCGCATCAATTTCAATGGCATCAATACGGTGAACGACGAGGTTCTCCGGCGTGAGATGCGTCAAATGGAAGGCTCGTACTTGTCGAATACGCTTGTCGATCGCTCAAAGATCCGGCTGCAGCGACTGCCGTACATCGAGAACGTCGAGGTCGATACGTCGCCCGTACCCGGGACGCAGGATATGGTCGACGTCAACTTTGACGTTGAGTACGGATTGCCGGGCCAATTCGGTGGCGGCATCGGTTACTCTGATGCACAGCGACTGATTCTGAACGGCAATTTCGTCCATTCAAACTTCCTCGGCTCGGGTAATCGAATCCAAGCCGATATCAACACCAGTAATTTCCAAACCAATTACGCGTTGTCGTACACCGATCCGTATCGGACGATCGACGGCGTGCGGCGAACGCTCAGCTTGTCGTACCGAGATCTGGACCAGAGCTTTTTCGGTGCATCGGAGTTTGCGACCGAGACGATTACGGCGGGCATCGACTACGGCTACCCGATTAGCGAGTTCCAGAGCATTAGCTTCGGCGTGGCCATTCAGAACGCGGAGCTGTCCGGTTTCGCCAATGGCACAACACAGTCGGTTGACTGGCTACTGAACAATGGCGATGTTACGACGACGTTCTTGCCGCTGCTTGGCACGGACGGAATTATTTCGCAGTTCGTATCCTACGAGGCGATCGTCGGCTGGTCGTACGACAGCCGGAACCGTGCTCTGTTTGCCGACCGCGGCACACGGCAACGATTTATTGTCAACTGGGCGGTGCCCGGCAGCGATGTCGAGTATTTTACGGCGCGCTACGACTTGCAGAAGTACATCGGCTTGCCGAAGGGCTTCACATTCGCCTTTGGCGGCGAATTCGCCTATGGCGAGGGCATTGGTGAAACGACCGCGTTACCGCCCTACAAGCAGTTTCTCGGCGGTGGGCCCAACTCGATCCGGGGCTTTCGTGAGTCGCGGTTAGGGCCGCGCGATAGCTTCGGCAACGCTTATGGCGGCAACTTGTTGGTTGCTGGGCAAGCAGAGCTTATAATCCCCACTCCCGAGAAGTGGGCCCGGAGTGCTCGCTTCTCGCTGTTTTACGACATCGGCAATGTGTTCAACACGGGCGAGGTGGCGTTTACAGATCGGCTTGGGGATCCGGTTAGTTTCGATTTCGACGAAGACAACTTAAAACAAAGCGTCGGTATCGCAGCAGAGTGGCTAGCGCCGTTAGGCCTGTTTCGGTTTAGCTATGCTTTCCCGCTTAACAACTTTGGCGGGAATACCCGTCTGTTTGGCGATGATATCGAGCGGTTCCAGTTTTCCATTGGCAACGCGTTTTAACGTGCCGCAAGGTGAAAGATATGAAATTTAATTTGAACACGACAGTGCTGCTCACGACCTTATTGGTAGTCGGTCTGACGGTGGCTCCAGCCGCTGAGGCGCAACAGTCTCTGAAGATCGGCGTCGTGTCCGTACAACGCTTATTGCAAGAGTCGCCACAGACAAAGTCGACCCTGGCATCGCTTGAGCAAGAGTTCGCACCGCGTGCGAATACGATCCGTGCCAAAGAGCAAGCGTTCATTGAGAAGAGCGAGCGTATTCAGCGTGACGTACAGGTCATGAGCGAAGCGGAGCGGCGCAACGCGGAGAAAGACTTGCGCGAGGACAAACGTGAAATCGACCGTCTCAAGTCCGAGTTTGTGGAAGATCAAAACCTGCGGCGTAACGAATTGCTCACTGAGTTGCAGCGCGCTCTTGGCGAGCAAATCAATGCATTCGGAAAAGCCGGTGGTTACGATCTGATCCTCGGCGAAGGCGTCTTGTTTGCCAGCGGTACGGTCAACGTCACCGAGCAAATTTTGGCGCAAATGACATCTAGCGACGGCGCTGGCGGGAATTGACCGCAGCGGCTGCGAAGCCGCCGATATCCCTGGCCGATCTGGCGATTCAGTTCGGCTGTGAGTTAATCGGCGACCCAGACGCCACTGTCACGCACGTTGCGACGCTCAGCGACGCTGGCGCTGGCGCGCTGAGTTTTCTCGCCAATCCACGCTACGGCGATTTTCTGGCAACGTCCGCGGCCACAGCCGTCATCGTTCGGCCGTCTGATGCGGCGACGGACGGCCCGAGCAATCGTTTGGTGCACGCCGACCCGTACGCCACCTATGCCGCGATGGCACAGCATCTTTACCCCGGACCGGCGCTGCGCGCTGGCGTTCATGCGAGCGCGTACGTCGACTCGACGGCGAGCGTCGATCCGAGCGCCGAGGTTGGACCTGGCGTTGTTATTGGCGCTGGAGCGGCCGTCGGCGCGAATTGCCGCATCGGCGCAAATTGCGTTATCGGCGACGGCGCGTCGCTCGGTGCGAATTCGGCGCTGTCGCCAAACGTAACGCTCGCCGATTCAGTCGTACTCGGGATGCGCTGCCGTGTCCAAAGCGGTGCGGTCATCGGCTCGGATGGGTTTGGTTTCGCCCCCACGAGCGACGGTTGGCGCCGCGTACCGCAGGTCGGCAGCGTTCAGATCGGCGATGACGTTGATATCGGTGCGAACACGACGATCGATCGAGGCGCAATTGGCGATACCGTCATCGGCGACGACGTCAAACTCGATAATCTCGTGCAAATCGCCCACAACGTTCGTATCGGCGCACATACGGCGATGGCGGCGCAATGTGGCATCGCCGGCAGTACGGTGATCGGGGAGCGTTGTTTGTTTGCCGGTCACTCGGGCGCCGTTGGGCATGTCACGATTTGTGACGGTGTCATCGTCAACGGCAAAACGATGGTCACAAAAGACATAACGAAACCCGGTGCCTATGGTGCCGCGTTGCCGGCGATGCCGATCAGTGACTATCGCCGAGTGGTCGCGCGCATACGCCAGCTTGATAAACTGGCGGCGCGCGTAGCTGCGCTCGTCAAGCACAGGGAGAAGTCATCGTGACCGCCGAACCATTGGATATTCGCGCCATTATCGCGAAGATCCCGCACCGTTATCCGTTTCTACTGATCGACCGAGTCCTGGAGGTGACGCCCAACGAATCGGCGATCGCGTTGAAAAACGTCACGATCAATGAGCCGTTTTTCGAGGGCCATTTTCCGGGCCGACCGGTTATGCCCGGCGTCTTGATCATCGAAGCGCTAGCACAGACGAGTGCCGTGCTGAGCGCTGTAACGCTTGGCGAGTTGGAGCCCGGTTCGTTCTATTTTTTCACCGGGATCGACAAGGCGCGATTCCGCCAGCCGGTCGTGCCTGGCGACCAGTTAAAACTGCACATCGCGATCAGCCGCCGTATTAAGTCGATGTGGCGTTTTCACGGTGAGGCGTATGTCGACGACAAAAAAGTCGCGAGTGCCGAGCTGATGTGTGCGCTTGGCAAATGACCGATATTCACCCGACAGCGATCGTTAGTGCGGCAGCGGAGCTCGGCGACGGCGTCAAGATTGGACCCTACGCCGTTGTCGGCGATGACGTTCGCATCGGTGCTGGTACCGAAGTGCGTCACCATGCCTCGATCGAGGGGCCGACGACGATCGGCGCAGACAATCTGATCTACCAGTACGCGTCGGTTGGCGCTGCACCACAGGATAAGAAGTACGCCGGCGAACCGACATCGTTGGAAATCGGCGACGGCAACACCATTCGCGAATTCGTAACGATTAATCGCGGGACGGTGCAAGATGTCGGTGTCACGCGTTTGGGCAACGACAACTGGGTTATGGCATACGTGCACATCGCGCACGATTGCCAAGTCGGTAGCCACGCGATATTCGCCAACAATGTAACGCTGGCGGGGCACGTCCATATTGGTGATCACGCCATCATGGGCGGGTTTTCCGGGGCGCACCAATTCTGCCGTATTGGACCGCACGCTTTCATCGGTATGTATGCGGCCGTAAGCCGCGATGTACCGGCGTTCGTCATGCTGGGTGGGCAGCCTGCTAAACCGCATGGCATCAATTCCGAGGGGCTGCAGCGACGCGGATTCGATCGCGAGGCAGTTCGGCGGATCAAGAGTGCCTATAAGCTCGTTTATCGCAGCGGCGAGCGGCTCGCTGATGTCATACCGGAGCTCGAGCGTCGTGTTGCCGATGCCCCCGAATTAGCGCTGTTTCTCGCGTCCATAAAAGCATCGGAACGCGGTCTGCAGCGCTAACGGCGATGCCTGCTGGCCACGCGCGAATCGCTGTCGTTGCGGGCGAACTGTCCGGCGATAAACTCGGCGCTGGGATGATTGCCGCGTTGCGGCAACGCTGGCCGGATGCGCTCATTGAGGGCGTTGGTGGTCCGGCTATGGCAGCCGCCGGCTGCGAGATACTCTTCGATTGCGAAGAGCTGGCCGTGATGGGTCTTTTTGAGGTGCTGCGTCACTTACCGCGACTGATGACCCGGCGCCGTGAACTCATTGACCGTTGGCAACGCCAGCCACCCGATATCTTTGTTGGAATCGATGCGCCCGATTTTAATCTCGGGCTGGCGAAACGCTTGCGGCTTAGTGGCACGACAACGGTGCAATACGTCTGCCCGTCGGTTTGGGCTTGGCGCGAAGGGCGGGTCAAGACATTGCGAGCGGCGCTCGATCACGTGTTGTGTTTGTTGCCGTTTGAGCCGGCGTTTTTGCAGCGCCATCAAATCGCAGCGACGTTCGTTGGGCATCCGTTGGTGCACGAGATTCCTGTGGACGTTGATCCGTCTGCCGCGCGAGCCTCACTCGATCTCAGCGATAAACCGCTACTGGTGCTGCTGCCTGGCAGTCGCGGCGGCGAAATCGACCGCCACGCCGAGGCATTCATAGCGGCTGCGCGTTTGTTGAAGGCGAACATGCCTGCCTTGGACGTTGTCGCTGCGCTCGCGAACGAGGCCGGCGCGAGACAATTCGCGCCGTTCGTGACCGGCACCGACCCGATTCGAATCGTAGCCGGGAAAACCCGGACCGCATTGGCCGCAGCGACGGCTGTTCTGGTCGCATCCGGCACTGCTACGCTCGAAACGGCGTTACACGGGCGGCCGCTGGTTGCCGCGTACCGGCTGAGCCCACTGACTTACCGCGTCGTCACGGCATTAAATCTCGTGAAAACGCCGTACGTCTCATTACCGAATTTGCTGTTGGACGGCCCGGTTGTGCCCGAGCTGATCCAGGCGGCCGTCAAGCCGGCGTCGCTTGCAGCGGCGCTGGCGCCGCTGCTTGAGGACCCGGTGGCACGGGATGCTCAGATTCATGAGTTTGCTAGACTCCGAGAGGCGCTGTCAGAGGATGCGAATACTCGCTCCGCTGACGTTATCTCAACGTTACTAGGCGAGTGTTTGTCCCAACGATGACTGCTGTTCGAGAGCCGTTGCGACCGCCGATCAGTGCGCGAATCGTTGGTGTCGATGAAGCCGGTCGCGGACCGCTCGCCGGTCCGGTAGTGGCCGCTGCCGTGTTACTCCCAAGAGCTAGCACGCCCGTCGGCGTAACCGACTCGAAGCGCTTGTCGGCGCGCGCCCGACAGCGATTGGCGGGTGAGATTCGAACGGCGAGCACAGCGTTCGCCATCGGGATTGGTAGCGTTGCTGATATCTTGGCATTCAATATCCTCGGCGCGACGATGCTCGCCATGCAACGAGCGGTTGCCGGTCTCAATGTCGCGCTCGATCACGTACTCGTCGATGGTAACCGCGCGCCCGATTTCCGTGTTGCTGGGCGATCTGTCCCGGCGGCGCCGATCGTGAAAGGCGACGCGACCATCGCCTGTATCGGCGCCGCGTCGATACTCGCGAAAGTCCATCGCGATGCGCTGATGGATGAGCTCGATCAAGCCTACCCGGAGTACGGGTTTGCACGGCACAAAGGCTACGCGACCGCCGAGCATCGCGCTGCGCTGCATCGACACGGCGCGACACCGCATCATCGCGCTGAGTTCGCGCCGGTACGTGAAGTGCTGGCAAGCCCGGAGCGCATGTCATGAGCGCATTCGTTCACCTCGATCTGCATACGCAATACTCGATCGTCGATAGCGTCGTCCGGGTGCCGGCATTGATGGATGCGGTACGCGAGCGGCAAATGGCGGCTGTCGCGATGACCGATCGATACAATCTTTTCGGTCTCGTTAAGTTTTACCGCAAGGCGTTGGCGACCGGCGTAAAGCCGCTGGTCGGTGCCGACCTCAGCGTCGTTAGTCGTGTCGAAGGCGCTGCGCCTGCGCGATTGGTCTTGCTCTGTCGGAATTTGGATGGCTACCGTAATCTGACTCGGCTTATCTCGCGGGCATACCTTGAAGGCCAAGACGATGGCCAGCCTTGTCTTTCGCGCCAGTGGCTCGATACCGAATCGATGGCCGGTCTCGTTGTTTTGGCCGGCGGTGTCCACGGCGTTCTCGGGCCGCTCATCAACAAGGAACGACCGGCCGACGCACGGGCGGAACTCGACTTCTGGCGCTCGCTAACCGGCGATCATTTTTTTATCGATGTACAGCGAACGGGCCGCGACGGCGAGGCGCAGTACGTGACTGAGGCCGCCCAACTCGCCGATCGACACGGCGTTCCACTGGTCGCAACGAATGACGTTCGCTTCATCGACGAAGCCGATTTCAATGCCCATGAGGCACGGGTCTGCATTCACGAGTCACGACTGCTGTCCGATCAAAGCCGCGAGCGGCGCTACACCCGCGAGCAGTACTTAAAGTCGCCAGCGCAAATGGCTGACTTGTTTGCTGACATGCCGGAAGCGGTGAGCAACACGGTCGAATTGGCGACGATGCTGAATCTCGATATCGCGCTCGGGAAAAGCTATCTACCGCGCTACCCATTGGCGGATGACAGCACCAGCGAGGATGAGCATCTTATCGCCGAGGCCCGTCGCCGATTAGGCGATTACCTGGCAACGCGTGTAGCCGCCGATGCCGATCACGGAGTTTACGACGCGCGCTTAAAAGCCGAGCTTGATGTTATTTGCGGTATGGGCTTTGCCGGCTATTTTCTCATCGTCGCCGATTTCATCGATTGGGCGAAGCAAAACGCGATACCGGTGGGGCCTGGCCGCGGCTCGGGTGCGGGATCACTGGTGGCTTGGGTGCTCGGCATCACCGATCTTGATCCGATCGCATATGACTTGCTGTTCGAGCGTTTCTTGAACCCAGAGCGGGTATCGATGCCGGATTTCGACATCGATTTTTGTATGGAAGGCCGGGATCGCGTTATTGATTACGTTGCCGAACGGTATGGTCGCGATCGGGTGTCGCAAATTATTACCTACGGGACCATGGCTGCGAAAGCGGTTGTCCGCGACGCCGGTCGTGTCCTCGGTCATGGCTACGGTTTCCGCGACAGCATCGCAAAGCTCATTCCGTTCGAAGTGGGCATGACGCTCGAGAAGGCGTTACAGGCCGAGCCGGAACTCGCGCGCTTGGTCGATGAAAACCGTGATGCCGCCGATATTATGGAGCTCGCAAAAGCCTTAGAGGGTCTGGTCCGCAACGCGGGCAAACACGCGGGTGGCGTCGTTATCGCACCGACGCAGCTAACGGATTTTGCGCCGCTCTATTGCGAACCGGGCCCGGCCAACGTCGTTACGCAATTCGATAAAGACGACGTCGAAGCAGCCGGTCTGGTTAAATTCGACTTCCTAGGACTGCGGACACTAACGATCATCGATTGGAGTGTCCGAGCAATCAATGCACGACGCGAGCAAGCTGGCGAAACAGCCATCGCCATTAACGACTTACCGTTAGACGACAAGAAGACGTTCGCGTTGCTTCGCCGTGCCAATACGACGGCCGTCTTCCAACTTGAATCGCGCGGTATGAAAGAGCTCATTAAGCGACTGCGACCCGACAGTTTCGACGACCTGATCGCGTTGGTGGCGCTTTACCGTCCAGGACCGCTGCAGTCGGGAATGGTCGATGACTTTATTGAGCGCAAGCATCAAGACCCTTCGATCGAAATCGATTATTTGCATCCCGACCTGAAACCGGTACTGGAGTCGACCTACGGCGTTATTCTCTATCAAGAGCAGGTCATGCAGATCGCGCAGATTCTGGCTGGTTACACGTTAGGTGGTGCCGATATGCTGCGCCGCGCGATGGGCAAGAAAAAGCCCGAGGAGATGGCGAAGCAGCGCGAAATTTTCACGTCCGGCGCGCACGAACGCGGGATCGATGCTGGGCAGGCGACGCATATCTTCGATTTGATGGAGAAGTTCGCCGGGTACGGCTTTAACAAATCGCACTCGGCAGCGTATGCGCTGTTGTCGTACCAAACGGCGTGGCTGAAAGCGCATTACCCGGCCGAGTTCATGGCGGCCGTTATGTCGGCGGATATCGACAACACCGACAAACTCGTGCCGTTGAAAGCGGACTGTCGCGAGTGCGAGCTTGACGTTCAGCGTCCGAACATCAACGCGTCGCAACACGAATTTTCCGCGACAACCGATGGCCGTATTCTGTACGGACTCGGCGCGATCAAAGGCGTTGGCCGCAATGTCGTCGACGCGATCATCGCCGAGCGAATCGAGAACGGGGCGTTCCAAACGCTCGACGACTTTTGCCGGCGGTTGTCCGGCGAGAAATTGACGCAGCGAACCTACGAAGCGCTACTTCGCGCAGGTAGTTTCGATGTTATCGACAAAAACCGCCGCGCCTTGGTCGAGTGTTTGCCGGCGTTGTTGAAAGGCGCGGAGCAAGAAGCGGCCGCTCGCAGTGCCGGGCAGAGCGATATGTTCGGGATCGCGACCGCAGCGGTGGTGGATGTTGCGCCCGCTGAGGATGCCGCGGCCGGTTTAGCGCCATGGACAGAGTGGGAGCGTCTCAAGGCTGAAAAAGAAGCGCTCGGCTTGTATTTGTCCGGCCATCCGTTTGCGACGGTTCGCCATGACGCGGCGTACCTAACGTCATCGTCGCTCGGCCAAATTATGGCCACACCGGAGCCAATGACCGGCCAAGGTGGCGAGCGTGGCTTTGGCCGCAAAGCGACTGACGTGACCGTTGCCGGGTTGTTGATGGACGTGCGCCGTCGGGGTAAGCGCGTAAGTTTGGTGCTCGATGACGATACTGCACAACTTGAGGTCACGCTGTTTAATGAGGTCGCTGAGCAGTTTCGCCATTTGCTAACGAAAGACACGATCCTCGTGGTTGAAGGTTCGCTGCGCTACGACGATTTCGCCAATGCGTGGCGGGTTACCGCGCGCCGTTTAGACGCTATCGACCAGGTTATTGAAAAGCGAGCGCGGCAATTGGTTTTGTCGATGCGGCCAAACGGCGCGGCGCAGAGTCACTTACATGCCTTGCACGATTTGTTGATGGCGCATCGCGGTGGGCGCTGTGACGTTTTGGTCCGCTATGTCGGTGCCCAAGCCGAGGCAGATGTGAAGCTCGGCGCCGATTGGGTCGTACGACCGACACGCGCGCTGCGTGACGAATTGGAGACGCTGTTGGGGCCGGAGCGGACCCGGCTCGTTTACGATCGAGCGCATTAGCGGCGATGCACGTTGCGGCCGCGACGTCGGTTGCCTATCCTTTGCGCCCTGAACGAGCTCTGTTGGGGATGGCCGTGGACTATCTCGAATTTGAACGACCCATCGCCGAGTTGCAGGCAAAAATCGAAGCTTTGCGACATGTCGACGATGACTCCGAGATCAACATCGGCGAGGAAGTGCAGCGGCTAACGGCCAAATGCGAGGCGCTGACGCAGAGTATTTTCTCGGACTTATCGGCCTGGCAGATCGCGCAGTTGGCGCGCCACCCGCTGCGCCCTTACATGCTCGACTACGTCGGCTCGATCATGGAAGACTTCCAGGAACTGCACGGTGATCGCATGTATGCCGATGATTTCGCGATCGTCGGTGGGCTGGCCCGACTCGATGACCGGCCGGTCATGGTCATTGGTCACCAGAAAGGACGCGACACCAAAGAACGGGTTCGGCGCAATTACGGCATGCCGCGCCCGGAGGGTTACCGCAAAGCCCTCCGCTTAATGCAGATGGCCGAGAAATTCTCGCTGCCAATCATCACCCTTATCGATACGCCCGGCGCCTACCCGGGCATCGGTGCCGAGGAGCGCGGCCAGAGCGAAGCGATTGCGCGCAATCTCTACACGATGGCGCGTCTGCGCACACCGATTGTGACGCTGGTTATCGGCGAGGGCGGTTCCGGTGGTGCGCTCGCAATTGGCGTTGGCGATCGTTTGCTGATGCTCGAGTACGCCGTTTATTCGGTCATCTCACCGGAAGGGTGTGCCAGCATCTTGTGGAAGAGCGCGGACAAGGCCGAAGAGGCTGCCAACGCAATGAAAATCACGGCGAGCAGCCTCAAGGAAAATTCGCTAGTGGACGACATTGTGGCCGAACCGCTGGGTGGCGCGCATCGTGACTACCCGGCCGCATCGGCCGCCGTCAAAAATGCGCTGGTCATGCATCTCGATGCGTTGTGCGACGTCGACATCGACGATCTGTTGCGAGCCCGCTCGCAGAGGATTGCACAATACGGCCGTTTCAAGACGAGCTAGCGCCTGGCCGTGACGGCTACGCAAATTTGCGAGCAGTTCGCGGAGGCATTGCGCCAGCATCGTCTGCCGGCGCGTCGCGTTATCGTGGCGCTCAGCGGCGGACGTGACTCGTTCGCGCTGTTGTTAGCCTTATCCGCCGCGCAGCGCTGGCGGCTCGCGGCCTGGCACGTTCATCACGGCTTACAAGCGGACGCGGATCGCTTTGCGGCCATTTGCGATGAGCAGTGTCGCCGCTGCGCGGTCCCACTCGATGTTTTTCACGGTGCGGTTGCGACGGCTGGGCGAGGTGGGCCAGAACAACGCGCGCGGGATGCGCGCTACCGGGCGCTTGCAGCGGCGCTGTGCCCCGGCGACGTTGTCGTGTTGGGCCATCATCGCGACGACCAGGCCGAGACATTTTTGCAAAACGCGTTTCGCGGTGCAGGCGGGCGCGGCTTGCGCGCCATGCCCCGAGTGGCACCGTTAGGTGCTGGCTTTATCGTCCGGCCAATGTTGTCTCTCAGTCGCGCCGCAATCGTTGCCCTAACTACCGACATCGGAACGCCCGTCGCCGACGATCCGCACAACGTCGACACCCGGTTTGATCGCGTGTACCTGCGCGAGACGGTGCTGCCGCTGGTCGATCGCCGTTGGCCTGATGTTAGCGCTCGATTAAGTGCGGCCGCCGATCATCTCAACAACGACTATCGACTAACGGTTGCCGCCGCGCGGCAGCGATTGGGCCGGGCGGTAAGCCACGATGGGTCGTTAGCGATCGCACCGTTACGGGTTCTTCCAGAGTCCGCTACGCTGGTATTGCTGCGCGAATGGCTTCTGCTGGCAGGCCGGCGACCGCCACCACCGGCGCGCCTACAGGCGCTGCGCATCATGTTGGCGAGTCCTCGTCCAGACAATCGGGCCAGTGTCGATGGCCCTGGGTATCGCGTAGCCTTATACCAGCGCCGACTGTACGTTGTGCCGCCGAATGACGCGCCGCAGGCCGGATCGCTCGTCCCCGGGCGTCCATACTCACTCGGGCGACAGAACGGACGCCTAGAGCTGGTGCCGACCGCGGGCTATGGCATTCGTTTGCCGAGCGCTGGGCTGCGAGTCCATTTTCGCCGCGGTGGTGAGCGTCTTAACAGCGGGCCAGAGCGGCCGCAGCAGTGTTTGAAGGAATGGCTACGTAGCGCCCGGGTGTTGCCCTGGTGGCGCGACCGATTGCCGCTGCTCTCGGCCGAGGACGGTATCGTTGCGGTTGGCGACCTCTGGCACTCGGTCGGCACTGATTCTGGCGATCGGTTCCGGGTTGCTTGGCGAGATGCACCGGTGATTCAGGCCATTTAGTTGCTCGTTGCAGCGTCATTGTCGATTGTGCGATTGTCCCTTCTCTTGTAGCATGGAACACCGTCTTCGAGAGCAGGGCGGCGACATTAAGGGCCGGACCCGCCGACCGGCAGCACACCTTCGCGCTGGCCCTAAACTGCTTTCCGGCCCCGCAACGCGTTTACGGAAGCAGGCATGACCTCGTTCGTTTTTTTTACCGGTGGCGTCGTTTCCTCGTTAGGAAAAGGCATCACGGCCGCCAGTATGGGCGCTATTCTCGAGTCGCGAGGCTTGAGCGTCAGCATGATCAAGCTAGACCCGTACATCAACGTCGATCCGGGCACGATGAGTCCGTTTCAACACGGTGAGGTGTTTGTCACCGACGACGGAACGGAAACCGATCTCGACCTCGGGCACTACGAGCGCTTCGTTCGAACGGTGACCGGGCGCCACTCCAACTACACGACAGGTCGTATTTACGAGTCGGTCATCGCCAAGGAGCGACGCGGCGAATATCTCGGCGCGACTGTCCAAGTTATCCCGCATATCACCGACGAGATCAAAACCTGTGTTCATCGCGGCGCCGGTGATGCGGACATTTGCCTCGTTGAGATCGGCGGTACCGTTGGCGACATCGAGTCGCTCCCGTTTCTTGAAGCGATTCGCCAGCTTGGCGTGGAACTCGGCCGAGATCGCTGCGTCTACGTGCATCTAACGTTGGTACCGTTTATCGCTGCCTCGAAGGAGATCAAAACCAAACCAACGCAGCATTCGGTGAAAGAACTGCGCTCGATCGGTATTCAACCCGATATTTTGGTTTGTCGTTCGGAATTACCGCTGCCGGTCGAACAGCGTCGCAAAATCGCACTGTTCACCAACGTGCAGGAGAACGCCGTGATTTCGGCGCACGATGCGAACGATCTGTACGAAATCCCGATGATGCTGCACGAGCAAGGTATGGACGAGTTAGTGGTGCGCCAGCTCTCGGTTGACGCGGCAGCGGCTGACCTTAGCGAGTGGCAACGGGTTGTCGATGCGCGGCGCTCGCCCGAGGCCGAGGTCAGTATCGCGATGGTCGGAAAATATATGGAGTTTCGCGACTCGTATATCTCGCTATCCGAAGCGTTGTTGCACGCCGGTATTCAAACCTCGACGCGGGTCAACATTCACTACATCGAAAGTCAGGACATCGAACGCGATGGCCTAGGCGTTTTGGCGGACATGGATGCGATTCTCGTGCCGGGTGGTTTTGGCGGCCGCGGTATCGAGGGCAAGGTGCAGACGGTCCAGTACGCGCGCGAGAACGACGTTCCGTATCTCGGTATTTGCCTAGGTATGCAGGCCGCGGTGATCGAATATGCGCGTAATGTTTGCGGATTTGCTGACGCGCACTCGACAGAGTTCAACGCCGGTGCCGCTGACAAAGTCGTTGCATTGATCACCGAGTGGCAAGAGCAAGACGGCGCGCTCCAACAGCGCAACGAATCGTCTGATCTTGGTGGAACTATGCGCCTTGGTGCCCAGGAAATTCATTTGCAACCCGATTCGATGGTCCGCGATGTCTACGGTGCCGATGTCATTCGCGAGCGGCATCGTCATCGATACGAGGTCAACAACAATTATCGGCAGGCCTTGGCGAGCGCTGGGATGCGCTTTAGCGGCTTATCGGTTGATGATCTCGTCGAAATTGTCGAGTTGCCTACGCATCGCTGGTTCGTTGCCAGTCAGTTCCACCCGGAATTCACATCGAACCCGCGCGATGGCCATCCATTGTTTACGAGCTTCGTATTGGCCGCGCGGGAGTACAGCACGGCGAGTGAGCTGGAGGCAGCCAGCGCGTGAAGATTGCTGGCTACGACGTAGGGCTTGATCAGCCGTTTTTTCTGATCGCCGGTACGTGCGTGATCGAAAGTGAGGAGTCGGCATTTCGTCATGCGGACGCGCTGAAACGGCTAACGGATCGCCTCGGTGTACCGTTGGTGTACAAGTCGTCGTTTGATAAAGCAAACCGCAGTTCGGCAAAAAGTTTTCGCGGCCCTGGAATCGACGAAGGCCTCGAAATCTTAGCGAAGGTCAAGCGAACATTTGAATTACCGGTGTTGACCGACGTCCACGAGGATACGCCACTCGAGCGTGTCGCCGACGTCGTCGACATTATTCAGACCCCAGCGTTTTTGTGCCGACAGACAAATTTCATCGTCAACGCCGCCTCGCAAGGCATCGCGGTGAACATTAAGAAAGGCCAGTTCCTATCGCCGTGGGAAATGGGCAATGTTGTCGACAAAGCCCGTTCGACCGGCAATACACAAATCATGGTTTGCGAACGTGGCTTCACGTTCGGCTACAACAATCTTGTGTCGGACATGCGCTCGCTCGCCGTTATGCGTGCAACCGGTGCGCCGGTAGTCTTCGATGCTACGCACTCGGTGCAACTACCAGGTGGTCAAGGCAAAGCATCGGGTGGTCAACGTGAGTTTGTTCCGGTTCTCGCTCGGGCGGCTGTTGCGGTCGGTGTGGCTGGCCTGTTTATGGAAACGCACGAAGACCCGGAAAATGCACTCTCTGACGGCCCGAATGCCTGGCCACTCAGTCAAATGGAAGCGTTACTGACCGCCCTGCAGGAGATCGATGCAGCGGTCAAACGCGGCGGCTTCCTGGAAGCTGAGTACGGTCTCGCACCGCCGACGTAATCACACCCATCCGACTTTCCGAGGAACAGACTGAATGAGCACGATCAGTGACATCATCGCGCGCGAGGTCATCGACTCGCGCGGCAATCCTACCGTCGAGGCCGATGTCGTACTAGACAGCGGTCTGCGTGGCCGTGCGGCGGTCCCTAGCGGTGCATCGACCGGGTCACGAGAAGCGTGTGAGCTGCGTGATGGCGATGCCGAGCGCTATCTTGGAAAAGGTGTGCTGCGTGCGTGTGCGAGCGTCAACGGTGAGATAGTCGCTGCCTTGCGTGGTCAGTCAGTCGCCGACCAACGAGCGCTTGATGAACGCTTAATCGAGCTTGATGGCACCGATAATAAAGCTCGCTTAGGCGCCAATGCTTTGCTGGCCGTGTCCTTGGCCGCGGCCAAGGCCAATGCAGCCAGCCAACATCAATCATTATATGCGACGCTCGGTGATGGGACTGAGATGCCGGTGCCGATGATGAACATCATCAATGGCGGCGCACACGCGGACAACAGTGTCGATATCCAAGAGTTCATGATCCTCCCGGTAGGCGCCGTGAACTTCAGCGAGGCCCTACGCTGCGGCGCGGAAGTCTTTCATACGCTAAAGCACGTACTCGCCAAGCGCGGGCTGAATACAGCGGTCGGTGATGAAGGTGGTTTCGCGCCGGATTTGCCGTCCAACGAAGCGGCGCTCGACGTTATCGGTGAGGCCGTTGAGCAGGCGGGTTACTCACTCGGTGGCGATGTGCTGCTGGGACTTGACGTTGCGAGCACAGAATTCTACGCGGACGGCGTTTACACGCTCGAGTCGGAAGATCGACGTTTCAACGCCAGCGAGTTTTGCGCGTATTTGGACGATCTGACCCAACGTTACCCGATCGTTACGATTGAAGACGGTATGGGCGAAGACGATTGGGACGGCTGGGCCGAACTGACCAATGCGTTGGGCGATCGTGTCCAACTGGTCGGCGACGACTTGTTTGTCACCAATACGTCCATCTTGGCCCAGGGCATCGACCGTAATATCGGCAACTCGATTTTGATCAAGCCCAACCAGATCGGCACGCTAACGGAGACCCTGGCGGCGATCGAGATGGCCACGAAAGCTGGCTATTCCGCGGTAGTCTCACATCGATCCGGCGAAACCGAAGATGCGACGATCGCCGATATCGCGGTTGCCACGACGGCAACCCAGATCAAAACCGGTTCGATGTCGCGTTCTGACAGAATCGCGAAGTATAATCAGCTACTTCGCATCGAGGCGGAACTCGGCGGACGGGCTTCGTATCCCGGTCGGCAAGCGTTTCCTGCATCGATCGGTCGGTAGTCGTCGGGAGCGAAAAAGGCGGATGCGCTACGTTTGCGGGTGTTTGGTGTTATTGCTGGCCTGGCTGCAGGGAATGCTGTGGCTGTCGGCAGACGGGCACCGCAAAACACGGGAGGTCCGTCAAGCGGTCGTGGAAGCGCGCGCCGAAAACGATCGGCTGCGCGAGCGTAATCAGGCGTTGTTCGCCGAAGTCGACAACTTAAAGAACCGTTTCGAGGCGACCGAAGAACGCGCTCGGACCGATCTCGGGATGATCGGTGTGCGCGAGACGTTCTATCAAATCGTTCCCTGAGTGCTCGCAATCGCCGCAATGGCCGAATTGGCACGGCGCGCCGCTGAGCCACGGTCTACTGCGGGTCAACAACGCGGATTTTCAAGTCACTGAGCAGTTGGGTTTCGTACCCGACGGCGATGGGCCTCACACGTGGCTGCGCGTTCGCAAGACCGGGGCAACGACGCCTTGGGTGAGTAAGCTGCTAGCGGCGCATTGCGGGGTCGCTGTTCGCGAAGTCGGCTTTAGCGGACTTAAAGATCGCTATGCGATAACCGAACAATGGTTCAGCGTACCGATCCCAGCAGCGGATCCACGACTGGCCGTTGGCCCCATCGATACCGACGTCAGCATTCTTGAGTGCGCGGCGGCGCGGCGTAAGCTGCGACGCGGAACGCATCGGAGTAACACGTTTGCGCTTGTCATTCGTGATGTCTCATTCGCTAGCGAGGCGCTGGCCGAGCGTATCGATCGGCTGCGCCGTTACGGGTTTCCGAACTATTTCGGGCGGCAGCGTTTTGGCCGCGACTGCAGCAATCTCGATTTGGCTGAGCGACTAGCAAACGGCGGACGAGCGCGGGGACCGAAACGCGAGTTTGCCGTATCCGCTGCGCGCAGTTTCCTTTTCAACGGATTCACGGCTCGGCGAGTCGGCGAGGGCCGCTTACTCGAATGGAGGGACGGTGATCGGGCGATACTGGCCGGCAGCCGTTCGCATTTCGAGGTCGATCTCGACGACCCGGCGCTGCCCGAGCGGACGGCGGCCGGTGACATTCACCCCAGTGCAACACTTTGGGGGCAAGACGGCTCGTCGCTCTCGGGTGCGGCTGCCGAGCTCGAGCGAGCGAGTATCGATGCACTCGATAAACGGCACTGGCGAACCTGGTTGGAGCAGAGTCGGTCAGCGTCGATGCTCCGTCCAGTGCGGGTAATGGCTGGCGACCTAACCTACCTATACGATGCCGAGGCAGCGTGTCTACGTTTGGAATTTACATTGCCGGTTGGGAGCTTTGCGACGGCGCTACTCGCCGAGCTTGTTGATGTAACAGATACGAGCATTCACAACCGCGTATCAAGCAACACGTAGAGTGCGCCCGTACCGCCGTCGACTAAGCGTGCCGACACGAAGGCTAGAACCGCTGCATTGCGGCGCAACGCGCGATTAACAGCCGCTTTTAACACCGGACCTCGCGGTCCGCTGCCGAGCCCTTTGCCGTGTACAACTCTTACTGCACTGATCCCATCGCGTCGCGCGGTGCTGATAAACTCCGCTAACGCCTCTCGCGCTTCGACTGCGGTCATGCCGTGCAAGTCAATTTCGCCTTGGATTCGGTAGTCACCGCGCGCTAGGCGTTTCAGTGTGCGTTCGCTGACATCGCTGCGCCGGTGCGACAAACGTGCGCCGGTGAGTTGCTCAAGCGCTTCCCGATCGGGGTTCAGACTTTGTGCAAGTACATCGGCGTCGTCGGCGCGGCGAAAGCGCGCATCGGGACGGATTGGTGGCCGGTAGGGCTCTACGCGGTCACTCTGCGGCAGCGGCTTCACATCGCCGACGGAGCGGCGAAATACCTCGTCGTCATCGTCATCTTGATCGTTCGCCACACGCGTTCCCCAACACCGCATCAATGGCTTTGTGAAGTGCAGCGTGGCACCGCCGCGAGTGCGCTCCGTAAGCCGACTTATCCAGCCATTCGCAGTATAGTACCGGCTTAGGTGAAAGACGGGTCATCCGCGTGAAAATTCTGATCAGCAACGATGATGGATATCGTTCGGAAGGCATCGCCGCGCTGGTCCGAACGGTGCAGCGTCGCGCCGATATCCGTGTCGTAGCGCCCGATCGAAATCGCAGTGGCGCGAGTAATTCGTTGACGTTGGAAAACCCACTTCGCGTGCAACGGATTAATGACGTTACCTGGTGTGTCAACGGTACGCCGTCCGACTGCGTTCATCTTGCGTTAACCGGCTTGTTCGACGATTCCCCGGACATGGTTATCTCCGGCATCAATCATGGTGCGAACCTTGGCGACGATACGATTTACTCGGGCACCGTCGCCGCTGCTATGGAAGGACGCTTTTTGGGCTGGCCTGCCATCGCCGTATCGCTAGCCGGTCATCGACCACAGCATTTCGATGCGGCGGCGGCTGTTGTCGATCGCTTGCTGGACCGGCTGGAGGCCGATCCGCTACCCGCCGACACGATCTTAAACGTCAATGTTCCAGACGCACCATTTGCGAGCATTCGAGGAATCCAAGCGACCCGGCTTGGGTTCCGCCATCGCTCCGAACCGGTGCAGCGCAGCAGCGACCCCAAGGGTCGTGAGGTGTATTGGATCGGCGCGGCCGGTGACGGTGCGGATGCCGGTCCTGGGACCGATTTTCACGCCGTAGACTCCGGATCTGTATCGGTGACGCCGCTAAAGACCGACTTAACACACCACGGTCAACTCGATCGCGTGACCGCGTGGCTTGGCGAGAACTAATGCCGGCGACTGGATCGCCCGGTATTGGGATGACATCGGCGCGGACCCGCGAGCGCTTGGTCAATCGCTTACGTAGCCAGGGTATTCACTCCGAAGCGGTTCTCGCTCGCATCCGCGACGTCCCGCGGCACCTGTTCGTCGATGAGGCATTGGCGAGTCGCGCCTATGAGGACACCGCGTTACCGATCGGCCACGGACAGACAATCAGTCAACCGTACATCGTCGCTCGAATGACGGAAGCGCTGCTGGCGGGTAGCGAGGCCAAACATGTCTTGGAGGTCGGTTGTGGCTGCGGCTACCAGACCGCCGTGTTGGCGCCGCTCGTTGAGCGTTTGTTCAGTATTGAACGGCTCAATCCGATTCTATGGGGCGCCAAACAGCGAATCCGTGATCTTCGAATCTACAACGTACAGTTTCGCCGCGGCGACGGTTGGCAAGGTTGGGACAGCCATGCCCCGTACGACGGCATTTTGGTGGCTGCAGCGCCGGCTGTCGTACCCGAGGCGCTGCTCGAGCAATTAAAACCGGGTGGTCGGTTGGTTATCCCGGTCGGTGATCAAGGCGAACAGCGGTTGTTGGCGGTTGACCGACGCGGTAACCATTTCTCGCGACGCGACTTGGGACCGGTGAGCTTCGTACCGCTCGTCGGTGGCAGAGGTTAAGCATGTTCGGCAACTTATACGATCGCGTCATCGCTTGGGCGTCGCACCGACACGCGCAACGCTATCTCGGCGCACTCAGTTTTGCCGAGTCTTCGTTTTTTCCGATTCCTCCCGACGTGATGCTAGCGCCGATGTGCTTGGCACAGCCGCAGCGCGCGTTTTGGTTCGCCGGCCTCACGACGGTAACGTCGGTGTTGGGTGGCTTGGCGGGTTATCTGATCGGCTACGCCGCCTTCGATGCGATTGCACCGCTGATCGATCAAGCCGGTTACGGCGAGCGGTATACGACGCTGCAGGCCTGGTTCGAACACTACGGTGCGGCGACCGTATTACTGGCCGGCTTTTCACCCATTCCGTATAAGCTGTTCACGATCTCGGCTGGTGCACTGTCGATGAATCTGCCGTTGTTCATTGCCATGTCATTACTCGGGCGCGGCGCAAGATTCTATTTGGTGGCGGGTCTTTTGTATTTCGGTGGGCCGCGCTACGCCGCCACATTGCGCCAGCACATCGATAGGATAGGCTGGATCTCGGTTGCCGTTATTGTCGTTGTCATCGCGTTATGGGCCGCGTTTCACGGCGCGTCATAGCCGGCGCTGCCGTCGCGGTGGCGTTGGCCAGTTGCAGCGATGTGTATCGCTGGGATCGGCCCTCAGCCACGACCTATGTCGTGCGCCGAGGCGATACGTTGTACAACATCGCTTGGCGTTACGGCCTAGACCACCGCGATCTTGCGCGTTGGAACGGGCTCGGTGACGGTCGTTTCATCGTGCCCGGGCAGCGACTGGCCCTCACCGGTTCCGTCCGAACGGGTTCGGCGGGGCCATCCCCGTCGGCGCCGCCCGGTTCACCGTCGCGAGCAACGCCAGTCGCGCCGCAGCCGGCTGACGATCCGCCGCCTGCCTGGCGCTGGCCACTGCGTGGCCGGATCGTTGCGCGCTTTGGGGCAGATCGTGGCGCCCGCACCGGCGTACTAATCAGCGCATCGGCTGGCGCCGATGTTGTAGCTGCGGCCGACGGTAAAGTGGTCTATGCGGGCAGCGGCCTAATCAGTTATGGCCAGTTACTGATCGTCAAACACAATGACACCCATTTGTCGGCCTATGGGCACAACGAGTCGTTGTTGGTCGGCGAAGGAGCGCTCGTTAAGTCCGGTCAATCGATCGCGCGCGTCGGTCTTGGTCCGGGTCAAGAGCCAGCGTTGCATTTCGAGATTCGCCGTCGCGGCGATCCGATCGATCCGTTGACGGTGCTACCGCCCTGATCTCAACATCAGCGCGGCAACGACGTTACGCGACTCAGACGTTAGTACGTTGTAAGTGCGACAAAGCGCATCGGTCGTCATGACCTCCAGACCAATGCCAGCTGCTGCCAAATGGGCCAGCAGTGTCGCTGGTGGTTGGCCCTGGTGTTCGCCGCAGCCGAGCAGGATGAGTTCGGGTTGTAACGCTAGCGCCGGTTCCAAGTCGGCAGCCGTCAGTGCCTCCAATGCGGCGTGTTGCCACGGGGTAACGATCTCGTTGGCCGATACGATGAGGCTCGTTGAGTAGAGTTTGCCGCTGATATTCACGCCGGCGGTGGAATGACCGACGATGCTGTTCGCGACCGGTCGATGGCGGGTAAGCTTCACGCTTTGATCCGGCAGTGATAGATCGCTAGAAGCGTAACCGCTGACAGGCAAGAGCGACAAGGTGCAAGGCAGCGAGAATAATGTGCTACATGTGGTAAGCCGGATACCGGGCCCCGATTCGGCGCCGGATGAGAACACCGAGCTTCAGTTGCTGTGCGCGGCATTACGTGTTCCTGGCGAGCGCGTATCGCCGGCCGCTGCACGTGCTGCGGCATCGAACATCGCCATTACGCCGCAATGCGTCTGCATCGACGCTGTTTTTCTCAGCGCATCACTTGACGACCTGATCCTACAATGCCGGCCAACCGACCTGGGGCAAACTGACGCAGAGCGTTTGGTCGAGTTGATTCGCGAGACCGCGGCTGGTCGCCTGACAGACGTGACGCTCGATGAGCACGGCTTCGGTACGGCGACGCTAATTGATGTCGAGCCGCCGCGCGGTATCGATCCGGCAAGGGCATACGGACTATCACTTCGCCGCACGCTACTGCGCGGCCGACCCGCAGCGCTTGCGACGCTGGACGCCGAGTTACAAATGGCGCTGCACAATTGGTCGGGTAACGCTCGGCGGCAAGCGCAAGGGCAAGTGCCGATCAACGCTTTGTGGATCTGGGGGGCGGGCGAGAGCGCGAAGCTACCGTTACCGACGCAGACTTTGCCGATGCTGGCCAGCAATGACGCGACCCTCACGGCGTTTTGGCGCCTGAGCGGCAGTGGTTCGACATTGATCGACGATTGGCGCCCGCTCGTCAGCGCCGCATCTGGCGGGGTTATCGTACCGCGTAGTGACGCGGAATTTAGCGCGGTTGTTGCAGCGCTCAGTCGCCGCTCACGCTGGCGCTCGTGGCGCACGCCGCTGCGGCTCTACAACAGCGATTTTACGTTGTTATCGCCGTCCGAGGTGATCCGCACGTGATCCAGCGAGCCATTCAACGGCGCGACGCGCCGGCGTTGCCAGGCTCGCTGCAGGCACTGCATCCAGTCGTCGGTCGCGTGTATGCATGCCGGGGCGTGACCGATAGCGCCGATGTCGAGCTCCCGTTGAGTGCATTGCTACCAATACGTGACTTGGGGACGGCGCAAGTAGCGGCTGACTTACTGTTAGCCCATCGGGACGGCCGCGTGTTGGTCGTTGGCGACTTCGATGCCGACGGTGCAACCAGCACGGCCTTGATGCTCCGTGTGCTTGCCGGGTTCGGTTTCGCCGATGTTGATTTTCTCGTGCCCAATCGGTTCGCATTCGGCTACGGATTAACGGCGCCGTTAGCGGAGCTCGCCATCGAGTCCGCGCCGACGCTGGTCGTTACCGTCGATAACGGCATTAGTAGCCACGCTGGCGTTGCCGCGCTGCGGAGCGTCGGTATCGACGTCCTGGTGACCGACCATCACTTGCCACCGGAGCACTCGCCGGACGCTAATGTCATCGTCAATCCCAATAACCACGGTGAGGCCTTTGCCTCGAAGTCGCTCGCCGGCGTCGGGGTTGCTTTTTACGTGCTAGCGGCGCTTGAGCATGCGCTCATTGCGATTGGCGAGACGCAGCACCGCGGTACGGTCGCTCGTCATCTCGACTTGGTTGCATTGGGTACGGTTGCCGACGTCGTTCCGTTGGATCGCAACAATCGCATATTGGTGCGGGCAGGCTTGGCACGGATACGATCTTTGGCGGCAACGCCTGGCGTTCTTGCGCTGCTCGCCGACGCTGGCCGTGATCCACGCCAGTGCACGGCGAGTGACTTAGGCTTTGGCGCCGGACCGCGGCTAAATGCAGCCGGACGATTGGACGACATGAGCAAAGGTATCGCGGCATTGCTGACCGACGATCCGCTGCAGGCCCGCCAACATGCGACGGCCTTGGGCGCGATCAATAAGGAGCGGCGCGACTTGCAAGCGCGCATGCAAGAAGAAGCCATCGCGGCTTTGCCGACAGTGACCGGCGGTGAGCATCGCCTGGCGAGCTGTGTCTGTTTGTATGAGGCCGATTGGCATCAAGGCGTGGTTGGGCTGGTCGCCAGTTTCGTCCGTGAACGTTGTCAGCGACCAGCGTTTGCCTTTGCTAACGATGGCGCAGCAACATTGAAGGGGTCGGGCCGCAGTGTGCCAGCGGTGCATTTGCGCGATTTACTGGCTGCCGTTGATACGCGTTTTCCAGGCCTGATCGAGCGCTTCGGCGGGCATGCAATGGCGGCTGGACTGTCCTTGCGCCGCGACCGTCTGGATGCCTTTAGCGATGCCTGTGCGAGCTTGGTCGATGAGCTGTACCCCGGCGCGAGCGCCGGTGAGGTGTGGTTGAGCGATGGCGAACTGGCACAAGAGGAGCTAACACTCGGTGTCGCGGAAGCATTGCGGACCGCCGGGCCATTTGGCTCTGGCTTCGATGAGCCCTTGTTCGATGGGACCTTCGTCGTCGTCGACGCGCGGCTGGTTGGGGATAACCACATTAAGATGCGTCTCGCACAGACGCCCGGTGGGCCAAGCGTGGACGCAATTGCGTTTCGCCAAGCTGAGCAATTGCCGTTGCCAGCCGGTAGCGCTATCGAGGCCGTGTATCGTCTCGACGTCAACGAGTACCAAGGCTTGCGACGAGCGCAACTGATCGTCGAGCAAATGCGACGGGTTTAGTTCCCGGCGCCTGCAGGGGCACGCAAAGTGCGGTATCCTCGCGCGCTTTGTCGGTACCGGATCAAACCGTCGTGTCTATCGAGATTAACCCGTTGCTCAACGAAGCCCGCGACCTGACCGAACGCGTCGATGCGTTGAGGGGGTATCTTTGACTATCCGGCGAGTCAAGAGCGTCTCGAAGAGGTTCAGCGCGAGCTTGAAGACCCGGGTGTTTGGAATGATGCGGATCGTGCGCAACTCTTAAACCGAGAAAGATCGCGCCTCGAAGCGATCGTTATGACGATAGATGCGCTTGACGCACAACTCGGGGATCTTGATTCGCTACTCGAACTCGCTGCCGACGAGGACGACCTTGCGACGGTTGAAGCCGTGGAAGCCGATCTTGCGCAGGCGCGACGTGAGGTGGAAGCACTGGAATTTCGCCGCATGTTTGCCGGTGACATGGACGATTCGGCCAGTTTCCTCGAAATCCAATCTGGCGCTGGCGGTACCGAAGCGCAAGACTGGGCCGACATGTTGTTGCGGATGTACTTGCGGTGGGCAGAAAGTCATGCTCGACCGGTGGAGATCATCGAGACGTCGCCCGGCGAGGTCGCAGGCATTAAGAGCGCCACGTTGAAAATCGGCGGTGATTACGCGTACGGCTGGCTGCGGACCGAGACGGGCGTACATAGGTTGGTCCGCAAGTCGCCGTTCGATTCCGGCAATCGCCGTCATACGTCGTTCGCGTCAGTGTTTGTCTCGCCCGAAGTCGATGACGATATCGATATCGAGATCGATCCATCGGATCTACGTATCGATGTTTACCGCGCTAGCGGCGCGGGCGGCCAGCACGTGAACCGTACCGAATCAGCCGTGCGAATTACGCACTTACCAACGAATGTCGTCGTGCAGTGCCAGAACGATCGCTCCCAACACAAAAACAAAGCAACGGCGATGAAGCAACTCAAAGCGAAATTGTATGAGCTTGAGCTACGCAAACGCCGCGACGAGGCGCAAGCGGTAGAGGATGCGAAGTCCGATGTTGGCTGGGGCAGCCAAATCCGATCGTACGTTCTCGATCAGTCGCGAATAAAAGATCTTCGTACCGGCCACGAAACCGGGAACACACAGGCGGTTCTTGACGGTGCTCTAGATCCGTTCATCGAAGCGAGCTTGAAGCAAGGTTTGTAATTGCGAGGACAAACGAAGCCGTGAGTCAGGAAAAAGATACCGCGAACGACGATCGATTGGTCGCCGAACGGCGGCAAAAACTCACCCGTTGGCGCGACAGCGGCACCGCGTATCCCAATACGTTCCGGCCCGATGCCTTTGCCGGCGACCTGCAGGATACGTACGCCACGCACAGCAAAGAGGCGCTCGCCGAGAGCGAGATTCGGGTACGGGTTGCCGGTCGGATGTTGGCGAAGCGAGTCATGGGCAAGGCGAGCTTTGCGCGGCTAAAGGATATGAGCGGCTCGATCCAACTATTCGTGCAGCGTGATGCGCTCCCCGACGGTGTCTATACGACGTTCAAGGGTTGGGACCTCGGCGATATCGTCGCCGCGTCCGGTTCGTTGTACCGCACGGATAAAGGTGAGTTGTCCGTCAAGGTCGACTCGCTTGAATTGTTGAGTAAGTCCTTACGGCCTCTGCCAGATAAATGGCACGGCTTGGCGGACCAGGAGCAACGCTATCGTCGGCGCTACGTCGATTTAGCGATCAATGACGATTCACGCCGCGTTTTCGAGCGGCGTAGTGCCATCATTCGCTACCTACGCCAATTCCTCGACGAGCGGCGCTTTCTTGAAGTTGAGACGCCGATGATGCAAGTGACGCCAGGCGGAGCGGTTGCGCGACCGTTTGTCACGCATCACAACACGCTCGACATGGACTTGTATTTGCGGATCGCTCCCGAGTTGTATCTCAAACGTTTGACCGTAGGCGGTTTCGATCGCGTATTCGAAATCAACCGAAACTTTCGTAACGAAGGTATCTCGACGCAGCACAATCCCGAGTTCACGATGCTGGAGTCCTACCAGGCGTACGCCGACTTCGACGATGTCATGAACATGGTCGAGGATATGTTGCGTGGCTTAGCGGAAGCAGTGACCGGTTCGACGCAAGTGACCTACCAAGGTTCGACCTTGGATTTCAGCGTGCCGTTTCGACGCTTGCCTATGGAAGAGGCGATCGTCACCGCCGATGTTGGCCTGACGCGTGAGACGCTGCGCGATCTAGATCGATTACGCGCGGTGGCCGAGACGGTCGGGGCAACTGTGAAGCCGGAATACGGCGCGGGTAAGTTGCAACTTGAGATCTTCGAGGCGACGGTTGAGCGAGACTTGCACGCACCGACATTTGTCACGATGCACCCCGCCGAGGTGTCGCCCTTGTCGCGACGCAACGACCAGGACGCCTTCTTGACCGATCGGTTCGAGCTCTTTATCGCCGGTCGTGAGATTGCCAACGGCTTTTCCGAACTCAATGACCCAGACGATCAGGCGGAGCGCTTCCGCGCTCAGGTCGCGAATCGCGACAGCGGTGACGATGAAGCGATGTTTTTCGATGCGGATTACATTCGAGCGCTCGAATATGGGATGCCGCCAGCCGGTGGGCTGGGGGTAGGTATTGACCGGCTCGTAATGCTGCTTACCGATTCCGCGTCGATTCGTGATGTTTTGTTGTTCCCGACCATGCGGCCGGAGGGTGCGGGCGGTTAGGCTACGCGTTGCAGCGCGATATCGGCACAAATCAGCGAATCGGCATTGTCGATCGGTAATAGACCTAGCAGTTCGAGACCTTCGTCAGTTGGGGCCAGATCGACGACCGTACCGACCTTCGTCCCGGTGGCCGTTGTGATGGCGTCGCCGATGGCGATGGCGTCACTATCGCTCGCGAAATGTGCGAGTCGGCGCTTCACTTTGCCGCGGTGTTCAGTCCTCGCAACGATTTCTTGGCCGCTGTAGCAGCCCTTCGTGAAGCTTACGGCGCCGAGGCGATCGAGGTTCAACTGATGGGCCGTAAATTGCTCGGTCGTCTCAGTACCGATCCACGGGATCCCGGCACGCAGGCGCGCCAGGCGCCACTCGGCATGTCGGGAGGCAGGTGCATCGCCGAAAGTCTCCGGTGTCGGGCTGCCGTTCAAAGGCCGTTCCGCTAGTGGTGAGGCAATACCGAAGCCGCCATACCAATCAATGGCGGCGTCGATCTCGACCTTCGAACGGAAACGAAACTTCGTCAGTCGTTCGGCGACGCCATCGATCAGCTCACTTGGCAGGAATAAACCTATCGCCGAACCGGTCGATAGTAATTGAACGACGGTGATGACTCGTCCGGACGGGTTCAGCCAAGCGCCATCAATGACCGCTTGCTGCTCGAGCAGGCGGACATCGCAAGACAATTGGCCTTGCAAAAAAGCCACCCGATCGTCGCCGTGAATACATAAGGCTGCGAGTTCACCGGGCGGGCGTTGCGACGCTGTCATGTCTAGTTACCGATCGTGCATTGATTGGGGTGCTCTGGCATAATTTGGCAATGAAACAGGGAGATGGCAAGTTGACGGGGCCCGATGTTTCTGACGACAACGATTCGATTGATTCAGGTGCCCAGCCTGCCGCAGAGCAACCTGAGTCGACGCAGCCGCGTGAAATCGGCGGACGCGACGGGCCGGATCCGACTCGTTTTGGCGACTGGGAGAAAAACGGCCGCTGCATCGATTTCTGACCGTCCCGTTCGGCATCTCGATTTACTAACGGCGCGTTAATGAGTAGCACCCGACCATTGTCGCCGCATCTATCCGCTTACGGCTGGCGGATAACGATGCTGACATCCATTTTGCATCGATTCAGCGGTGCCGCGTTAAGCGCGGGATCGCTGATCTTCGTAGCGTGGTTGTTGGCGCTAGCCGGCGGCCCGGGCGACTACGCGCTGTTTATTGCCGTCGCGTCGAGTTGGTTCGGTAAGTTGGTGTTTATAGGCATATCACTCGCGGCGTTTTTTCACTTCGCGAACGGAATACGACATCTGTTTTGGGATGCCGGTCTTGGGTTTGAAAAAGCAACGGCGACACGAACCGCCTGGGTTGTCGTCCTGAGCAGTCTCGGTGCGACCACCACGTTTTGGTTGGTGGTTTTCTTCGCCTGATTGCGCACACAGGGTTAAACACAACAATGCAACAACTGCGTACACCCCTCAGTCGAGTTCTTGGACTCGGATCGGCGAAAGATGGCACGTCGCATTGGTGGGCTCAGCGGGTTTCGGCGATCGCCATTGGGCCGCTGTTGTTGTGGTTCGGCATTGCAACGGCTGCGCTACCTGACTACAGCTACACGACGGTCACGCAATTTGTGGCGAGCCCGATTGTCACTGTTTTATTGCTGTTGCTGACCGGTACGGGGCTTTATCACGCCAAACTGGGTTTGCAGGTGGTTATTGAAGATTACGTGCACGGTGGTACGAAAATCGCGGCATTGATCGCCGTGAATTTTGCCGTGATCGGTTTGACGGTCGCCGCCATGTTTTCCATTCTTCGAGTAGCGTTGACGACGGCATGAGCGGCGACTACGACTTTATCGATCACAGCTACGACGTCGTCATTGTCGGCGCAGGTGGGTCTGGCCTGCGGGCGACGTTCGGCCTCGCCGAGGCGGGCTTCACAACGGCCTGCATAACCAAGGTGTTTCCGACCCGTAGTCATACCGTGGCGGCACAAGGCGGTATCAGCGCGGCACTCGGGAATATGGGCGATGACGACTGGCGCTGGCATATGTACGACACGGTCAAAGGCGCGGACTGGCTCGGTGACCAGGATGCGATCGAGTACATGTGCAAGGAAGCGCCTGATGCGATCATCGAACTCGAGCACTACGGTGTACCGTTCTCGCGTACCGAGGAGGGCCGCATCTACCAGCGGCCTTTCGGCGGCATGACCACGCATTTCGGTGAAGGCACGGCTCAGCGTACTTGCGCTGCCGCAGACCGGACCGGGCATGCCATGCTGCATACGCTGTATCAGCAGTCACTCAAGCACGATGCCAAGTTCTTTATCGAGTACTTCGCGATCGATCTGATCATGGAAGAGGGGGTCTGCCGCGGTGTCGTCGCGCTCGATATGGCGACCGGCCAACTGCATCGTTACCGCGCACATCAGGTGATTTTGGCCACCGGCTGTTACGGTCGCGCCTACTTCTCGTGCACGTCGGCACATACCTGTACCGGCGACGGTGGCGGTATGGTCGCACGGGCCGGTTTGCCCCTGCAGGACATGGAGTTTGTGCAGTTCCACCCAACGGGAATTTACGGCTCGGGTTGTTTGATTACCGAAGGCAGTCGCGGGGAAGGTGGCTATCTCACCAATTCTGATGGTGAGCGGTTTATGGAGCGTTACGCGCCGAACGCGAAAGATCTCGCGTCGCGCGACGTCGTTAGTCGATCGATGACCGTTGAGATTCGCGAGGGCCGCGGTGTCGGTGAGGAAAACGATCACATCCACTTGCATTTGGAGCATCTCGGGCCGGAGGTCATCGCCGAGCGGCTACCGGGCATCGCCGAGACGGCCAGGATCTTTGCAAACGTCGATGTAACACGCGACCCAATTCCGGTGCTGCCAACGGTCCACTACAACATGGGCGGCGTGCCGGCCGACTACTATGGGCGCGTCGTCACGTTACGAGACGGTGATCCGGAGTCCGTCGTTCCGGGCTTGATGGCGGTCGGCGAGGCGGCTTGTGTCTCGGTCCACGGTGCCAACCGGCTTGGGTCTAACTCGCTACTGGATCTCGTTGTCTTCGGTCGCGCTGCCGCCAAGCATTGCGCCGATACGATGGAACCGGGTGCGCGCCACGCCCCATTCGCAAGCGATGCCGGACAGAATAGCATCGAGCGACTTGACAAGCTTCGCCACGCGAGCGGTAGCGAGTCGACTGCCGACGTCCGGCTGCGTATGCAGAAGACGATGCAAAATAACGCGGCCGTCTTTCGCACGGGCGATGTCCTCACGGAGGGCATCGAGCAGCTTGGCACGGTTATGGAGGCCTTTGGCGATATCGGCGTCAGCGATCGGTCGCTGATTTGGAATACCGATTTGATCGAGACAATGGAGCTTGAGAATCTGCTGCTGAATGCGCAGGCGACCGTACATTCCGCCGCGAATCGACAAGAGAGTCGCGGCGCGCAAGCCCGTGAAGATTATCCGGATCGCGACGACGTCAACTGGATGAAGCACACACTGTCCTGGGTCTCAATGGATGGGGCTGTGCGGCTTGATTATCGTCCGGTCCATACCCACACTTTGACGGACGAGGTGGAGCCTATTCCGCCGAAGGCCCGCGTTTACTAACCATTTTCGACTCGGAGCAACCAACTCGTGGCTGAGTTTCGATTACCCGCCAATTCACGCATCGGTAAAGGTCGCGCCTTCAAAGCGGACGCCGGCGCCACGCGCGTCAAACGGATAAACGTCTACCGTTACGATCCTGACAGCGGCGAAAACCCGCACATGGATACCTATGAGATCGATCTCGATCGCTGTGGACCGATGGTTCTCGACGTTTTGTTGAAGATTAAAAACGAGATCGATCCAACATTGACGTTTCGGCGCTCATGCCGCGAAGGCATATGCGGATCATGTGCGATGAACATGGATGGGGCCAACGGATTGGCGTGTATTACGGCGATCGATAACTTCGACGACGACATAAACATTTACCCGCTACCACACATGCCAGTCGTAAAAGATCTCGTGCCCGACCTCACCAATTTTTACGCACAGTACGCGTCGATCAAGCCGTGGTTGCAGTCGCGAACGCCGCCGCCGCCCGACCGTGAGCGTTTGCAGAGCAAAGAGGACCAAGAGCTTATCAATGAGCCCTCGGCCTGCATCCTCTGTGCGTGTTGTTCGACAAGCTGCCCGAGTTACTGGTGGAACTCGGATCGGTATCTCGGGCCAGCGGCGCTGCTGGCGGCGTACCGTTGGATTGTCGACAGTCGCGATGAGGCAACCGGCGATCGACTCGACGAGTTAGAAGACCCGTTTCGGTTGTATCGCTGCCACACCATCATGAACTGCACATCGGCCTGCCCGAAAGACCTAAATCCGGCGAAAGCGATTGCGGCCACGAAGAAAATGCTGGCCGAGCGACGTCACTAGCATCGCGGTGGCCGCGTCGTGACGGAACCGGTTGAGCTGCGCGCCTTAGCCTGGCGATGTCGCCGTGGCATGCGTGAATTGGATGTTTTGCTGTCTGGCTGGTTGCGGAGTGAGTATCCTGGCGCCAATCGGGACGAAAAAGCCGCGTTCGAGCGCTTGCTCGAACTCCAAGACCCTGAGATTTTCGGTCTTTTGACGGGGCGCCTCGCCAGTGCCGATCCATCCATCGAGGCGATCGTCTGCCTACTTCGCCGTACCGCTCAGCAGTGAGCGGCTAGGGCATGCACCGGTAATCGTGACCGCGGGGCTGCTGTCGCTTCTAACGGTAACCATCAGCGGAATAGGTGTGGTGGCGGTGGCCGCCGCTCTGCCGTTAGGGTGGTACATCGTCCGCCGTCGGACGTGGCGATGGCTTGACGGGCGGCTTCTCGCAACCATTGGCGAACTCCGTTGCGACGCGGTCCAAGGTCCGCTGACCGTGTTGCCGTCGTCGTTGTTGCTGTCATCGGTTGCCGTGCTGACACTGGCGGATAATCGCTCGCAGCGTTACTACGCGCTCGTTCGACGCCGGCGCCAGGCTGGGGCCGACTGGCGGCGCTTGGCGGTGCTGTGGCACACGGGCGCACTGTGGGGCGATCGGCGATGATATGGCCTGGTAGACTCCGACCAAGCGCAGCGGCGTAACGACGGCTTCTGTGCGACAGATTTCACACTTCGGCTGTTTTTTTACGTCCAATAAACGGCCCGTGAGCGAACTTTCCGGCAATCGGCCGGTCTATTCAGTGGCTACAGGGCGGAGCGCCGCTGGTAAAGGGGGCTTGCCCATATGGGCGCCAACGTTACGGATGGTCTTCTGGTCAAGCGGGTTCAAGCGGGCGACAAAACGGCGTTCGATACCCTGGTCAGTAAGTACCAACACAAGATCGTCAATCTGGTCACACGCTATGTTAAGGACACCGATGAAGCGCTGGATGTCTCTCAAGAGGCTTTCCTTAAGGCGTATCGGGCCTTACCGAATTTCCGTGGCGATAGCGCGTTCTACACCTGGCTCTACCGTATTGCCGTTAACACGGCAAAAAATCACCTGGTAGCGGCGAAACGGCGCCCCATGGACTACGACCTTGACCTTCAAGACCCGGAACAATACGACATGCACGCGCGTCTGAAAGATGGCGATACGCCGGAGGCCGTCACGCTAAAAGACGAAATGCATGCCGTTATCGAACAAACGATCCGTGGCCTACCTGACGATTTGCGAACAGCGATTTTACTTCGCGAGGTAGACGGGCTGAGCTACGAGGAAATCGCTGTTGCGATGGAGTGTCCCGTCGGCACGGTGCGTTCGCGGATTTTTAGAGCCCGCGAAGCCATTGCGAATAACATTGACCCACTGATGAACTAACGAGTACCCCATGTCCGAGCAACCTACGTCAACAAACGCTGCCAGCGAGACTGAGAGTCAGTTATCGGCCTTCGTTGACGACGAACTGACGCGCGACGAAGCGCAATTCTTGACCCATCGACTAAGCAGCGATTCAGCGTTGCAACGCCGGCTGCGCCAATACCACCTGATTGGCACGGTAGCGCGCGGCGAACGACGGGTTGCGGAGACCTTGGAGGGACGCGTACGCGCCGAACTTGCGACGCTGCCGTCGATCGATCGTGCGGCAGGGCTGGCGGATGACCAGCCGCAGCGCGACCGACCGTGGCGAAGAATTGCTGGCGGCGGCGCAATTGCCGCTGGCGTCGCTATGCTGTCATTGTTCTCGCTGAATCAGAGCGTCGATAACGACAACACGAGTGTGGTGGGTACGACGACAGCCGCGCCGACCCGGGCCTACACGGTTCCGGAGTACGAACAAGACAGCGCGGCGCAGCCGCAGATCTCGTTGCGCGAGCCGCAATTGGTCAATTACATGTTGCGACATGGCCAGATTGCGACGCCACTGATGATTGAGTCGGATTTGCCGGGTGATCCGGCTGCCGACGTTACCGAAGAGTCTGAGAACGACGTCGATGAGATCGTCACCGATCGTTAGCGGCTTGGGTCGCGGTGCGGCGCTCCGTACGCGTCTTCGTATGAAGCGCCCGGTAGCCGCGTTAGCACTGACGACGACATTGCTTGCCGCCGCTCCGCCGCTAGCCGCCGATACCGTCGAGCAGTGGCTACAGCGCATGAGCAGCGCCGTCGAAAAATACAATTACCGCGGTACGGTCGCGCGGCGTTTTGAGAAGCGTACTGAGTACATGCAGGTCGTTCATCGCTACGCCGACGGGCAGATCAGTGAGCGCATCGAAACGCTCGATGGTGCGGATCGAACCCTGATTCGTGACAAGAATGGCATCCGTTGTGTCTTGCCCGATTCGAAGGCCGTTCTTTATCAGGACTCATCTGCGGTTAGCGGCTTTGTCGGCCGAATGCCGATGTCGATCGATCGCTTGCTCGGTCATTATGACGTCGTGTTTGTCCGTTCTGGCGAACGCGTTGCCGACCGCACAACGGTGCAGTTGGCGATTCGGCCTCGTGACGAGTGGCGCTACGGGCATCGGATTTGGCTTGAACGACCATCGGGTCTCACGCTTAAGTCGGAACTGCTCGATGTATTCGGGCGTGTTATCGAAGAGACGCGGTTCGTCAACTTGTCGATTGAAGAGACGATTCCGGATAACGAATTTGAGTTCGATATCAATGTCAGCGGTTTTCGCCAGATCGGTTATACCAGTAACCAACCGGCGGCTGATGTCACGGTTGATAGCACACGATTCGCAGCGGAATTACCGGCTGGCTTTGTCATGACCCATCGCAGCCAAAGCGATGATGGTGTCATCCACCTTAAGTTTGATGATGGTATGGCGTCGGTTTCCGCTTTTGTCGAACCCATTGCCGTCGAGCGCAAGGTAATGGCCGGAGCTTCCCGTTTGGGTGGCACGCATACATACAGTTTGTCCGCGAACGGCCGGCAGGTGACGGCCGTCGGTGAGGTGCCGCTAGAAACGGTGCGTCGCGTTGCGGAGTCGATCGCGAAGTTGGATTTTGCGGCTGCGCAATGACCGACGAACCCCGCTACGGCGAGGTCATCGCTGCAACCTCACGGTGGTTGACCGTTCGGTTCGACGGTGCGCCATGCAGTCGCTGCGCGCAGGGTACCGGTTGCGGGTCGCTTACCGGGCGTAGCGTCTACCGGCATTCGACCGTGCAAGTGCCCAATTCGGCCGGACTTTCCCGCGGTGACCGCGTAAAACTTAGGATCAATCAACGCGAAACCAAGCGCTCGTTGCTGTGCTTTTTCGTGTGGCCAACCGGCGCCTTGGTTGCCAGCGCAGCGCTGACAGCGCCGTGGCTTGGGGATATCGCGGCGGCGCTCGTCGGTCTGGGCGCGTGCGTCGCAACACTATTCGGTGTCACTAGGATGTCGGCGCCAGACCAACATGTCGATGTCATCCCGTTCAAGGCGCCATCACCGTGAGCGCGGCTCTGCTGACCGTATACACCCGTCGTGGGTGTCATCTGTGCGACGATTTAATCGAAGCGTTGCTCCCACTGGTGCGGGGCAGGGCGGATGTTAGCTTTATCGATATCGACGACGATCCGTTGCTTGTCGAGCGGTACAACGACGCTGTGCCGGTATTGGTGCATGGTGAGCAGGAGATTTGCCGGCATTTTCTCGATCGCGATGCGCTGACGTTAGCTCTACAAGCGATCAACGGTTAGCTCGTTGACGGGTCCTTAGGCGCCTCGAGACGGTATACTTCGCCGCTGGTTGGCAGATGTCGCCGCAGGTTACCGCGATAACGCATGCGTAATATTCGAAATTTCTCGATCATTGCTCACATCGATCATGGCAAGTCGACCCTAGCCGATCGTTTCATCCAGTTATGCGGCGGCTTGGACGAGCGTGAAATGTCGGCTCAAGTACTCGATTCGATGGATCTTGAGCAGGAGCGCGGCATTACGATCAAAGCGCAAAGTGTGTCGCTCGACTATCGTGCGCCGGATGGCGAACGCTACCAGTTGAATTTTATCGATACCCCAGGCCATGTTGACTTCTCCTATGAGGTATCACGTTCGTTAGCGGCCTGCGAAGGCGCTCTGCTTGTCGTCGATGCGGCACAAGGCGTCGAAGCGCAAAGCGTCGCCAACTGCTACACCGCCATCGACCAAGGTCTTGAGGTTCTGCCGGTGCTCAACAAAATCGACTTACCGTCCGCAGAGCCCGAGCGGGTGATCAGCGAAATCGAGGAGATTATCGGCATCGAGGCAGATGAGGCGCCACGCGTAAGCGCGAAAAGTGGCGAGGGCGTTGCCGCGTTGCTGAGTGAGCTCGTCAAAACGATTCCGGCGCCGGTCGGTGATCCTGAGGAGCCATTACAGGCACTGATCATCGATTCCTGGTTCGACAACTACGTCGGGGTCGTGTCCTTAGTTCGAATCGTCAATGGGACGTTAAAAAAGCGTGCCCGTTTTAGCGTTATGTCGACGGGGCGCGCGTACATTGCTGACCGGGTCGGCCGTTTCACGCCGAAGATGACCGATACCGATGCGTTACTGACCGGCGAGGTAGGATTTGTTATCGCCGGGATCAAGGAGATCGATGGCGCGCCGGTCGGGGATACGTTAACCGATGAGAAACGGCCTTGTGCCGAGCCACTGCCGGGCTTCCAGGCCGTACAGCCGCGTGTGTTCGCGGGGCTCTTTCCCGTCACATCCGACGACTACGAGGGTTTTCGAGAAGCGTTGCAAAAGCTACGCCTTAACGACGCAGCGCTGCACTTCGAACCGGAAACGTCAGCGGCACTCGGATTCGGTTTCCGTTGTGGCTTTCTTGGCATGTTGCATATGGAAATCGTGCAGGAGCGCCTCGAACGCGAATACGATCTCGATCTGATTACAACGGCGCCGACGGTGGTGTACGAGGTTCAGAAAACCGACGGTGCCGTCGAGGAGGTCGATAACCCATCGCGGCTTCCGCCTCTCAACGAGATCGCGGAGATCCGTGAGCCGATCATCGCTGCTAATATCTTAGTGCCGGAAACGCACGTCGGCCCGGTGATGAAACTGTGTATCGAAAAGCGCGGTGTGCAGACGCGGATGCAATATCTTGGCGGGCAAGCGTCACTCGAGTACGAAATGCCGATGTCCGAAGTCGTTCTCGATTTCTTTGACCGATTGAAGTCGGTTAGCCGCGGCTTTGCCTCGTTTGATTACCAATTTAGGCGTTTTCAAGCTGCCCCGTTGGTGCGACTCGACGTTCTGATTAACAAAGACCGTGTCGATGCTCTGTCATTAATCGTGCATCGAGAGCGTGCGCGTAATCGCGGTCGAGAATTGGTGGAAAAAATGCGTGAGCTCATTCCGCGGCAGATGTTTGAGGTGGCGATTCAGGCGGCCATTGGTAGTCAAATCGTCGCACGCAGTACCGTTAAGGCGTTGCGTAAAAACGTGACGGCGAAGTGCTACGGTGGTGATGTGAGTCGTAAACGTAAGCTTCTTGAAAAACAAAAGGCGGGTAAGCGTCGGATGAAACAGGTTGGTTCAGTCGAGATTCCGCAAGAGGCTTTCTTGGCCGTATTGCAAGTCGATAAGTAGCGCCGGGCGGAATTCAGGATGGCAATGAATCTCGAATTAATACTCGTCGCGCTGACAGCGATTACCGGTCTAATGACACTCTGGCATTGGTGGCAGGGTCGTGGTGGCGATGAGACGGTGGTGGAGCAGACGTCAAGCGGAACCGGCGAGTTCTTGCGCTCTTTCTTCCCGGTTCTCCTGCTGGTCCTTGTGTTGCGGTCGTTTATTTTCGAGCCGTTTCGAATTCCGTCCGGATCAATGAAGCCGACCTTGCTCGAGGGCGATTTCGTATTCGTGTCAAAGTTCTCGTACGGGATTCGTTTGCCGCTCGTACACACGGAGTTATTTGCCACCGGTCGACCGCAACGCGGTGACGTCGCGGTTTTTCGCAAGCCGAGCGATCCGTCCCAGAACTACATCAAACGGGTAATCGGTCTGCCCGGAGATCGTATCGACTATCGGCAGGGGCGGTTGCGAATAAATGGCGAGTTGATAAAGGCTGAGCCGACTGGCCGGTTCGAGGACGATCACGGTACTCGCGGTGTCGTCTTGACCGAGTATTTGCCAAACCGGCCTCACTCGATCCTCGACATCGACTCGCGGCCGCTGTCACGAGAGGCGGTCGTGCAAGTCCCTGATGGTTGCTACTTTATGATGGGCGATAACCGCGAGAACTCGACCGACAGCCGGTATCCACAGGTCGGCTGTGTCGACGAGAAGTACTTGGTCGGGCGAGCGGGTCGAATTTGGTTTAACGTTGAATGGGGCCGTTGGCCACGCTGGAGCCGAATCGGCACGAAGATCGAATAATGTGCTCGAAGTCACTGTAATTATGTGTAATTATCGCCACGCTTCGGTATTGAGCGCGGGCGGTCCGCGCGGTGTAGCAAGCGGAGAGACGCAATGAAGTTTCGCAAGCAACAGGGCATGACCATGCTGGGTATGCTGATCCTGATCGCTTTCGTCGGTTTGTTTGTGTTTGCCGGACTTCGGCTTGTACCGATTTATCTCGAACATATGAAAATCGAGGCGGTGTTGGGCGGGGTCGTCACCGAGTTTGATGGCCAAAGTGCATCACCAAAGCAGATCTTCAACTACATCGAAAAGCGCTTCGACGTGGAAAGCGTTCGCGTCATTCGCGCTCGCGATATTGAGATCAACAAAGTCGACGATGCGATTGAGGTTGCCGCCTCGTACTCGAATACAACCCCGTTTGTTGCGAACGTGTCCTTCACCGTTGATTTTGATGAGCGCGTTGAGATTCGACGCTAACGAGACGCATGTCGGCGGTCGACCGTAACGACCGCGCCGCACTGGTAGGGTGGTTCGATACCGTCGCACACTACCACTTCAACAACAGCGATTGGCTTGCCCGCGCACTGGTTCATCGCAGTGCCGGTCGCGACAATAACGAGCGCTTAGAATTTCTTGGTGATGCCGTGCTGGATACCGTTATCTCGCATCGGCTGTTGCTACAACGCTCAGCGGCCGACGAGGGCGAGCTTAGTCGGCTGCGCTCGGTGTTAGTGCGTAAGTCCTCGCTCGCTACGATTTCCGAGCAACTCGGTGTCGATCAGTATCTGTCTCTTGGACCCGGCGAACGTAAGTCTGGGGGTCATCGACGTGCGTCCGTCTTAGCGGATACGCTTGAGGCGCTACTCGGTGCTGTTTTCATGGACGGCGGTTATTCCTCGGCGGAGCAAGTCATCGACCGTTGGTTCGCCACTGCGTTGCAAACGCTCCCTGCCGCTGCAGCCTTAAAGGACCCGAAAACCCGTCTGCAAGAGTGGCTACAACACCGAAGTGCGCCGTTACCGAGCTACCGCGTCATTGCCGTAAGCGGCGCTGCACATGAGCAAAACTTTGATGTCGAATGTCTACTTGTAGATCGGCAACGCGCGTTTACCGCAACCGGCTCGAGCCGTCGTAAGGCAGAACAACGCGCGGCGAGTGCGGCACTTGAGTATCTGGAAGGCGAATGACCGCGCGTAGTGGTTTCGTCGCCGTCGTCGGTCGTCCGAATGTGGGTAAGTCGACGCTCATCAACCGGTTAGTCGGTCAAAAAATTTCGATCACGACACCACGGCCACAAACAACCCGGCACAGAGTCCTGGGTATTGTTCATCATGGCGGAGCCGAGATCGTTCTGATCGATACGCCCGGTATTCATCGACACGCTAGCCGGGCGCTGAATCGTGTACTGAATCGGACCGCGTTGGCCGCGATGGAGGAAGCGGACGTCGTGTTATGGGTCTGCGAAGCTGATCGTCAAACCGATGATGACCAACGTGTCATCGAGGCATTGCAAGGTCTGACGACACCGGTAGTTGTTGCGGTCAATAAAGTCGATTTGTTGAAGCAAAAAACTCGACTATTGCCCCGATTGCAAGCGCTTGGTCGGTTGTTGGGCGGTGCCGCCTTGGTGCCGATTTCGGCGCGACGCGATGACAATTTCGATCCGCTGTTAACCGAGTTGTTGCAGCACCTGCCAGCGTCAGCGCCGATGTTCCCTGACGACGCTGTCACCGATCGCTCGATGAATTTCCTGGCCGCGGAGCTTATCCGCGAAAAACTGACGCTGCGCTTGAATGACGAATTGCCGTACGGCCTGACCGTTGTGATCGACCGCTGGGATGAAACCAAGGACGGCGTTACCATCGACGCGTCGGTCATCGTTGAAAAGGCGTCGCACAAGCCGATTGTCATCGGAGCCGGCGGCGGGCGTATCAAGGAAATCGGCAGTTCGGCGCGACGCTCGATCGCGGGCCTCGTCGAGTTGCCGGTGCATTTGCAACTGTGGGTAAGGGTTCGCGACAATTGGGCCGACAGCGAATCTGAATTACAAAGGCTCGGTTTTGACTGACCGCCAACGTGTCCACAACAGTCCGGCTTACGTACTGCATCAGCGCCCATTTCGCGATAGTTCGCTGCTCGTTGACGTTTTGTCTTGTGAGTTTGGTCGAGTCGCGTTAGTTGCCCGTGGTGCCCGTAACCTTCGCAGCCGCCGGCGCTGGGTGCTGCAGCCATTCGCACCGCTATCGGTATCGTGGAGCGCCCGCTCGGAACTAGGAACACTAACCGGTGCCGAGGCGGCGGGTCCACCGGTGAATTTGATCGGTGACGCGCTGTTGAGTGCTTACTACGTTTCCGAGTTACTGTTGGTGCTGACAGAGCGACATGACCCGCAGCCGCGGTTATTTGACCTGTATGAAACAACGTTGCGCGCCTTGGCTGAGCCATCAGTGTCGTTACTAGCGACGCTGCGCCAATTCGAGCTACGGTTTCTAGAGGAGCTCGGCTACGGCCTGATTCTTACGCACGACGCATTGACGAGTGCACCGATTGATCCAACCGGCTATTACCGTGTCGCCCCAGATAGCGCGCCCTTTCCCGTCGCTGGCCCGACCGAGAATGCGTTGGTGTTCCCAGGTTATGCACTTCTCGATATTGCAACAGGCGCGTTCAATGCCGATGAGACCCTGCGTGCGGCACAGCGCATCACCAGTGCGGCCATTGATCGTTGCCTCGATGGCCGCCCGCTAAATACCCGCAAAGTACTGCGCGCGATTCACGGTCATCGCCGCATTGAGGAGCGAGCGTCATGATGCCCATCGACTTAGGGGTCAATGTTGACCATGTTGCGACACTGCGCCAGGCGCGCGGTACGCGCTACCCCGATCCCGTCTACGCGGCATTGGTCGCCGAGCATTCCGGGGCCGATTCCGTCACCGTACATTTGCGCGAGGACCGGCGACACATACAAGACGCCGATGTTATGGCGCTCAGTACGCGTCTACAGACTCGCATGAACCTTGAAATGGCGATGACGAGCGACATGATCGATCTGGCATTGACGGTCGCTCCCAGTGACTGTTGCCTGGTGCCGGAGCGCCGTGCAGAGCTGACGACTGAGGGCGGCCTCGATGTGGCGGGTCAGTTGGGACAAGTGGAACGCAATTGTCTACGACTCGGTAATGAGGGTGTTCGCGTTTCTCTGTTCGTCGATCCAGACGCGAGGCAACTCGACGCGGCGAAAGCGGCCGGTGCGCCGGTCGTCGAGTTACACACCGGCAGCTATGCCGATGCCGTCGGCGCGGCACAGCTCGCCGAGCTTGACCGGGTACGCGAAGCAGCCGTATACGCGCGCACGTTGGGGTTACGCGTGCACGCCGGGCACGGTCTTAGCTATCACAATGTCCAGCCTATCGCGGCAATCGAAGACATCGTCGAACTCAATATAGGCCATGCAATCGTCGCCCAGGCCTTATTCGACGGACTGGGATCGGCCGTTGCCCGCATGAAGAGACTCATGAACGAGGCGCGAGTCGCTTGATCTTTGGCGTCGGTACCGACTTGGTTGAGTTTGCTCGAATCGAGCGGACATTCGAGCGATTTGGCGAGCGCTTCGTTAACCATCTGCTAATGGACGAGGAGCTGTCGCTATTTCGGCGTACACGGCGGCAGGCGCGGTTTTTAGCGATGCGCTTTGCGGCTAAGGAGGCAATCGTCAAAGCGATGGGTACCGGATTTGCGCACGGCGTATGGATTCGTGACACCGGTTTCGTGCCGGACGCGCGCGGTCGCCCGACCGTCATTTTTTCCGATCGTGGCCGCGGCGTCTGTCGGGACTTGGGCGCCGGCGCCGCCCACGTTTCGTTGACCGATGAGGGCGGGATGATTGCGGCTTTTGCGGTCATTGAAAAAGCGCTCGACGGGTCGTGATGAACTGTTTGGTTTTCGACATCGAGACGGTCCCGGATGTCGAATTCGGTCGCCGGCACTTAGCGTTGACCGATCTCGATGATCGAGATGTTGCGACGGCTATGCAGTTTTTACGCCAGCAGAAGGTTGGATCGGACTTCCTACCGCTACACCAACATCGGATCGTTGCTATATCGGCCGTGCTGCGGCGCGGCGATACGCTCAACGTTTGGTCGCTCGGTGACGAAGATGCCGATGAGCGCGAACTCATTACGCGCTTCTACGACGGTATCGAACGATTTGCGCCGACGTTGGTGTCTTGGAATGGCAGTGGTTTCGATCTACCCGTTTTGCATTATCGAGCGTTGCGGCACGGCGTCAGTGCACCGCGCTATTGGGAGACCGGTGAGACCGAAAACGCCTACCGCTACAACAACTACTTGGGCCGTTTTCATTGGCGTCATATCGACCTGATGGATGTTTTGGCCGCGTACCAGCCGCGCGGTCGGGCGCCGCTCGATGAGGTGGCCGCAATGCTCGGTTTTCCCGGCAAGTTCGGCATGAGTGGCGCTGATGTTTGGGAGACGTTTCTGGCTGGCGATCTGGTTGAGATTCGACGTTATTGCGAGACCGATGTGTTGAATACCTACCTCGTGTTCGTTTGCTTCGAGGCGATGCGTGGCGTTTTTTCGGCGACGGAGCGCGATGCGGAAATCGATCGTGTCCGCGAGTGGTTGTCGGCTGCCAACGAGCCGCACTTCGATGCCTTTCTGAAGGCGTGGGGTGCGTAAGTGGCCCGGCGACGGCCGCAACCCGCGTGGGGTGACGTAACCGACCTCACACACGACGGGCGTGGCGTTGCCAGTGCGGATGGCAAACGCGTGTTCATCCACGACACATTGCCGGGCGAGCACGTTGAGTACCAAATCGTTAAACGCCGCCGGAGTTACGACGAAGCGCTTCCGCTTACCATCGAGAACCCATCGGCTCAGAGGGTCAGCCCACGTTGTGACGTGTTTGGACGTTGCGGTGGATGCTCGTTGCAACACGTCGAGCACGATACGCAGCTCGAACTAAAGCAGCGACAACTGCGTGAGAATCTGCACCGCATTGGGCGCTTAGGCGATATCGAGTTAGCGGCCCCTATCGTCGGTCCGGCTTGGGGGTATCGCCGTCGTGCGCGGCTCGGTGTCAAAAATGTCTATGCTAAAGGACGAGTTTTGGTCGGGTTTCGCGAGCGCATGAAGCCGTTTATCGTCGATATGGGGCGCTGCGATGTTCTTACGCCGGCGCTTACCGACCTACCGACTGAATTGGCGGATCTTATTGAGACACTCGATGCGTCGACGCGCATACCGCAAGTTGAGGTGTCCGCCGCCGATAACCAAATAGCCCTCGTGTTCCGCTTTCTCGATGCGCCATCGGCCGCCGACCTAGACCGACTAGCCGGGTTCCAGGCGACCAAACCGTATACCGTTTGGTTACAAACCGGTGGGCCGGATACGATTGTGCCGCTGGCCGCGTTTCAGGCGGATGTAGCAGACCCCGGCTTGTTGAATTATCGCTTCGATCGGCACGACGTGTCGCTAAGCTTCCGCCCGGCCGACTTCGTGCAGATTAACGCGGCCGTCAACGCTGCGCTGGTCGATCACGCGATCGATGCCTTGGCGCTTGATGCGTCGCACACGGTGCTGGATTTGTTTTGCGGCATTGGTAATTTCACGTTGCCGATTGCGCGTCAAGTTGAGGCCGTGTACGGCGTTGAAGGCAGCACAGAGCTTACCGATAGGGCCAGCAAGAATGCCATCGCCAACGGCATTACGAATGCGTTTTTCTCGGCCCAAGATCTGGATCAGATTTCCGGGCATGAGAGCTGGCTGCAATCTGGCTTTAGCCGCGTTTTGCTTGACCCAGCCCGCGCAGGCGCCGCGAACCTGATGCCATTCCTCGGCAAATACCGGCCAGACCGTGTCGTCTACGTGTCCTGCCACCCGGGTACGTTGGCGCGTGATTTGGGCGTTTTGGTCAATGACTTTGGGTTTAGGCTCGTCGAGGCGAGGATCGCCGATATGTTCCCACACACCGCGCACGTCGAAAGTGTCGCGGTCTTGGACGGACCCCGATGACGCTAGGCCCGATTATGATCGATATAGAAGGGCTGGCATTGACGCCGGCTGACCGGCGACTGCTCGGCGAACCAGCGGTCGGCGGCGTGATCTTGTTCAAACGAAATTACGAATCGCCGGCTCAGGTGCAGGCGCTATGTACCAGTATTCGTGAGCTGCGTGATCCGGCATTACTCATTGCCGTGGACCAAGAGGGTGGTCGCGTACAGCGTTTTGGGGCGCCGCTGACG
>JBCDBO010000009.1:0-77494 GCA_039183535.1 Pseudomonadota bacterium | reverse complement strand
TTGCTGACGTCCATGTGCATGGTGACTGGGATGCGTGCTGGCAGGCGTTGCGCGTACCGCGATGGTTATTTACGACAAAGGCGAGTCGCTCGTTCGCCGCGGCCGCATTTCAGCCCGGTGACGCATTGGTGTTCGGGTCAGAAACGGCCGGGTTGCCGGCGACGATACGCGAGGCCGAGGACCCCGAGCGTTTGCTCCGTTTGCCGATGCAGCCGGATTCACGCAGCTTAAATTTGTCGAACTCGGTGGCCGTTGCGGTTTACGAAGCCTGGCGGCAGCACGGTTTCGTCGGGGGCAAGGTGTAGGAACGCGCCGTTACGGCGGTGAGCGGAGGTGTGGGAGGGCCGTCTCGGCCCGATTCAAACGTCTCGTTTCTTAGCGGTTAAATCGGCTCGCCCGATTCTGTCGTCAATGCGCGGCGCATCAATGTCCGCACGGCATCGATTGGGGTGACGCCCTCGTACAGAATCGCATGGATCTGCTCAACGATCGGCATTTCAATCCCTAACGCCAGCGCTTTTTGATGCACGGCTTTGGCCGCCACAACGCCCTCGACGACCTGCTGAATTTCCTCTTCCGCCTCGGCGACCGATTTGCCGGCCGCCAATGCCAACCCCATGCGCCGGTTGCGCGACAGGTTGTCGGTGCAGGTCAGTACCAAGTCGCCCATACCTGCTAAGCCCAGGAACGTGCTTTGTTCCGCCCCGAGTGCCATGCCGAGCCTCGTCATTTCAACGAGACCGCGATTAATAAGCGCGATCCGCGTATTGGCGCCAAAGCCAAGCCCGTCGGACAAGCCAGCACCGATAGCCAGCACGTTTTTTACCGCGCCGCCGACCTCGACACCGGCGATATCGTTCGACAAATACGCCCGAAACGACTCATCCGAGATACTGGTGACCAAATCGCGCCCAAAGCTTGGGTCCGCCGATGCAACGGTCATTGCCGTCGGCAAACCGCGGCCGACTTCGGCTGCGAATGTTGGTCCGGATAACACCGCGAGTGGTAAGTCTACGCCGACAACATCACGCGCCACTTCATGCGGCAACGAGCCGCTGTCGAGTTCGAAGCCTTTCGTGGCCCAGCAAACCCGCGACGATGCCGTGAGACCTGGCCGGATGGCGGTCAGTATCGCGCGGAACGCGTGGCTCGGTACCGAGACAAGAATATCGTTGGTCGTCGCAATGGCGGCGTCTAAATCCGTTGCGACACTCAGCTGCTCAGGAAACGCGGCTTCTGGAAGGTACTGGGTGTTCTCGCGTTTGCTCGCCATTGACGCCAACGCGGCTTGGTCGCGTCCCCACAACGCGGTGGGCCGGCCAGCTCGCGCGAACTGGATCGCCAGCGCCGTTCCCCACGAGCCGGCGCCTAGAACAACAATTTGCTCGCTGCTCATTGTCGCTTGCCTCAGTTTACATCCGCGCTCTTGTCGGCGCGGCTTTGCATGTACAACGCGTCAAAATCGATCGGCTGCAAAATGAGGTCGGGGAACCCGCCGCGATTGACGATCGAAGAAATCGCTTCCCGCGCGTACGGGAACAGGACGCCGGGGCAGAAGCTTCCTAGCACACGACCGCGTTCTTCAGCATCGTCAATGTTCATCAGAATGAAAATACCGGCTTGCTGCAACTCGACCAAAAACAAGACCGTGTCACCGTGTTTCGCCGTGACGGTAATCGACAGCACCACCTCGACGTTGTTGTTGCCAAGATCACGATGCGAGGTCTGTAGGTTGATCTCAGTCTCGGGCTGGAACTGCTCGAGAAATACCTGTGGCGAGTTGGGTGACTCGAACGATAGGTCTTTGACATACAGCTTGCTGACACTCAGTTGTCGACCTGAAGCGGCCTCCGCGTTGTTTTCGTTCATCGTCGTCTCTCGTTTTTCTAAGTGGCCGGGTGTTGTCGATTCACGCTAACAGTGCGTCTAGCTCGCCCTTACGTTCGAGCGCATTAAGATCGTCAAACCCACCGATGTGGCGCTCACCAATAAAAATCTGGGGCACGGTCCGGCGACCGCTACGCGTCTCCATCTCGACGCGCCGATCAGGTTCTCGCGTTAGATCAACGATTTCGTAGCTCACGCCTTTCTTGTTCAGCAGCGATTTCGCCGCCGAGCAGTAGGGGCACCACGGTTTTAAGTACATCAGTACAGCTGAGTCTTTGTCGGTCACGTCTATTTACCGGTTTTTCTTTTTCGATTTATTTTTCTTTTCTTTGCGTTCAGCCACCAGCGGCAAGTTATCCCGCTGCCAGGCCTCCAAGCCGCCTTGCAAGCTAAAAATATCAGCGAGGCCTTGCTTGCGCAGCGTCCCAGCAAGTTTGCTGCTGGCCATGCCATTGTCGCAAACGATAATGACGGGCTTGTCCGTCAGCCGCTTAAATTTCTCGTTATCGGCACTGACGTCGGCCGCCGGAATGTGGCGTGCGCCGGCAAGATGCCCCTTCGCGAACGCGTCTTCGGAGCGTGTATCGATCACTTGGCCATTGCCGTTCATCAGGCGAACGACATCGGTGGATGACAGATCGACCAGTGCCCGCGCTTTGCGCGTGATTTCCGAGACCACGAGCAGCAATAAGCTGCCGAACAGCGCGCTGGCAAGAATTGGGTGGTTGGTCGCAAATTCTGCGAATTGGGACAGAGGTGGCATAACGTACGCTAACGAGTATTCAGCCCGATAGTATATCTAGGTGCAAAGGCCGGTGGGGCGCTCTGAACATAGCGTCGTGGAACAGCGCTACAATCGCCCGATGAATCATCGCGTCTGGCTCTTGTTGTGGGTGTTTCTGCCGGCATTGGCGGCGGCGCAAACGGCGCTCAAAGAGCAGGAACTGGTCAAGGTTAGGGCCGAGATTCGCGCCCTGACGGTCGAGCTCGAAAAGAAAAACCGGGCCCGAACCGAATTACACGATGAGCTCGGTCGTGCTGAAACGGCGCTGGCAACGGCTCGTGAGCGACTCGCCGATACCGATCGCGAGATCGTCGCCGCCCGCAAGCGTCTCGCTGAGGTAGAGGCAAACGAAGCGCGCCGGCGCGACGAGCTCAGTCAGGAGCGCGACTTCCTGGCGGGGCAAATGCGCGCCGCCTACGTCAGCGGACGGAGCGAGCGCCTGCGTCTGGTGCTCAACCAGCAAGACCCAGGTGACATTGGGCGCCGCACAACGTATTTCGGTTACCTCAACCGGTATCGGCAAGCGAATATCGACACTGTCCGCAACAAGTTGGCCGAACTGGCTGCACTGCGGGCCAAAACCGAAGCGTCGCGCCAAGAACTTGCCAACGTTCGTGAGCGACGCCGTCAGCAGCTTGCGGAGCAACAAGCGAGTCTCGCCGAGCGCGGCGAATTACTGGCCCGACTCGATGCTGAGATCGCGTCGCAAGGTGGTGCAGTCGAAGACCTAAAAGCGCGCGAGCGCGATCTGGATCGCCTCGTCCAAGAGCTGAACGGCATTTTGGAAGACTACCCAATCTCTGCCGAGAAGCCGTTTGCGCAGTTACGCGGTCAACTCACGTGGCCGGTCGCTGGCCGTTTGCTAAACGATTTTGGTCAGCCCCGCGACGGCAGCGAATTGCGTTGGAATGGCGTGTTGCTCAAGGCTGAGCGAGGCAGCGAGGTACGCGCGATTTACCACGGCCGTGTGGCCTATGCGGAGTGGTTGCCGCGGCTTGGATTGTTGCTCGTCATCGATCATGGTGACGGTTATCTGTCGCTGTACGGCCATAACGATACGCTGTACCGCCGTGTTGGCGACTGGGTCGGTGCCGGCGATGTGATCAGCGCCGTCGGTGATAGCGGCGGACAACCGCAGCCGGCGCTCTACCTCGAACTTCGCAAGGGCAAACAAGCGCTGAACCCGAACCGTTGGATTAGCCGCCGTCCACGCCAGCGCTAGCTGTCGCCAAACTATGAGCTAATCGAGCTCGCCGTGGTCAGAGATTGTGTTATCGTCTTTCAGAGACGGCGTGGACGATCTATGTCACTGAAAACAAGAGCTATTCTGGTCGTAACGATCGGACTCGTTCTGGGTCTCGGTCTGCCACTTAGCGCGCAATGGCTGGAATACCGCTTAGAACCTCCCCCTGATCCATCGGTTATCGATGCCGAATTGATGGCTGAAGTCATGTCGCGTGTGCGCAGCGACTACGTCGATTCTGTGCCGGACGACGAACTGATGCAGGCCGCGATCCGCGGCATGGTCGCAGCGCTCGATCCGCATTCGGAGTTTCTCGACCCCGACGCGTACTCGGATCTGCGTGTCTCAAGTAGCGGCAATTATTCGGGTATCGGTATCGAGGTGTCGATCAGTGATGGTGCGATTCAGGTCGTCGCGCCGTTTGATGACACACCCGCCGCTCGCGCCGGCATCATGCCGGGCGACATCATTTCGCAGATCAACAACGTCCCCGTCGATGTCGATGGCATTAACGATGCGGTGAAGCGCTTGCGCGGCAAGCCAGGGAGCCGCGTCGAGTTGCACGTTATTCGCGAGGGCGAGTCGCGCGAGTTGTATTTTTCGATGACGCGCACCTACGTCAAAGTGGTCAGCGTTCGCGATCAGCTGCTAACTGACAATTTCGGGTACGTACGGATCAGCCAATTCAACGAGTCGACCGCGATCGATGTCCGTCGCGCGTTGCGGCGGCTCTCGCGTGAGACAGGCGGTCTCGATGGGTTAGTGCTCGACCTACGAAACAATCCAGGGGGTGTCCTCGAAGCCGCGGTGCACGTTGCCGACCTATTCCTCGATAAAGGCCTGATCGTCAGTGCGCGCGGTCGCAATAACAATGAGGTCTTTATGCACTCAGCCAATCCTGGCGATCAACTTGAGGGGGCGACGATGGTTGTGCTCTTAAACGAGGGGTCGGCGTCGGCCAGCGAAATCGTCGCCGGCGCGTTACGGGACCATGGCCGGGCGTTATTGGTCGGCACGACGTCGTACGGTAAAGGCTCAGTGCAGACCGTGATGCCGCTGGCTGGTGGCAACGCGATTAAGTTGACGACCTCGCGTTACTACACGCCATCGGGCGACTCCATTCATGACGTTGGCATCACGCCCGATTTCGAGGTTCCGATTGACCCGGACTTATTGCAACCGGCGCTGCAAATGTCTGGTGGGTCCGTGTCGGTCGCCGATGACCCCCAGCTCGCTCGTGCCATCCGCTATCTTGAGCAGCCTTACTTGTTGCACAGCCGCGCTCGGTGAATAGACGAACACGCATCCTGCTGCCGCTGATCGGACTGATGTCGGCGGCCAGCGGCCTGCGCGCGGCCGAACTCGCCATCATCATTGATGATCTCGGCTACGGCGTGGAGCAGGCCCGGAGTGTCGCGGCTTTGCCGGGGCCGCTGGCTGTTGCTGTTCTGCCCGATGCGCCGCGCGCGGTTCGCGTCGCGAACATCGCTGCTGCAGCCGGCAAGGAGGTCTTGCTGCATTTACCGCTACAAGCGGTCGATACCGAGCCAACCGCCGAAACACTGACGCTCGACACGAGCGAATCGGCGCTGGTGCGCCGCATTGAGTCGGCGCTTGCGCACGTGCCGCACGTCAGCGGAATCAATAGCCATCAGGGATCGCTGTTGACTCGCCATCCCGGTCATATGAGCTGGCTGATGAAAGCGTTGCAGCGCCATCCGGAGCTGTATTTCATCGATAGCTACACGACTGAGCGAAGTGTCGCGCTGCAAGTGGCCGCCGAGTACAACGTCCCGGCACTACGTCGCCATGTGTTCTTAGATGCAAAGCGCGATGTCGGCGCGATTCGCCACGAACTGGAGCGCGCGCGCGCTCGCGCGCGCCGTGACGGTTACGCGATTGCCATTGGTCACCCGTACCCGGCAACGCTAGCTGTGCTCAATGACGAGCTGCCGGCACTGACCACGAGCGACGACGTTAGGCTTGTGGCCGTCAGTGAGTTGGTCGCCCGTTACGGACTCCCGCAAGAGTTGGCCCATGAGTAAGATCGCGCAACGTACTCGTGTGCAGCGGCGGATCGATCCGGACATCGCGGATCTGCGCGGTTTCGCCGCGAGCGTCGGCCAAGTTAGCGTGCTGATGTGCGTCTTGCTGATGTTCTACTTATTCTTCGGCGAGGTACCAACGCTACGCCGCGATCTTTTCGTCGGGCTCGTTGTGGTCTACGCGATCGTTGCGTTGGCTGTTCGCTACGGGCCGCTATTCGCGAATCGCCGATTGCGCACCCGACTCGCTGTTGAAGCGGTGCTGATGGTTTTGTTCGTGACGATCTTGGCGACGTTAACCGGTGGCGTCGGCAGCCCGCTCGTTGCGCTATATCTGTTGCCGTTGGTTGTCGCCGGTATCGTCTTAGGGCAGGTGGCCACGCTCTGGATGTTGGCGCTGGTCTTCGTCGCGTTCGTCGCCGTCGGTACGTGGCAAGATGGTCGGCCCACAATGCCAAGCGTTGCCAGCGCCGCGGCGTTATTGCTGCAGTTTGCGCCAATGCTGCTGATTACCTACTTGACCATGTTGCTGGCGATGAACTTTCGCTCTACCCGACGGCAAATTACGGCGCTATCCGAACGCGACGACCTTACCGAGCTTTACAACATGCGCGCGTTTGTCGACCGGCTCGATGAGGTGCATGCGCTGGCTGTGCGTCACGAAGAGCCGTACGGCATCGTCATGATCGACGTCGATGCGCTGAAGCCAATCAACGATGAATTCGGTCACGAGGCCGGTAACCGCGCCATCGTATTGGTGGCGCGGGCCATACAACGCTGCACGCGCGGATCCGATATTTCGGCGCGTTACGGCGGCGATGAATTTATCGTGTTACTGCCGCACTCTGCGAAGGATGAGTCTGAGGCCGCGATCCGCCGGATACGCAACTCGATCTTCGCAACGACGTTGAAGGCCGGTCCAAAGATGGTGAGAATTTCCGTCAGCATCGGCCTTGCCACGTTCCCGAAGGATGGTACCGATCCGACCGCCTTGATGAACGCAGCCGACAAAGCGATGTATCTCGATAAAGCACATCGGCGCGAACGCGATCGTGAACCCGCAGCCCTGAAAGACAGCCAACACAAACCACACCGAGCCTAACCAATCGGACCAACATGGCCCTCCTAAACCTGTCGCCTAAACCCCGATGTAGGAGCGGCGTCCCCGCCGCGATCAACCAAACCCCAACAAACCCCCTCCACCGCAACCGTCATTCGCCACCACGCTTCGACACAGACTGGTCATAATCCCGGTACGGCAACAACGACAGGCCGGCCTGTTTTGCTATCCTGTTGGTATGACTCGAACGTTATTTTTGCTCGCGGCGTCCGTCGTGCTGATGCCCTGCGCCTCATTCGCTCAAGATGCCGGCGACTCGCTAGAACAGAGCCAGAACTTCTGTCCAGAGGTGTACGACCCCGTTTGTGGCGCCGACGGTAAAACCTACGGCAACCCGTGCCTTGCCACGTCAGCCGGCACGACGGTGGCCGAAGAAGGCGTTTGCGCTTCCCAGCAATCTTGTACAGAAGAGTTCGACCCGGTGTGCGGTGTCGATGGCAATACCTACAGCAACGCCTGCTATGCCCGAACCGCCGATATAGAGATCGCAAACCGCGGTGCATGCGGGGAGTTTGCATGTCCGCAGGTTCGCGAGCCCGTGTGCGGTATGAATGGGCGCAGTTACCGCAACCGCTGTGAGGCCGACAAAGCACGCGTTACCGTCCAACGAGAAGGCGTTTGCGACACGCTGAATTGCCCCGAGGTGTATGCACCGGTCTGTGGTGCCGATGGCGAGACCTATGCGAATGCGTGCTTAGCCGACGCTGAGAACATCGAAATCACCGCGCTCGGTGCGTGTAACGCTCGCCCTTGCCCGGGGATGTTTGTCCCGGTGTGCGGCCGCGATGGCGTTACCTATGCCAATGCGTGTGAAGCCGAGCGCGCCAGTGCACGGATCGCCAAACCGGGTTTGTGTGCGGGACGTAACTGCCCCCGGGTGTATAACCCCGTCTGTGGTCTCGACGGCAATACCTACGACAATGCTTGCCTAATGGAATTGGCGGCCGTCGAATTGGCGTACGCCGGTGGCTGTCTCAAGTAGTGCCAGCGAAAAGCTAACCCTTCGACGACGCTTGTCCGATTGGCTGAGCGGTAAACGCAGCCGTGCTCTGCATTTCGAAGCGCTAGAACACCCGCCGGAAGAGATGCGCGAAAAGGTTCTGCGCGGCCTTAAAACCTACAACGACCAATTTCTTACCTCGAAAGACCGGGTACCGGTCGGCGTGTTTGTTCGCGATGACGCGGGCCGCATCCGCGGTGGTGCTACCGGACAGATTGCCTGGGATTGGTTGCATGTCGAGCTATTGTGGGTCGACGACGGCTTGCGCAACGACGGTATCGGGTCGAGATTGCTTGCCCAAATTGAACGGATGGCCTTGTCGCGAGGCGTGTATCGGTTTCGCTTATCGACTGCCAGTTTCCAAGCGCGCGAGTTCTACCAAAAACAAGGCTACGAGGTGTTTGCCATTCTCGAAGACTCACCGCCCGGGCATACCGATTACTCGATGAAGAAGATCATCGATCTCAGCGGCGGTGAAAACTAGTCGTTGTGACGATTGCTGCGTCGCCGTCACCATCGGGCCGAGACGGCCCTCCTACACCTGCGTTCCCCGTTACCGCCAAACCCCGCTGTAGGAGCGGCGTCCCCGCCGCGATCCCCCACTCATTATCCCTACGCAGAAAACACCGATTACACTAGCTTCATCAAAACCGCAGGCCGGTCACCGCCACGAAATAACCACACCAAACAACCGGTCTTAACGAATAGACAAATAACCATCACGAAACATGTCGACGCACACAGCCGCGCGTGACAACGCCTTTAAGGGAGAGAACATTGACCGACCAACTCAGCAAAATAACCGACCATCAATGCCAATCAGCGCCGGCTAAATACGACGATCTGAGTGCGCTATTTCTGAATTGCACGCTAACGCGCACACCGCTGCTGTCGCATACCGAAGGGCTTATCAATGTCGCCAAACAGATCTTCGATGCAAACGGTGTCGCAACGGAGGTCATTCGCCCCGTTGATTACGAAATCGCTGCCGGTCTTGGAAAAAACATGGCGGAAACGGCGGAGTGGGAGCGTGATGATTGGCCGCAGATTCAGGCCAAGGTCGATGCTTGCGATATTCTCATTATCGGTACGTCGGTCTGGCTGGGTGAAAAGAGCTCGGTTTGTAATCGGGTCCTTGAGCGGATGTACGGGTATACGCACGATTTCAACGAAAAAGGTCAATATCGCGACTACGGCAAAGTCGGCGCGACGCTCATTACCGGCAACGAAGATGGCGTAAAACATTGCGCGATGAACATCCTGTTTTCGCTGTCACACATCGGTTACACCGTGCCGCCCCAAGCCGACGCGGGTTGGATGGGTGAGGCTGGCCCCGGACCGTCGTATCGCGATGAGGGTTCTGGCGGTCCAGAGAACGACTTCACAAACCGCAACACCACATTCTTGGTTTGGAATTGCCTGCATCTCGCAAGGATGCTGAAAGATGCCGGCGGAATCCCGGCGCATGGCAACCAACCGGAAGCATGGGCCGCTGGGTGCCACACCGATTTCCACAGTCCAGAACACAAACGCTAACCCCGCTGTAGGAGCGGCGTCCCGCCGCGATTAAGCCGCGGCTTACGTCGTCGTCGCCTTCATCGGGCCGGGACGGCCCTCCTACAGCTACGTTTGCCGTCACCGCCAAACCCCGGTGTAGGAGCGGCGTCCCGCCGCGATTTAGCCGCGGCTTACGTCGTCGCCGCCTTCATCGGGCCGAGACGGCCCTCCTACAGCTGGTCGCTGTCGCCGGGTTTACTCGTAATCGGCTCGTAACCGACCTTTGCTGTCTTGGCGGAACGGTAACCAGCCGATCGCAACAAAGTGCACCTCGATGTCGGTGCTTTTCGGCTTAATGACGATTTCGTCAAGTTCGTCCAATTGCGCGTCGTAAACGTCGTCCAGCGCATCGATGTCCTCTTCGAAGGCGGCGTCCAATGCTGATATCTCGTCGCGGATCGCATCGGCGCGTTCTTCGGCCCGCGCGACATCACTCGATTCCTTGCGCATGCCACTGGCACTTTTCATCGCGGTACCGAACTTCGATGCCGATGTAGACGACACCACTTTGCGGCCTAGAACGGCGCCCAGAATAGCCGTGCCGAACGACACCATCGTATCGAGCTTCTTCTTGCTTGCTTGTTCCGACTCGCGCTCGATCGCTTGCTCGGCGCGCTGCAGCTTGCCCTTCAGTGTGGCGAACTTCTTCTCGTAACGGGTCTTCAGTTTGGCGGCTGCGAGGTCGCGTTTTTCGGCCGCTACCTGAGCAAGCCGGGCGCGAAATTCACCCTCGGTCTCGTCCGGGGTCGACGTTAATTTCTGCTCGGTGCTCCGGAATAACGTGATGACTTGTTCGTTTCGCAACCATCGCTTGTACGCGGTCGTCCATTTTTTGAAATTGGACGCTTTGTTGAGTGACTTCGGCAGATCGGTGTAGGCGGCACCTTTGACGCCACGCTTGCTGATGTCGTCGGTCGATAACGCGAGGACGGTTGCTTCGTCCCAGTCGACCGCGACAGCGCCATCGTCCGGTTCAACCAAGGCCACACACTCGCGGTCGGTCTCAACTTTGTAACGCGCGCTCGAGTAAACCAACTCCGCTGCGCCGAGTACACAAGGTACGTAGACAAGATCGTCCGCGTCATCACCCGACGCTGACCGAAGGTAAAACTGCGCAACACCGCTTGCCGCTTTCGGCGCTGCCGCAGCAATACTCGTCGGCGCAGCCATCGGCTTCGATTCAGCGGCGGCGGCGGCCTTTTGTTGCGAGCGAACGGCCTTACCCATCAGCGTCGTAATTTGATCACGCGTCATTGGGCCGGCGAGGTACGACATGACCCAGCGGGTATTGAATACGACCGGTGCCGATTCATGGACATTGTGCAGCAGAAAGCGACGCTTACCGAGGCCGGCCAGGGTGCGTTCCATCTCGCCGCGGTCAAAGTCAGCACCGGCCGCAACACCCTCAAGCCCTTCCATGACTCGTGCTTTGTCGCGTTCAGTCTGCAGGCGGCCGATCATCCACGTACCGGTGTTCGACAGCGCCTTGTAGTCGAGGTCAACGGGGTTTTGGGTCGATAGAACCAGCCCTAGCCCATAGGCGCGGGCTTGCTTCAACAGGGTTAGGAACAATTGCTTCGACGGCGGATTCGATATCGGTGGCAAGTAACCGAACACCTCGTCCATGTAGAGCACGGCCCGCAACGAGCTCGTGCCCGGTTGGGCGCGCATCCAGCCGATAATGGAGCTCAGCAGCATGCAGACAAAGAACATCCGTTCCGCATCAGCGAGGTGCGCGATCGAGACAACCGATACACGCGGCTGACCGGTCTCGGTATGCAGCAAACGGCCAGCGTCCAACGGCTCACCGCTCATCCACGCCTCAAACCCCGGTGCGGCAAGTAGGTTATTGAGCGCCATCGCCAACTTGAAGCGCTCGCCGGGCGGGTAAAGCTGCTCAACATCCATCACACCGATTTTTTCCATCGGCGGTGTCTGAATCAGCCCGATTAAACCTGGGAGATCCAGTGACTCGCCGTTCGACCAGCAATGATCGAGGATGTTGGCAATCAAAATGTGTTCGCGGCTCGTAACCGGATCGGCATCGATACCGAGCAACACCAAGACGCTGGTAGCCGTTGCTTGAATGCGCTCGCGGTACAAATCGCGATCGGCTTGCAATGCCTCTGGTGGCGCGTCGAACCGGCGCAATACAGAAATTGGCAGCCCGGCGTTCGAGCCTGGCGTGTAGATCGCCATGTCGACTTTATCGCGTAGGGCCTTTATCCGACCGGGTTTCTGACCCCACTCGCCAAGCCCTTTTTTCCACAGCGCCGCCTGACTCTTCGCGTAGTCGGCAACGGACTTGCCGCGATTGGCGGCCTCGGCTGGGTTGACCCACGGTTCGAACTTCGACGCCGCTAGCGATGGGAAGGTTAGCAACAGATTCCCCATGTCGCCCTTCGGATCGACAGCGATAACCGGAATGCCGTCGAGAGCGGCCTCTTCGATCATGCCGATACCCAGACCCGTTTTGCCGCTGCCGGTCATACCGATAATGACCGCGTGCGTCGTCAGGTCTTTCGAGTCGTACAGAACATCGGCGTCGCTGACGTCGCCGGTTGCCTCGTCAACGGCGCGGCCGAGATAGAACGCGCCGAGTTTTTCGTACCGAGCGGTAGTCATTGCTTAGGCGGTCTGGCGGTTAGCACTGGCGACGTTATACAGCCAGACGACAACACCGGCGACCACGACCAGTCCAACGACAGGTGCGAAGGTTCCGATGCTGAGCGATTCAAGACCGAGCAGTCCGGCGACGGCATCGGCAACGACGTTGCCGTTACCCGACGCGGCAATCGGAATCGCCATTAAGATACCCAGCAAAGCCTCGCCGGTGATCAGCCCAGCTGCGAACAACATCCCGCCGCGTAAGCGATCTTCGACATCATCCGCACCGCGCGCTTTGTGCACTTTGCCGGCCAGCCACGCGACGACCCCACCGACAAAAATCGGCACGGACAGCTCCAGTGGCAGATAGATGCCGACGGCAACGGCTAGGACCGGGGTCCGGAACGAGGCGTTAGCGGCCGCCAAGCGCGAGTCAAGGAAGATGATAAGCGCGCCGATCACGACGCCGGCACCGACCCATGCCCACGGTAGACCGCCGCCGAACACACCCGACGACACTGAGGCCATCAGGGCTGCCTGCGGCGCCGCTAATGAGTTCGGGTTCTCGGCTGTTGCTGGACCGATGCCGTAGGCTTCGAGCAGCAGCATCAACACCGGCGCGATAACCACCGCCGATGCGGCGACCCCAACGCCCTGCATAATTTGTTGCTTGTACGGCGTTGCACCGAGTATGTAGCCAGCCTTCAAGTCCTGCATGTTGTCGCCGGCGATCGCTGCCGCACAACAGACGACCCCACCAATCATGATCGCCGCCGCCGGGCCGTTCGCCGCATCGCCGCCCAACAGGCCGAGCAAAATGAGCGAAGCGAACAAAATCGTCGCGATCGTGACGCCCGAGATCGGGTTGTTCGATGAACCGACCAAACCGGCCATGTAACCGGCGACCGACGAGAACAAGAAGCCGGCGACCACCATGATGAGCGTCATGATGAGGCTGACGCCAAACTGACCGACGATGCTCTGGTACAAGAAAAACATCGGAATAATGAACGCAGCAACACCGATCAAGACAATATTCATCGGCGTGTCTTGCTCGGTGTGGTCGACGACGGTCACGCCTTCGCCGGTGTTTTTGTACCGATCAAGCCCGGATTTAATGCCCGAGACCAAGGATTTGCGCATCGAGATCAGCGCCCAAATACCACCGATTAACATGGCGCCCACGCCGAGGTAGCGAACCTTGGCGTTCCAAATGTTAAAGGCCAGCGTTTCTGCATCGGTGCCCGATTGAAATTGCGCGAGCAGCGTCGGGTCGTTGTCGAGACCGAACGAGGCGTACAACGGAATCGCGAGGTACCAGGAAATACAACCGCCAACAAAAACCAGTGTCGAGATATTCAGGCCGACAATGTAGCCAACGCCGATCAGCGCCGGCGACAAATTGGTTCCGACATAGCCAATCGAGCTGTTGCCGACGTAGCTTGCGTGACTGGCTGAGCCAGGCCAGACGCGTAGCCCCGACTCAAAGAACTTAACGAGTGCGCCGGTAATCGCACCCAGCGCCAAAAACCGAATGCCGGCTGCTGGGTCGTTACCGACCTTTAACACCTCGGCCGTCGCGGCGCCTTCCGGGAACATCAGTTTCTGTTCGACGATCAGCGAGCGCCGCAGCGGTATCGTAAACAACACCCCAAGGAAGCCACCGAGCATCGCGATCATCGTCACGCGACCGTAGTCGAACGAGTCCCAATAGCCGATCAGAATCAGCGCCGGCAGCGTGAAGATCACACCGGCGGCTAAGGACTCACCGGCGGACGCGGCGGTTTGCACGATGTTGTTCTCAAGGATGTTCGAGTCGCGGAACAACTTCAGAATCGCCATCGAGATAACGGCTGCTGGAATCGACGCCGATACCGTTAGCCCGACAAAGAGGCCCAGGTAGGCATTTGCCCCGGCCAATACGATCGACAACAAAATACCGAGGACGACCGCTCGGATCGTCAGCTGGGCCGGAACGGCTTGCATGCGCTTCCCCTTCAGTTATGTTTTGTGCCGGCTTTAGGGCCGGTCTTGTCGCAGCAGCGCGGCGTTGCTCGTGGCTGCTGATAGCACCGGTAGCGGTGCCGTTTCGTTGTGAAAAAAGTGCCGACGGCAAGGACACGCCCCGTACCGCCGGCACTGTGGCGATCCCCCCCGGGATCTGCCGCTAACAATGGCGATTTGTCACGATCCAGTCAAATTCAGCTGACATAAGCTGCGGTTGCAAAACCTAGGCGCCGTGCACTTCCTCGGACTTCTTCGCGCGATCGCGCAGCAGCATTTTGGCCATGACGATTCCGAGCTCATAGAGCAGATACACCGGAACGGCGAGCAAGGTCTGGCTGATCACGTCAGGCGGAGTCAGCAACATGCCAATGACGAACGCCGATAAAAATACATAGGGTCGCGCCTTGCCGAGCGCCTCGGGGGTGCTAAAGCCGGCCCAGACGATCAGCACCGTCGCGACCGGTACCTCAAAGGCAAGACCAAAGGCTAGGAACAGCATCAACACAAAATCGAGGTAATTCGAGATGTCGGTCATTACGGCGACGCCTTCCGGCGCGATCGCGTTGAAGAACTGAAACATCAGCGGAAAAACGACGAAATAGGCAAACGCAATCCCGGCGTAAAACAACACAATGCTCGATAGCAGCAACGGGATGCCAAGGCGTTTCTCGCGCCGGTACAAGCCCGGTGTGACGAAGGCCCAGGCTTGATAAAGCACGACCGGCATCGCCACAAACAGCGCAACGAAAAACGCCGTCTTGAACGGCGTCAACAACGGTGACGCAACTTGCGTCGCAATCATCGTATTGCCTTCCGGTAGCGCGTTGGTTAGCGGTGTCGAGACCAGCGCGAAAATCTCGCTAGCGAATGGCACTAGGCAGATGAACACACCAATAACAGCACCGACGGCGTACAGCAGTCGAGTCCGCAGTTCGATTAGGTGTTCGAGCAGGGTCTGTTCGGGCAGGACTTCGTCTTGCTCGTCGTCGTCATCGCCTTCGTACGGTTCGCGCGGGTGGTACTCATCGTCCGGGAAACCGTCATCGTCGCGCTCGTCGCTCATTGGTCTTTGTCGGTTGGCGAGTCTGGTTCAACCAGCGGTTTGTTCAGTGGCTCGATCGCCGCATTGACGTCTTCGCCAATTTCTTTGTTGATGTCGGCGAGATCGGCGACCAGCTTTTTCGCCTCTTCACGGCGCTCGCTGAACGCAACCTCGTCTTCGAGCTGATAGCGCAGCTGACGGGTCATACGCCGCGCCTGGCCAATCCAGCTGCCGATTTTGGTGGCGACGCGCGGCAACCGCTCGGGCCCCAATACTAAGAGCCCGATGACGAAGATGATCAGCAGTTCGGCAAAACCGACGTCAAACATGACGCGTCGCTCGTCGCCTTAATTGTTCTTGGTCGATTCTTCGGAACGCGCCGCTTCAAAATCGGCGTCGTTGCCTTCAGGAAGGTTGCGCGGCGGCTCTTCCTCGGCTTCTTTGACCGCTTTGCGGAACCCTTTGACGGCACCGCCAAGATCGGAACCCATGTTGCGCAGCTTGCTGGTGCCGAAAATCGCAATGACGATGGCGAGAATAATCAGCAATTGCCAAATCGAAATGTTGCTCAGCATGTCTTTGTCTGCCTGCAGGTCTGTCGGAGTCCGGGGCGACGCCCACTGCCTCCACCGGGCCCGTCATAATACGCCAAATAGATGTCAGAAAAGTGTGAGGTTGTTGGCCTCTAGCGCGACTCACTAGGCCGTTAGCCAGAACGTCACGGGACCGTCATTGACGAGCGACACCTGCATATTCGCACCAAATCGACCCCGTTCGACCCGAATCCGCGTCGCGGCGGCGTCTGCACAGCGATCGAACAAGTCGCTGGCTACTGCCGGCGCTGCGCCGCGACTGAAACTTGCCCGATTGCCGCGCCGTGTATCGGCCGCCAGCGTAAATTGCGGAACGAGCAGCAAGGCTCCAGCGACATCGGTCACAGACTTGTTCATACGCCCCGACTCGTCCTCAAAGACCCGGTACGCGCACAGCCGCTCCGCCAGACGCTCGGCATTGGGCGCACGATCGTCGGTCTCGACCCCGACCAACACCATCAGTCCTTGATCGATCTGGCCGAGAATTTCCCCGTCGACCGCAACTGAAGCGCTAGAAACCCTCTGTAACAACCCTATCACTATAAAAAAGCCCTGAAAAAATATAAAATCTCCACTTTAGTAATAATAATTATAAAGTGGGAATATTAATCTCTTTAGAGCGCTAAAGAGACGTATCTGTGGATTTGTTAGTTTGCTGTCATTCGCAGCGAAAGCGGTTCCTTTTAAGCGCCACCTGCCCTATAACGATGGCAGATTGACAGTTTCGGGGGAACCGACGAATGAAGCGACGCGATTTTGTGGCCGGCCTGGGTGGTGGTGCTGCGTTAACGAGCTTGGCGGCGTGCGGCGAGCAAACGAGTGCCGACTGCGCCAGCACGGGTGCCGCGCCGCAAAAAACCTGGCGGCTGAAAATGGTGACGACCTGGCCGCCGAACTTTCCCGGCCTCGGAACCGGTGCATTAACGCTCGCGAATTACATCAAAACAGCCTCCGGTGGTCGCGTCGATATCCAAGTGTTCGCAGCTGGCGAATTGGTGCCAGCCTTTGAGGTATTCGATGCCGTATCGGCCGGCACGGCCGATCTTGGCCACGGCGGCGCGTATTACTGGCGCAACAAGCTCGAGATCGCGCAGTTGTTCGGGGCCGTGCCGTTCGGTTTAAACGCGTCCGAAATGAACGGTTGGTTGTACTACGGCGGCGGGATGGATCTGTGGCGCGAGGCCTACGAGCCGTTCAACCTCGTGCCGTTTGCCGTCGGCAATACCGGTGCGCAGATGGGCGGCTGGTTCAACAAAGAAATCAACTCGATTGACGATCTTAAGAACCTGAAGATGCGCCTGCCCGGGCTTGGCGGTGAGCTACTGCGTGCGGTCGGCGGTACTCCAGTCGCGCTGCCCGGCGGTGAGATTTTCACGTCGCTGAAAACCGGCGTCATCGATGCGACCGAGTGGGTCGGTCCATACAACGACATTGCCTTCGGCCTGCACAAGGCGGCCAAGTATTACTACTACCCCGGTTGGCACGAGCCTGGCCCAACGTTGGAGCTCACCGTCAACAAAACCCTCTGGGATGAATTCCCCGACGACATCAAGGCTATCTTCGTGACGGCCAGCCAAGCGGCGAACCTCGATATGCACTCTGAATACGCCTATCGCAATGCGGCCGCGTTCCAGCAAATCGTCGACGACCCGAACGTTGAGCTGCGCCAGTACCCGGACGATGTCATCAACACATTGCGTGCCGAAGCCGACAAGCTGTTGGATCAGATCGCTGCGAAAGATGCCTTCTCGACCAAGGTCTGGGATTCGTACCGCACCTACCGCGATGAGGCACGCTCGTTCTATCGGCTTACCGAGGAGGCGACCTACCACACGCGCTTCAGTGGTTAGCCACCGGCGGCAGCTGCTACGTCGCCGCGTCTTCCGTCCGCCGCTTGTTGCTGAGGAATACGACGAACTCGACCAGCCAATAAAGCAACAAGCTGCCGATCCCGAGTGGCAGCGTGAGCAAGCCAAGCCAGCCCATGACGAACATTGAATACAGCGTGCCGCCAACGTCGCTGCCGAAGACGACGCAGGGGTTAACGCCGCCTTCGTGCAATTGGCAATCGCCGTAGCTTGCAATCGCACTCGCTAGTAGTACCGACCCCAGGGGCAGTATGGCGAGCCCCACGATAGTCAGCGAGACCTTGATTACGCGCGGGCGCTGAATTTTCCGTACCGTCATAGCTTCACTGCGGTGTAGATCGTCGACCGGTTTCGCTACGGGGCAACTGCCAGTTCACTGGTGGCCATGCTGCCGCGAGACCAACCCACTACGCTAAATGCTCACTTGCAATGAGCGGTAGCGGTGGTTCCAACGAGCCAACAACAAGCATTCGATTTCGCGTGTACGTCCCCGACCGAATTTTGGGCGTCGGCAGCTCGTGCGATCGATTGGATTCGTGAGCCGTCGTCGATTCACGACGCTAACGATCCTCTGCGACCCAACTGGTTTTCTGGGGGAGAGCTTAACACCTGCTTCAATGCGATCGATCGCCACGTCAACGACGGTCGCGGTGATGACACGGCGCTGATCTTCGTGAGCGCGATGACCGGAACAGAGTCGTCGCTGACGTTCGCTGAATTGCAAACAAAGGTCGCGAAGGTTGCTGGTGCGCTTGTTAACTCGGGCATTGCTGAGGGCGACCGCGTCATCATTTACATGCCAATGATCGTTGAGGCGGTCATTGCCATGCTGGCGTGCGCGCGAATCGGCGCCGTACACTCCGTGGTATTCGGCGGTTTCGCGCCAGCCGAACTGAGCAAGCGAATCCGCGATGCGGCGCCACGCTTGCTACTAACCGCCAGTTGCGGCCTCGAGCCGGGACGCGTTGTCGAATACCTACCACTCGTCGAGGCCGCCCTCGAGGGTCACGCGCAAACCGATGCCGTAGTTTTGCAACGACCCGGCTACGAACGAATCCTGCCCGCCGGCTGGTCTACCTGGTCCGAGTGGCTCGCCAATGCACCGCTGGCGCCCTGTGTCGCACTGCAAGCGAGCGACCCGCTGTACATTCTGTACACGTCCGGTACGACCGGAACGCCGAAAGGTGTCGTTCGCGATAACGGTGGCCACGCCGTCGCGCTGCGATGGTCGATGCAGCATGTGTTCGACGCTAAACCGGGCGATGTATTTTGGGCCGCGTCCGACATCGGCTGGGTCGTCGGTCACTCCTACATTGTCTATGGGCCGCTCTTGACCGGATGCGCAACGGTTATCTACGAGGGCAAGCCCGTCGGTACACCCGATGCCAGCCAGTTTTGGAGGATTATTGAGCGCCATAGTGTGACGACACTTTTTACTGCGCCAACGGCGATCCGTGCGATCCGACGAGACGACCCCGCTGGCGAGGGTATTGCGGCGAACAGCCTCGCGTCGCTCCGTACGCTATTTCTGGCGGGTGAGCGAACCGACCCCAACACGCTGAATTGGATTCGCGACCAGCTGCAACGCCCCGTCATCGATAACTGGTGGCAAACCGAATTGGGTTGGCCCGCCCTTGCCGTATGCCAGGGCCTTACTTCACCAACGGCACGCGTGGGCAGTGCTGGTTTTCCCGTTCCGGGTTTCGATGTTCGCGTTATTGACACCAAGCACCGGCCATGTACTTCCGGTCAGACCGGCGACGTTGTTATCCGTTTACCACTCCCCCCGGGTGCGACGTCTCGTCTGTGGGGTCAACCCGATGGTTTCGTGGCAGCGTATTGCGCGGACCATCCCGGCTTTTACAACACTGGCGATACCGGCGAATTCAGCGACGATGGAAGCATCTCGATCATGGGCCGCAACGATGACCTCATCAACGTTGCCGGTCATCGCTTGTCGACCGGTGCCATGGAAGAGGTAGTCGCTGCCGTCGATGGGGTCGCCGAGTGCGCCGTCATCGCTGTGCGCGACATGTTGAAGGGTGAAGTCCCGGTTGCCGTGGTCGTTCCCAGTAACGGACAACGGGCGATGGCGAGAGAAATTCCGGTCGCGGTCGTCCGCGCTGTGCGTAACGAGGTGGGTCCGGTTGCTGCGCTGAAGCGGGTCGTTATTGTCGAGCGCCTTCCGAAAACACGTTCCGGTAAGGTTCTGCGCAAGACACTCCGGGCACTTGCCAACGGCGACTCCATCGACGTACCGGCAACCATTGATGATCCCAGCGTCATCGACGCCGTGGCGGCCGCACTCCACTAACTATTCCGAAGGTCAGAAAACGATGCATGCTGATACGAAGACGCAATTGTGGATGCTCGAGACAATGCTGGTTAGCCGGCATTACGAAGACGCCGTTAAAGCCGCCTACATGGAAGGCAAAACGCCGCGCTTCAACATGGCCGACGGTCCGATCCCTGGTGAGATGCATCTATCAAGCGGTCAGGAGCCGTGTGCCGTCGGCGTGTGTGCGCATCTAACCCCGACGGATGCCGTCACCGCGACGCATCGGCCGCACCATATTGCGATCGCTAAAGGCGTTGACCTTAAAGCGATGACTGCAGAAATATTCGGTAAGGCCAGTGGTCTCGCGGGTGGACGCGGTGGCCACATGCACCTGTTCGATCCGGCCGTTAACTTTTGTTGCAGTGGAATCATTGCAGAAGGAATGGGCCCAGCGCTTGGCGCTGCATTAGGGCGGCAGTTGCAAAAGGAAGACGGTATCGCTGTCGCGTTTATCGGCGAGGGCGCCGCTAACCAAGGCGCGTTTCACGAAACCTTGAATCTTGCGGCTGTGTGGAACGTCGGTGTGGTTTTCGTCATTGAGGATAACGCCTGGGGTATTTCGGTGGCCAAGTCGGCATCGACAGCCGTTGCGAACAACGCCGAGCGTGCTGCTGCCTATGGGATGCCTGGTTATCACGTAACCGATAACGATCCCGATGCGATTTATACAACGGCCGGTGAGGCCATCGCCCGGGCACGAAGCGGCGGTGGGCCATCGCTTATCGAAATTCAAACGCTCCGCCTGGAAGGTCATTTTCTCGGTGACGCCGAAGCCTATCGGCCAGAGGCTGAACGTGAGTCCAGGGACAAACGCGACCCGATTCCCCGTTACATCGAACGCCTGCGACGCGACGGCACGCTAAGCGATACCGATGAGTCAGCTATGCGCGAGCGTGCACTCGCTCGCGTCGAGTCGGCATTGGCGTACGCTCGCGCCGAACCACTGCCGCCCGCCACGGATGCATTGACAGCCGTCTTTGCGTAGGAGAGCTCAAATGGAAACCGCGACAAAAACCGCAACGACCGAGCGTTTAACGATTGCGCGTGCAATGGCCACGGCACTGGCCGGTGAAATGCGCGCTGACCCGCGCGTTTTGGTCATGGGTGAGGATATCGCCGCGCTTGGCGGCGTTTTCGGCAATACGCAGGGTTTACTCGACGAATTTGGCCCTGATCGTGTGCGCGACACACCGATATCCGAGACGGCCTTTATAGGCGCGGCCGTTGGTCTCGCAAGCGTCGGTATGCGCCCGGTCGTCGAGCTCATGTTCGTCGATTTTTTTGGCGTGTGTATGGATGCGATTTACAACCTAGCCGCGAAGAACTGCTATTTCTCTGGTGGTAAAGCACCGGTACCCATGGTGCTAATGACCTCGGTCGGCGGTGGCTATGGCGATGCGGGTCAGCACTCGCAGTGCTTGTACGGCACCTTCGCCCATTTACCCGGTATGAAAGTGGTTGTCCCTTCGAATGCCTACGATGCAAAAGGACTGATGGTCGCCGCAATCCGTGACCCGAACCCGGTGATCTACATGTATCACAAGGCCCTGCAAGGTATGGGCTGGCTGGGTACCGAAAAGGGCTCGGTTGTCGATGTACCAAGCGACAGCTACACAGTCGATATCGGTAAAGCGGCGATTGTACGACCGGGTAACGATGTCACGCTGATTGGTTTCGGTAACACGCTACATACCGCGTTAAAAGCAGCGGAGCGACTTGCGGCTGATAACATCGATGCCGAGGTGCTCGACCTTCGAAGCCTTGTGCCACTCGATCGTGACGCGATCGCTGCGTCGGTAACAAAGACGGGGCACGTCGTCGTTATCGACGATGACTACCAGAGCTATGGTGTGAGTGGTGAGATTCTCGCCGTTGCGACGGAACGCTGTTTCTCGTCACTAAAATCGGCGCCAGCTCGAGTCGCGTTTCCCGACGTGCCGATCCCGTTTTCGCCCGCTCTCGAGCGGCCGTGGTTGCCCAACCCCGATCACGTGGTCTCGGCCGTCAAGCAACAGCTCGGGGTGAGCCGATGACCGATGTGACGGTGCCGGATGAGCTCTGGGATGATGGCCAGGAAGGTGTGCTCGGAACGTGGTTCTACGCAAGCGGAGAGCACGTCTCGGCTGGCCAGGTGATTGGCGAAGTGCTGACTGAAAAAGTCGCCCATGAAATTGAAGCGCCCGCTTCCGGAACATTGACGCTGGTAGCCGCCGAAGAGGAACCGATTCGGCGAGGTCAGACGATCGCCCGTATCGAGTGAGCGACGAGAGCCAAACAGCCGTTCGCTTAACCGGAATTCGGGCGCTCGTCGCGCGGCGGATGCACGAGAGCTTGAGCAGCACGGTGCAACTGAGTTTCACCGCCTCGTACAACGCTGAGCGCCTGATCGCCGCATCGCGCCAATACAGCGCAAACAACCCTGACGTTAGCGTCCAAGACGTCATGGCGTATTGCTACGCGCAGCAATTGGTCGACGATTCGGCGTTTAACGCGGTACTGATCGACGGGATGCTGAGCACGAAGCAGACGGTCGATCTCGGCTTCGCTCTGGCATTACCGACGCATTTGATTGTGCCGGTGATCCGTAACGCCTCGGCGTTGACGATCGATGCAATCGCTGCCGAACGGCGCCGTCTCAGTGAAGCTGCGGTGGCCGGAACGCTGAGCGCCACAGCTATGCAAGGTGCAAGCAGTACGATTAGCAATTTGGGCCGCGGCCGTGTCGAGGGATTTACGCCAATATTGAATGCGCCACAGGTAGCGCTCCTCGGCGTCGCTGCGATTCAACAGCGCCCGTGGATCGGTGACGATGGGGCGCTTGGCATTGCGCCGATCGGGACACTGTCATTGACGGTCGATCACCGTGCGATCGACGGGGCGCCAGCTAACGCCTTCCTCAGCGCTCTTTGTGCGCGTCTTGAGCATCTGTAGCTACGCGCTTCTCAGCTCGCTTGGCCAGGCTGTGCAAGTAACTCCGTGGGGCCATCCGATAGCGCTGTTTAAACGCTCGTGAAAAATGACTCGGGTGATTAAAGCCCCAGTCGTACGCGATTGCCGTAATGCTGCGGCCGGTCGCTAACGACCGGGCAATATCGTCTTTGCACCGCTCGAGCCGTCGTTCCCGGATCCACTGTGAGACGCTGACCCCTTCCTCCTCAAACAATAGATGCAGATAACGCGGTGTGATCCCATTGCGGGCCGCAATATTCGTCGGCGTCAGATCGGGGTCAGACAGATGATCGATGATGTATTGCTGGATACGATGCAGCGTCATCGTCTTGAGCGACTGTCTCGGCAAACGCGACTCCATCGTGAGTACCGTTGCCAACAAGTCCATCGTCGGTTTCATGGCCGCTGTCAGATCTTCAGCACTCATCGTCCACATCTCTTTTTCAATCGAGTTGAGGTACGAGGTAAGCAGGGTCGACAGACCGCGCCGGCTGGGTATGACACGACCGACATAGTCCGTTGCGTTCGGAAAAATGCTGGTTAGCGCTGCGTAGGGGAACATTAATGTCAGTTTTTCCAAGTGACCCGGAACATCAAAGGTCATTGGCCGTTCGCTATCCCAAAGGACTAGGTCGCCTGCCTGCAACGTAATCTCATTGTCGGCAATGGTCAGCGCTTCTTTGCCGTGGCGCAAATGCAGAAGACTGAGTGCGCGACCCTCGGTACGCGCGATTTCATTAATGCTGCGCCGGCCACGGGCGGCGCCACAGGCGCAGCGGATTAACCGATAGCCGTCGAATTGCCGCATCGCGATCGTTGCGTCGAAGCCGTCCGCAGGCCGGTTCGTTAAACGCCAGGGCAGATGCGATTGCTCAAGCATGTTCTCCCACGCGGCTGCACGATCTTTGCGTCGTACCTCGCCGCTGTTCCATTGCAGTCGAACACTGTCGTCAAGCGCCATGGCGTCCCCCCGGTGGCCCCTTCGCGATCTCCAACATAGCACGAGCTGGGAATTTCCCAATTCGCTATCGGGTAAGTCCTTGTTCTCTCATTGTTAAGTCGTGGTTCGCGCTTCACCCAGAGTCAATTCGCGCTGCTCTGTCCGCCAAGCCCGGTTTGCTGAGTATCGGTAGCTTTTTCGGTCGGGGAATAGCGAGGAGAGACACATGGCGGTTCGAAAACTCGGCACCGGTTTGCTACTCACAGTGTGTTGCCTGACCGATGTCGCGGCGCAAAGCAATGTTATCGATGAAATAAAGGTGACGGCGCAACGCCGCGAGACGGACCTGCAAAGTACCGCGGCGGCAGTAACGGCGCTGACCGCCGAGGATATGGCGATTCGCTCTATCGACGACATCGAGGATCTCGGCTTGTTATCGCCGAGTATGAACGTCGCGTTGTACCAAGGCGAAGCACAGATTTACATCCGCGGCATTGGTTACTCCGGCATTATCGGTGGGTCGGACAGTTCCACGGCGTTACATCAAGATGGTGTATACCTGTCGCGATCGTCAGCCGCGGTGCCGGCTTTCTTCGACGTCGAGCGGCTTGAGGTTGTGCGTGGACCGCAGGGTACGCTGTACGGGCGAAATGCCACCGGTGGCTCGGTTAACGTTATTACTCGCGGCGGGACCGAGTCGTTTAGCGCCGAAACAGCACTAACGGCTGGTAATTTCAGCCGCTTTCGGACGTTCGGCGCGATCTCTGGACCGTTGTCCGACCGTGTGCAATTTCGTCTTGCCGCTCAAGCGGAACAGCAAGATGGATTCACCTTGTTGAATCGACCGGTAGCAGATCCACTGAGCGGTGCGGCTGTTACTACCGACGTCGAGGATACCGACGAGTACATGGTGCGCGGCACGCTTGACGTGCAGTTCTCAGACAGTGTTGCCCTGGAATTGAAAGCCGACTACTACGAGGCGGACGACGCAAACTCTGTTTGGCTGTACGTGAACCCAGGTACGGGTACCAACGCGTTTTATCGCCAGTATCTTCTCGATCGCGGCGGCTTCGTGCCCGAAGATCCCCTGTCGCGTCGTCAGGACTCCGACCTGCCGCACTTCAACCGGCCGCGGATTTGGGGCTTAAGTGGCAAATTGACCTGGGATATCGGCGACTACACGCTGACGTCATTGACAGCCTTGAAGCATACCAATCCACTGAACCGCAACGACCTTGATTCAACCGGTGCGTTCGGTGTCGATCAGTTGCGAGAAGAGGACCATGAGCAGTTCAGCCAGGAGTTCCAATTGAGTTCACCGACCGACCGTCGGTTTAGTTGGATCGTAGGCTTGTACTACTTCACGGAAGAGAACGATGTACGTAATGAGTATTTCTTGCCCTTTGTCGACGAGCAGTTTGGGCTAGCGTCTGATGATGAGTGCTGTTTGCTGCAGCTCAACGGCTTTTCGGAAACGACCGCACTCGCGTTGTTCGGCGAAGGGACTTATCAACTGACCGATCGGCTTGATCTTGTTGTTGGGGCGCGTTACAGCGATGAGACTCGGGACGGCAACAACGCTGTGCGGCTGCAGAATTTCCCGACGCCCGATCTTGATAACGTCGCCGAATTCGATGAAGCAAGTTTCGATGATTTCACGCCTAAACTCGGCCTCAACTTCAGCGTTAGCGACAACGTATTCGCCTACGGGAGTATTAGCCAAGGATTCAAGAGCGGTGGCTTTAACGTCGGTAGCTACCAGAACACACCGTACGAGCCCGAAGAGATCACAGCCTACGAGTTCGGCGTACGCAGTGATCTTCTTGAGAACCGATTGCGCGTCAATTCATCGGTATTCTTCTATGACTACCAGGACTACCAATTCCAAGATGTTGAAAACAACAACACGGTAATTCGTAACGCCGCCGAAGCCGAAATTCTCGGGATTGAGGTCGAAACACGTGCGGTGATCGGCGACAACGTTACGCTCGACTTCGCAGCTACTTGGCTCGATGCCGAGTTTGCTAACTTTATTGCGCTCGATCCGAAAGCGGCGCAACTGGGTTTGCAGGTACTCGATGGCAACCGACTGCCGCGGGCGCCCGAGTTCAAGTACAGCATTGGTCTGCAATACGACGTCGAGCTCGCGACTGGCAACCTTGCGTTTCGGGCGGACTATGCGTGGCAGGATGACGTCTTCTTCTCAGCCTTCAATGTCTCACAGTTGTTCCAGGAAGCATTTGGTTGGGGTAAGTTCCGGGTGTCTTATACGCCGACCGATGGGGGCTGGCGGCTCGCTGCATTTGTCGACAACGTGAGCGATGAGGCGGTTGTTTCCAACGCGACCTTTAACGGCGACATCATCGATTCGACCGTCACCGGTAACATGGCGCCGCCACGAACCTACGGGATCGAAGCGTTGTTTCGGTTTGGGGCGGAGTAGGAGGCCGGCATGGTGGATGGTGACATTTTGACCCGTGCGGATGAGTTGGCCTGGGTCGATATAGCTGACGGTATTCGATTTAGGCTATTGCGTACCAGCGCAGAAACCGGAACCTGGACTGTTATTTTTCAATGTGATGAAGGCGCCGCCTTCGCTCGCCACCGACACTACGGTGCCGGCGAGTACTACGTGATTCGCGGCAAGATGCAATATCGTGCTGGGACGGCGGTCACTGGCGATTGGGGTTACGAACCGCTGGGCGCGGTGCACGATCACACCGTTTTTCTCGAACCGACCGAGCTGCTATTTACCAACCACGGCCCCGTTGCTTACATCGATGACGACGACAACGTGACCGCTATACTCGACTACGCCTTACTCGAGCACCTGGTGAGCGAGCACGTTAACCGCTAGCGTTCGAAGGAGCAGACGATGGGACGATTACACGCTAAACGCGCGTTGGTTACCGGTGCCGGGCAAGGCATCGGAGCGGCGATCGCAACGCTGCTTGCGAAAGAGGGCGCGACGGTCTGGGTGACCGACTTAAACCCCGAGGCCGCCCAGCAGACGGCTAGCGCGATCATTACAGCCGGCGGTGCCGCGCATACCGCCAAACTCGATGTTGCCGATAGCGAGGACTGGCAGGTCGTCGCCGAGTCGTACGCGAAGACCAATGACGCTCTCGAAATACTGGTTCACAACGCCGGTATGGAATGGGTTGTGCCGTACGAGGACATAACGCTTACCGACTGGCAGCGCGTGATGGCCGTTAACGTCGACAGTGTTTTTGTTGGTACCCAACGTTTTCTCGATCACTTGAAAGTTGCTGGTGCAAACAACGAGCCCGGTGCCTCGATCGTCAATATCTCATCAATTGCTGGCCAAATCGGCTATTCCAATCAAGTGGCGTACAACACCAGCAAAGCAGCGGTCAGGCATCTGACGAAGTCGATGGCTATCGAGTTCGCCGAACACGGTTACAACATTCGCGTTAATTCCGTTCATCCCGGCTGCGTAGATACCCCCATGTTGCGTGAGGCGATGGCGGGTTGGGCCGAGGCCGGTGCGTTCGGGACCACCGATACCGCCGAGGTTCGTAAGCAAGTAGCGGCGCTGCATCCGCTCAATAAGATCGCGCGGCCAGAGGATATTGGCTACGGCGTGGTCTACCTCGCGAGCGATGAGGCGCGCTTTGTCACCGGGTCGGAACTGACGATAGACGGCGGTTGGATTGCCCGCTAGTCGGTTCGCGACTGGCGCCTTAGCCCAAGCAACAACAATCCGGCAACCACTACTCCGGTCGCTGACACCGGCATTGATGCCGTAGATACGGCTGCGTCCGTGTGCAGCGCCGTATGGCTGAGTAGCGTCGCCAGCAGTAACGCGCCGACAGCGATTTTCAAATACCGGCGTATCGGTAGCACCGCAGCCACGATGGCTGCCGTTGTTCCTATGCCTACCAAGCCGCCCCAGAAAACAGCGACCAATCCCAGCCCTTCGGTGACGCCGATAACGGCCAGGAACAACGTCAGTGCCAACAGCGCCGGCGTTCCCCAGACGACACCCTCCCAGGCGGCTTCCCAGCGTGGCATGGCTAAGCCTCGGTCGCGCTGGCGTTGAAAGTAAATACGCACCCCACTGGCGATCACGGTGCAGAGCGCCAGCCCGAACACGAGGTAGGCCAGCTTAACGGGTAAGCCGCCCCAGTTACCGAAGTGAACGTTGTAGACCGAGCCGACGATCTGTTGGCCGAGCGTGCCGTCGGAAATGCCGATATTGCCTTCGTAGTTTCCGGCGGCATCAAAATTGTAATAGTCGCCGAAAATAAGTCGGTCGCCGTGTTCAGCGATGATCGTCGTGTGCTGTCCGGCTGTTGTTGGGTCGTGCAGGATGAAGTACGTCGTCAACAGCTCCGGGTAGGTATCGTTCATGTACGCGAGCGGTCCGGCTATGTTGGCGAGTGGCGCGTCGCCCTCAACCGGCGCCGGCTCACCGCCAAAGATCGGACTGAACACGGCCGTTGTATCGCCGCCGAACGACGCACTGGCGACAGCAAACGCCAGAATACTGGCCAATCCCAAAATCGCGCCGGTCAGTGCATTGGAAATGTGAAACGGCGCGGTCCAAACACTCAAGCGGTTGTGCAAATCGAGCAACGGAACGCGGCCAGCGCCACGTCGAAACGTAAACGCATCGCGAAAAATACGCGGGTGGGCCATAAACCCCGAGATCGATAGCGCGAGCAGAAAAGCGCCGAGTGCGCCGACAACGGTTAAACCGAGAATGGTCGGTAGGTGCAGGTAGTAATGCAGGTCCAACAAAAACTGTGTCCACGGAAAGTGCTCACGCCCAGCCACCGTCCCGTCGGCATTGGCGAAAAACGCTTGGGTATCGGTTGTGATAACCGTTCGTGGTAAGTCCGGTTGCGGGAAATTGATGTACAGATGCGTGGTCGGCGTTGGCTCGCTCGAAAACACGGCGGTTGCGGCCGCCGCCGCCGCGTCCGGTGAGATCGCCGCCATTTCGGGTGCGCTCGGTTGCTCCCAGCGCTGCAGTTCGCGATTGAACACCGACAACGTGCCGGTAATGGCGAGGATGTACAACAACGCACCGAGCGCTAAGCCGACCACCGAATGCGCGTTGATCGACTTTGCGACCCGCTCCGATGACGATTTTGGCCAGATGGACGTGCTCATGGCATTGTTTAGTTCGCGTTAAGAAATATGTACATCAGCGGCAGCAAGCCCGCTGCCAGGATCGTAGCGCTTTTTCGGCCGAGATGACGGACATACCCGGCGACGACGGCTAACGCAGCCCACAACAACGGAAACGCGAAAAACACCGTTGTTAGCGCGGCCGTCTGCTCAACGCTTAGGTCAATTAGCGCAACGTACAGCGCCGTCGATGCCGATAAAGCCGCTAAGCCCGCGATGGGGCCCAGTAACGCGCCGACCCAGATTCGACGCGCTAATGGCGATCGCTCGGGCGGTGCTTTTGCCACCCGTTCGCGGCGCTGACGTTCACCTCGCCGCTCAGCGAGTAATGCTTGCCGGCCGACGAACAGCAGCGCAATGATCACAGCGGCAATAATGCCGAGGGCAGCACCTTTGTCAGCGCCACTGGTGTAAGCCCATGCCACGATCGAGGCGCCGATCAGCGACCACCCGCCGATCAGTCGCCAGCCATTGTTGGCTTTGATGCGCCAGGCCGCCTGCAGCAATGCAATGCCACAGGCGGCCATACCGAGCGCAGCGACGCGAAGCAGCGCCTCGTCGCTCACAGGCGTGCCCTAGAAGCGTCTTGCCAGGCGGGCGACGACAGTCCGATTCTCACCCGGGAAGCAATCGCCACGGGCAAGGCACGTTCCGTAGTAGTCCTCGTCCGCGACGTTGCGCGCGTTGAGCGTGAAGTTCCAGTCGTCGGTTTCGTAGCCGAGCATCAAGTCGAGCAACAACGTGGCGTCGGTGACGACGCGCACCAGACCGACGGCGCCGAGACCGTTGCTTTCATTCTCACCGAGGTAGCGAAGTCCAACGCCAGCTTTGAAATTCGCGAGCGGCCCGCCGTCCGGTTGGTACTGAGCCCAGACCGACGCTTGCTCTTCAGGGATTGATGCAAACGGCACACCGTTGGGTGTTTCGGTGTCTAGCACGCTGATATTGCCTTCCAGCGACCAATCGCCGAACGCCGTTAACGCCTCGATCTCAAAGCCGGTCACGGTACCGATGCCCTCTTGCTGGCTATTCGGTTGCCCGATCAAGGCAGCTGGGTTTGGTAAGTTCGATTCTTCGATATCGAAGTACGCGACCGTGATGTACGTTGATGTACCGGCTGGTTGGTACTTAAGGCCGACTTCCCATTGCTCGCCTTCGCGCGGCTTCAATGGGTTACCGGTAAAACCGTCGGTGCCAAGCACCGGTTCAAACGATTCAGCGAAACTGATGTAGGGCGACAGCCCGTTCTCGAAGGCGTACAAGGCACCAACGCTGAACGACACTTCATCGTCATCTTGCGTGGCGGTTGCCGTGGATTGCTCCACCTCGTCGAAGCGAACGCCGACATTAAACTTCCAAGCGCCGATCGAAATCTGGTCGTTGAGGTAAACGCCAAAGTCCTCGGTATCGGTGTCGCCGAGATCGAAGAGATTCGTGTCATCGAATAACGGTGGCGGGACGTTGCCGTAAACAGGGGTATACACGTTTAACGTACCGAGCGTTTGTGTGGCCGGATCGTTGATGAAGATGATCTCGTTCCCGATCGTCACGTCCTGGAACGCGATACCGCCGAACAATTCGTGCTCGACGGCACCGGTGTCAAACGTGTAGCGAGCACGCAGGTCAATCGCCGTTTGTTCTGAGAACGCTTCACTGCGATACCACGTACGACCGCCGTCACCATTGGCGTTCACACGCGGGTTGCCGTCGCCAAGGAAGTCGATCCACGACTGGCGATAATCCGCCTCGCCGTCTTTGTAGCGAATGATGCCGTCGACCGAGAAGTTTTCGGTGAACTGGTGCGATGTCAACAAGCTCACTAAGGTCGAGTCGGTGTCATAGCGGTTGAAGTCTGGGTCGCCAAGGTAGGTCTCATTGGCCGAACTTTGACCGTTTGCGTTCGCGCAAATGACAGCTGGCGTCACCGTTACATCGCCGCTGGCGCAGGCCGTGCCCGTCAATGGTAAGAACTGGTGCGCGGTATCGCTGTCGCGGTCGGCGATTTCAACCATCGCAGTGACACGGGTACGACCATTGTCGTATGTGATCGATGGCATCAAGATCGCCGCATCGTCGTTGACAAAATCGACTTGCGTGTCTGCATCGCGGTAAATACCGACGACACGGAAAAAGACGTTATCGCCGATCGCTGTGTTGTAGTCAGCCGACACTTGGTAACGATCGAAGTTACCGACGTCGAAAACCACTTCGCTCTCGGCATCCGGGCGGGCCAGTTTCGAAACCGCATTAACGATTCCGCCGGGCGTCCCTTTGCCGTACAACACGGATGCTGGCCCTTTCAGTATCTCGACCTGCTCAAGCATGTACACGTCCGAGCGAGTGTTGTTGTAGAAGCCAAACAGGACTTGCTGGCCGTCGCGATACTCCGCAGCGTCAAAGCCGCGCACTTGCGGAAAATCACCGCGGGTGGAAAACCCGAATGTGTCGCCGACGACACCGGCGGTGTAGTTCAGCGTGTCGTCCAGTGTCAGCGCACCTTTATCGCGAAACTGCACTTGTGTTTCGATCGAAATCGATCGCGAGGTCTCTAGAATCGGCGTGGCCGATTTCGAGGCGCCAAACTCTGACAAGGCGCCGGTGACAACAATGGTTTCAATCGTTTCATCGTCTTCTTGTTGCGCGAGCACAGGTCCCGCGGCAATGACGGAAATGGCTGTAAAGCCGAGCCAGCTACGCATGGCAAATTTCTCCCGATTAGTGGTTCATACCCCAAAAACGGTCGAGAGTTTGCCAGATTAACGAATACGAATCATTCTTATTCGCGATAAGTAACACGATTACATTGGACGTAAGCTAGGCGAGCAATCGGCGACTGACCGCTAGCGCGCAGGCGGCAGCGTGATTAGTTTGGGTCTTGGACAACCACCTGGCGGCCATCGGTGTCGCTCAAGACTCGCAAGTGCGTATCCCAATGGCTTGGTTGCCAGTCCGACACGATATTGGCGGGGTCGACCGTCGTTGTCGCTGTTCGATCGCCGTGTAAGTAGAGACGCGTCTCCAAGACTTTGTCGGCCGGCACTTGTTCGACGAACACGGTACCGCCGTCGGCGTGCGCCAGTTTCGCGGCGTGGCCGATGTCCATGACCACACCGAATCCGAGGCTCTGCCAAAACGTGACCGCCTCGGCCTTGTTGTGCGTTTCGAGATAAATGTAATCGATCCCACCTTTAGCCATGCTGAGGCACCTCCGTGGTTACGTCGTTGCTACGCCGCCGATCGCGGCGCGCTGCTGTCCAGTTGATGATAAGCACCGGTATTACGCCGACCAGTACGATCGCAAGCGCGGCGGGCGATGCCTCTTGCAAGCGCTCGTCACTGGCCAAGCGGTAAACCCGTGTTGCCAACGTATCGAAGTTAAACGGTCGCAGTAGCAGTGTGGCCGGCAACTCACGCATTACATCGACGAACACCAGCAATAGGCCAGCCGCTAAGCTCGGGGCGAGGAGCGGTAGATGCACGCGTCGTATAACGCCGCCCGGTGTCGCACCAAGACTGCGTGCTGCAGCGTCGAGATCGGGCGATACCCGGGCAAGACCGGCGCTGGTCGATTGAAACGCGACGGTTAAGAACCGGCACAGGTACGCGTAGATCAGCACGAAGACCGTACCGGCTAGAACGCTGCCGCCGCCAGACCCGAGCCCAGACAACCACTGATCGAAACGGTTCACCGGCTCCAGCAACGCAACGGCCAGTAACAAACCCGGCAGCGCGTAGCCAAGGGTCGCAATTCGAACAAAGCCGCTATTGACGCGGCTGGTGTGTAAGCGTTGCGCGTAGCTCAACAGCACAGCCAAGGCGACTGCCAACACCGCCGCCGCGCTAGCAACCGTGACACTGTTGCTGACGTATTGGCCGAAGCCGCGCATCAATACGGTGTCGCCCGCACCCAGCGTGTACACCGTTAGCAACGCGACCGGAATGATAAAACCGAGCGTTACCGGCACGGCGCATATAACGAACGCGGCAACCGCCCGCCAACCGCGAAGCTCTATCGCTTGAGCGCGGCTGACGTCGTCGCGATCGATGCCACCGCGCCGGCTCACTGACTCGAGCATGACGAGTGCAATAACGAACAACAGCATGATTGCCGCCAAACGCAGTGCAGCCGCTTTGTCACCCAGTCCAATCCAAGTTCGGTAAATCCCGGTACTGAATGTCGGTACCGAGAAATACTCGACGACCCCAAAGTCGGCGAGCGTTTCCATCATCACCAACGCCACGCCACCGGCGATGGCAGGTCGTGCGCCCGGTAAGCCAACGCGCCAAAAGGCCTGCCACGCTGATAGGCCGAGAACCCGCGCCGCCTCAAAATGCGCACGCGACCGAGCAGCAAAACTGGTGCGCGTCAGCAGGTAAACGTACGGGTACAGCACCAACGCCAACAGCGTTGCGGCGCCAGGGATATTGCGAATCGACGGCAATCGAAACTCGGCTGGCGTTACGTCGAGTAGGCCACGTAACGCCGTCTGCAATGGCCCCGAAACCTCCAGTAAATCGGTGTAGGCGTAGGCCACGACGTAGGCCGGTGCCGCGAGCGGCAAGACCAACAAACCCGAGAGCCAACGTGCCCCCGGGAACGTACAAGCGGCCGTCAGCCACGCCGTCGCTGTGCCGAACAGCAACGCTAGCGCGCCCGTTAGTAGCATCAACAGCACGGAGTTGAGGATGTAGTCCGGCAGGACGGTCGCTTGCAGATGGGCCGTCGTCGCCCCGGCTGGGGTTAGCAATGTTGCTAAGATCGCGACCAGCGGTACGGCCAGCGCCAGCGCGACCGCCAGTGCCGGCAGCGTCCACAGAGCGCTGGCACGTTCGATTAAGCCTCGCATACACTCCCGTTCTCTGCCCGAGTCTTGCGGACAATGATAGCGTTTTCCCCGTGCTGACCTTCGACCGTGTTTCCCACCGCTACGATACGACGCCGACCTTGGCCGACATCAGCTTCACGGCGGCGGCGGGCGAGATTACCTGTCTAGTCGGGCCGTCAGGGTGTGGGAAAACCACGTTGCTGCGATTGGCGGCGGGCTTACTGCGTTTGCAAGCTGGGCAAATCGAACTGGACGGTCGATTGCTCGCCAACGCCGACCGGCACGTACCGCCAGAACAGCGCGCTATCGGTCTGGTTTTCCAAGAGGGCGCGCTGTTTCCTCATTTATCAGTTAGGCGTAACGTCGAATTCGGCCTCAGCGGAACCGATACAGCGGACCGCGCCGAGCGTTGGCTGCGTGAAGTGGGCCTGAGCGGCTTCGCGGGGCGTTATCCCGATTCGTTATCGGGTGGACAGCGCCAGCGCGTTGCGCTGGCACGGGCAATGGCGCCGGAACCGGCAGCACTGCTATTCGATGAGCCATTTGCCAATATCGATATCGAGCTTCGTAAAACACTGCGCACCGAAGCGCGCCGTCTGGTCAAAGAACGCGGTACGGTGGGTGTTGTCGTTACTCACGATCCCGACGAAGTGCTGGCCATGAGCGATCGTGTCGTTGTTATGGACACTGGCCGCATCGTTCAGCAAGGGACGCCGCGTGATCTGTACGAGCAGCCGGCATCGCTCGGTGTTGCGATGCTGTTCGGTCAGGCGCAGCGCTTATCGGCGACCCTATCAGGCGACTCGGTCACGTCCGTTTTCGGTACGTGGCCGCGGCGCTGCCTGCAGACGGATGACGTGCCGGACGGTGAGGTCGACGTCGTTGTTCGCCCATACGACTTGGTCTTGCACGAAGGCGGCGACCTGACGGTGGCCGATGTTCGGCTCGCCGATGGGTACGATGAGTATGTGCTGCGCTCGCCCGCTACCGACGCAGCACTGATCGTCGCGATGCCAATCGCCGCGCGCGATGCGGCAGAATCGCTCGCCGTTGGTAGCCAGGCGACCGTCCAACCCCGCAACGGCCGTGTGTTTGTGCAGCCTGCCAGCAGTTAAGCTGGCAATGAGAATATTTCTTATTTAGGCTATACCAATAGCCCAATAGCTTCTGGAATCGCCCGTGCGTATCGCTCTAGCCTTAACGATGACCCTTTTTCTTGCCGCTTGCGGCGATAAGCCGGCGCCGGAGACAGCCACCGATGTCAATGAGCCGAGCGGCGAGGTTAACGTTTATTCCTCCCGTCACTACGACACCGACCTCGCGCTGTATGACGAATTCACGGCGAAGACCGGTATTAAGGTCAACCTCATCGAGGCCGGCGCCGATGAGTTAATCGAGCGGATTCAGGCGGAGGGTGAGTTTAGCCCCGCCGATGTCCTGATCACGGTCGATGCCGGCCGTTTGTGGCGCGCCGAACAAGCCGAGGTTTTGGAACCGATCACATCAGCGACGCTTAACGAACGCGTTCCGGCGAGTCTGCGTCACCCCGATGGGTTGTGGTACGGCTTGTCCAAACGGGCTCGCATCATTATCTATAACAAAGAGGCAGGTGCGCCCGAGCCGCTTGCCACTTACGCTGATCTAGCCGATCCGGCCCACGCGGGCAGCGTCTGCATTCGCTCGTCGAGCAACATTTACAACATCTCGCTGCTGGCGAGTATCGTCGCCCGGGCCGGTGCCGAGACGGCGGAGTCGTGGGCCAGCGGAGTCGTTAGCAACTTTGCTCGCACGCCGCAAAGTAACGATACGGGCCAAATTCGCGCGGTCGCCAGCGGCGAATGTCGCATTGCGGTAGTTAACACCTATTATCTCGCTCGCCTGGCCGCCTCCGACGATCCAGCCGACCAGGCCATCGCAGACGCCGTGGTTGCCGTGTTTCCGAACCAAGACACGACTGGAACACACGTCAACATCAGCGGTGCTGGGGTTGTGCGCGGCGCGCCAAACAAAGATCATGCCATTCGGTTTTTGGAATATCTGACTGACGACCAGGCCCAGCAGTATTTCGCCAGCGGCAACCACGAATACCCCGTTGTCGGCGGCGTCGCCGGCACATCCGCCGTTGAAGCGCTGGGCACGTTCCGGGAGGACGATCTCAATGCATCGCTGTTGGGCAAACATCAAGCCGAAGCACTTATGGTCTTCGATCGCGCCGGCTGGCAGTAAAGCCGGTCTCGTCGCAGCTGCGGCACTCGTTCTTGCCGCGTGCGGCGAGGACGCCGGCGACACCGCTGCGCAAACCTTCCCACTCGCGGCAGAGTCCGCGACGCCGATCGTAACGACCTACGCCGATATCGCGCTCGCGGTCTACGAGGACTCGTACGCGCGCGCCGGCGAGCTGTCGGCGGCTATCGATGCACTGGTCGAATCGCCGACGACGGAATCACTGGCCGCCGCGCGTGCTGCATTGCTGGACGCGCGGGTCCCGTACCAGCAGTCCGAAGTGTTTCGTTTCGGCAACCCGCTGGTCGACGACTGGGAAGGGCGTGTCAACGCGTGGCCGCTCGATGAAGGTCTCATCGACTATGTTGATCCGAGCTATGGCCAGCAGTCGGACGCCAACCCGCTGTACACCGTTAACGTCATTGCGAACGAAGCGCCGTTGATCAACGGTGCCGAGATCGATGCAACAAGCATCACGGCGGCCCTTCTGACCGACGTCTTGCACGAGGCCGGTTCGATCGAGGCGAACGTAGCGACCGGCTATCACGCCATCGAGTTTTTGTTGTGGGGCCAAGATTTGAATGGCACCGCCGATGGCGCCGGCGATCGTCCGGCCAGCGATTTTGCCGTAGGCGAGAACTGCACAGGCGGCAATTGCGAGCGGCGCATCGCGTACTTGCAAACCGCCACGCAATTACTGCTCGACGATCTCGACGAGATGGTGTCGCTGTGGAATTCAGACGGTGCGGCGCGGCAACGCCTACTCGACGACTCAGTCGCCGGCGTCAACGCGATAATCAGTGGCATGGGTTCGTTGTCGTACGGAGAGCTTGCTGGCGAACGGATGAAACTCGGCTTGGTGTTGCACGACCCAGAAGAAGAGCACGATTGCTTCTCGGACAACACGCACAACTCGCACTATTACAACCAGGTCGGCATCGCTAACGTTTATTGGGGCGAGTACGAGCGAATCGACGGCACCGTTGTTAAAGGCGCCTCGTTGTCGGCGCTGGCTGCCGATAAGCTGCCAGCCTTGGCCGGCACACTCGATGGCGCGGTCGGTGCCGCCACCGATGCGTTAACTGCACTGAAACAACGTGGCGACAGCGTCGAAGCCTACGATCAGATGATCGGTGAAGGTAACGCCGACGGCCAACAGACCATCGAAGCCGCCGTAGAAGCGCTCGTCGCACAAACACAGCCGCTCGAGCAGCTCGTTGCTGCTCTTGAGCTTGGTAGTGTTTACATCGAGGGCTCGGACTCACTCGACGATCCGAGTGCCGTCTTTCAATGAACCGCGCCTTGGCGGCAGCGGCGATCGTTATCGTCGCTGTCGTCGCGGCTGTTCTTTGGTTGCAGTCGACACCTCCTGAAGATACGGGCGAGCCCCCGTTCGCGTGGCGCGACGATCTGACCGTTGAGCAACGGCTGCGTGTTGCCGCCGTAACGGCACCACCTGCCGACTGGTCCGTGGCACAGCCGTTCGAGGCAAATGCGGGCGGCGCGGCTACGACACGGGCGATGAATACGCCGAACGCATTCTCGCAACCGTCCGAAAACCTATCGCTGGAGGGCCTGCAGCAATTCGCTCTCGGCAACGCGTTATTTCGAAAAATCTGGGTTACATCGCCGGCCTCGACCCAAGCCTCCGACGGGCTCGGTCCGCTTTACAACGCGCGTGCTTGCCAGCGCTGCCACCTGAAAGACGGCCGCGGCCATCCGCCCGAGCATCCGGGCGATGAGGCGACTTCGTTGCTATTGCGCGTTGCGATTGAACCGCGCAACGACGCCGAGCGCCGGGCGATCGATGAGGGCAAGCTGCTGTGGGTGCCGGACCCTGTTTACGGCGGGCAAATACAAGACGTTGCGGTGCCAGGGCTCACGGCCGAAGGCAAAGTCGAGCTTAGTTACGAGGACGTGCCCGTAGAGCTCGCTGGTGGCGAGTCGGTAACACTGCGTGCACCGACGTATACGCTCGGTAACTTAGGGTACGGCCCACTGCACAGCGATGCATTGGTCTCGCCGCGTGTCGCCCCGGCGATGATCGGTCTCGGCTTGCTCGAAGCCGTCGATGTCGACGATATTCTCGCGTGGGCCGATCCGGAGGATAGCGATGGCGACGGCGTTTCCGGTCGCGCCCAAATGGTACGTGCAGGCCCGGAGAACGACTGGGTGCTTGGCCGCTTCGGCTGGAAGGCGACGGCACCGTCATTACGCGCGCAGGCCGCTGGCGCTTTTTTCAATGACATGGGTATTTCGAGTTCGCTGCATCCGATCGCTGCGGGTGAATGCACGTCCGGACAAACGGATTGCTTAGCCGCGCCGAGCGGCGTACAGGCGTCGTTAGGGCCGTACGAAGCGTCCGATGAGGTACTTGATCTTGTGACGTTTTACACGGCCAATTTGGCGGTGCCCGCGCGCCGTGACGTCGATGGCAGCGACGTGCTGCGTGGCAAAGCGTTGTTTAACGACGCTGGGTGCGCGGCGTGTCACCGGCCCAACTACGTGACCCGTAACGATGCACCGCAAGAGGAACTGCGGTTCCAGTTGATTTGGCCATACACCGACCTGTTGTTGCACGACCTGGGTGAGGCGCTCAGCAGTGGCCGCACCGTCGGTAAAGCGAGCGGTCGCGAGTGGCGAACGACGCCCCTGTGGGGGCTCGGTCTTACCGAGGCCGTTAGTGGTCACGAGCAATTGCTGCACGACGGTCGGGCCCGCAATGTGCTGGAAGCAATTTTGTGGCACGGTGGTGAGGCCGAAACGTCTCGGGACGCCGTCGTCGCGATGGACCCTGCCGATCGCGAGGCGCTGCTCGCGTTTCTCTACTCGCTATGACGTATCGCGCGCCTGTTTTTGCTGTTGCCATCGCCTGTTTGCTCGGTTGTGCACCGGAGCCGGATGCGCGGACGGCGTTCTTGGCGTTTGTGTACGGTGAGGTCGGTGCGGCATACGACGGTCTTGCGGACGCGGCTGAGGATCAACAGACGGCGATCGCCGTGCTTTGCGATGCGCCGACCGACGCTAACCTCGGCGCCGCGCGCGAGCGCTTCGTTGGCCTTATTCATGCGTGGGGCCGCGTCGAGTGGTTACGCCTCGGTCCGGCCGCTGCCGAACATCGCTACGACCGCTTGTTCTATTGGCCAGATCGCGGTGGGCGTGGGCGGCGTCAACTCAGTGAGGTCGTCGCAGATCCTGCCAGTGCCGCGTTTACCGTGGCTGAGCTCAAAAACAAGAGTGTGGCCTTACAGGGCTTGCCGGCACTTGAGTACCTCTTGTTCGCCGAAGGGCCGACGACGGCTGAAGCGCGCGGCAAGAACACGTGCCGATTTACACAACCGATTAGTGAAGCGCTCGTTAGCGTCAGTAATGATGTGGCCATGGATTGGCGATCGGCCGGAGATCTGCGCCAAGCGCTGAGTCGATCTGGGAAGCCGATGCGGCGCGACCAGGCCCTTGCGGCCGTGCTATCAGCGGGCTCGCAAGCGCTACGTAGCCATGCCGACCTTAAGATCAAGGCGGCGGTCGGTGACAGCCCAGCTAACGCGCGGCCGGGACTTGCCCCGTTGGCGCTGTCTGGTCTGACACTTGAGCTGATCGATGCGAGTGTGCAGGAACTTGCGCGCCTTTTCGGTATGCAGTTCCAGCGTGTTTTACCCGAGAGCAGTCGCTACGCAAGCGAGGCTTTGCAGCGGGAGCTGCGACTGGCTCGCGCGCAGTTAGAGACGCTTCGCGAGGCCGGTGACTGGGGCACCGTGGTCGGCGACAGTGAGCAACACGCACGGCTTGTCTATGTGCAAATACCGATGACCGGTGCACGACAGCAGCTCGGCCAAACGTTGCCGGCCGCATTGGGCTTAGCACAAAGTTTTAACGCCGCCGACGGCGACTGAATGACGATGTTGCGGCGGCGCGATTTTATGGCTGGCGGTGCACTGGCGGCGTTGCCGTTCGTTGGTGAGGCCGCGCCCGCGCCAATTGCCTTAGTCGGTTGCTGCCGGCGTGCGGATGGCGGGTACGCTGTTGCGCTTGTTGATGCCTCGTTGACGTTGGTGGCGACGCTCGCACTGCCGGGCCGAGGCCATGCTATCGCCGTCTCGCCGAGCCGCGACCGGGCGGTTGTGCTGTCGCGGCGACCCGGTCGCACGGCTACCGTCATCGACCTTGATGAGCCGCGCATCGTCCAGACGATACGGAGTAGCGCTGGTCGGCACTTTCTCGGCCATGGTTTTTTTTCTGATGACGGTGAGCGGTTTTTCGCGACCGAAAACGATTACGACAACGCGATCGGTGCTTTAGGTGTTTATGACGTTGCGGCGGGTTTCGCGCGAATTGACGAGTGGTCAACCGGCGGCGTCGGCCCGCACGAGGCGCTGTTGCTGAGTGACAATCGAACGATCGTCGTTGCCAACGGCGGCATTGAGACCCACCCAGATTATCCACGCGAGAAGCTGAATGTTGCGTCGATGCGCTCGTCCATCGCGTATTTGTCGGTGGCAAGTGGTGCGTTGCTTGATGTAGTCGAACGCCCGCCGGCGTACCCCTCGCTATCGTTGCGGCATATGGCCGAGGCCAGCGATGGCGCGGTTTGGGTCGGTGCGCAGCACGAGGGTATCGGTGCAGCGCCGCTGGTTTTTCGGCATCGGCGAGGCCGCGCGCTCGACGCCGTTCTGACGGCTGATAGCAGTGGCGAGCTGAACGCGTACGTTGGTGATATTGGTTTTGATAGCAAGGCCAACGCGGTTGTCGCGACGAGTCCGCGTGGTCATTGCGTTATCCGAATCGATGCCGCCACTGGAAAAAAAATCGCCACGGAAACGTTGGGTGATGTTTGCGGCGTTAGTGGTCGCAATGGTGTTTGGATGAGCACCGGTGAAGGCCTTCTCGCCGATAACCGTGGTCAGCGCCGCCGCTTCGATCTCGCCTGGGACAATCACTTGGTCGCCGTGTGACGATCGCGCCGAGACGGCGCTCCTACATCTCCGTTCGCCGCGGCAATCAACCGCCTACGTCAAAAACGGCCCCACCATCGGGCCGAGACGGCCCTCCTACATCTCCGTTCACCGCGGCGCTTCAACCAATGTAGGAGCGGCGTCCCCGCCGCGATCAACCGAGTCGGCTGAAAACCACCGCCGCCATCGGGCCGAGACGGCCCTCCTACATCTTCGTTCGCCGCGGCGCCTCTACCGTCGAACCGAAACGACCCACCCACAACGCTTTGCTACGCCGACATCTGCTCATCGACCAAACGATTAAACGCGGCCAACGCTCCCTCAAAGCGACCGAACGTCAGATGCGTATTCGCCCCGGTGCCAAGCCCCGCCTGAATGCTCTCCCCAATGGCAAAGTCCTCACGAATCGTGTCCATCAGGATGGCGTGATTCTTCGCCCAGTGCGCGATGTCTTTTTCCGTGTCCAGTCGGTCCACAGGCGCTAACGTGCTCGAGCGGATCCGGGTTCTAGCCGGCCCCAACGGCTCAAGTTGTAACCAGGCAATGTGGTCCGATTGCACCAGCAGCTGCGTCGTTGGCATGACCGTGTACAACAATTGCGCGTGATCGCGCAGACGCCACGTCTCTTGCGGCGCGTCCGCCAGCTCGTGCAACGTGCGTCGCGCCAAAATCGACCGCAAATTCGGCCCAAACGTCTGGTACGTCGACAGGTTATCTTCGAAATACGGACCAATCGTTTTCTTATGCGCAACGCGAAAATGATAGGCCTCAAGACCGCCTTCGATCAGGATCTTCCAATTCAACGCGCGCTCTTCAACGTCGCTATGCACAACGCGGTGACTGGCGGCGTTAAAGCCCTCGAAATCGGCAACCAGTTCACCCAAGTGCGCATCGACATCGGGCCTCTCCCCATCGGCAGCGACCCACACCCAGCCGTAGCGCTCCGAACACCCCAGTTTGACCAATCCATAAGCGCCCCGATCAAGATCAGGAAAACCGAGCGCTTCATGCGGCACGCTTTGCAGCGCGCCGGTTTTGTCCCAGGTCCACGCATGGTACGGGCACGTGAACCGCGCTCGACGACCACGCTCCGCATTGACCAATCGGGTGCCGCGGTGGCGACAAATATTCAAGTAAGCATGTGCCTTACCAGTGCTGTCGCGCGTCATCAGCACCGGAAAACCAGCGACTTGGCGCGTGACAAAACTGTTGGCTTGGTCGAGCTCGCTCGCGTGCGCTGCCGGCAGCGGTAACTGCCGCAAGACACTGTCCCGTTCGGCGTCAAAATGCGCCGGGTCGGTGTAGATGCCCACCGGACTCGGCGGCACGCCATCTTCTAAAAACGCCGACCCATTTTCCTTAAGACCGAGCAGCTCGGTAACCAGCGCTGTCTCTGTTTCACGTCGCATCGTTAATCTCAGGCCCCCAGCTAAGACCCCCCAACGATAACGCCGCTCGCCGCCGCTGACTACGGTCCGTCTTATCTCACCGGCCCACTACCGGCTGTACCGCGAAAGCCCGCCTTTTTCGGCCACTTAAAGTGTTCTTAAGACCTTCTTCAGACTTTTATCGGGGCAGATCTCGCATCGTTACCGCGTCATTTGATTACGCACGAAACCTCGAGGAGATCGTCGCCATGGCCCGTCGCCACACCACAAACCGATTCTCGCGCCACCTTGTTTCGCTGGCTTATTTGACGCTGGGGTTCGTTCTTAGTGGCTGCACGGCGCTGCCGGGCGTTGGTGTTCCGGCCGGCGTCGAACCGCGGCAAGGTTGGACAGAAGCGCAGGTGCGCGACACGTACGGGTCGCCGGGTTGGGTACAACCCGGACCCGACGGTACCAAGGTGCTTTACTTCAAATATAAGACCGCACCGACGAGTCGGATGCTAACGGCCGCCACCGCGATCACAACGTTTGGCCTGGTTCGAGATGCCGGCAGCCTCGAGTACCAGTTGGTCGCTATCATCGATTCGAACGGCCAATTCGTTTGTGCTGACCGCGCCCGAATCGCCTATGCGTTGGTGTCCTGTGAGCATGAGCGACGTTTGGCGGTGCTTGATGCGTTGCCAGCAACGCAACGCGCCGACTACGACGGCATGTTGCGGGTCATCGATCCGAAGAAATACATACCGGGTTACTACGCCGTTGTAGATGAAGCTGCGATAACGGCGGATGCGATTCAACAAGCAATCGCCGCTGGTACCGGCGAAACACGGGTGGCCGACGACGTCTATTACTTCAACGCTGAGTGCTACTTATTGACTCGTTGGTATGTAAAACACTTGGAGGCTGCCGGTCAAGAGGCGGCCCCGGCCCAGCAAGCGGCCGTGCGCTTCGCGAACGGTGTCTATACCGCCGGCGGTTCCCGCGGTATGACGCAAGCAATGATCGAGGACGACGTCAGTCTTTGGATTCCTTCCTTACGCTCGTCACTAGATCGCGGTAATACATCTCGCTTCGGCCCACGGGCGAAGACCTGCGTCGGCGCCACGAGTATCCAGAAATGGCTCAATGGCATGGGGCACACGGACCGTGTTATCTACCAACGCATTACCGATCGTATTCGCTTAGCTCGATCACTCGCCGTAATCGACCAGAAAAAAGCCGCCGAAAAACCTGACGACTATTACTACCTACGCTCATTACCAATACCGACGGTTCCCGACGATGATGTAAACGACCGTCTCACTGAGCGTAAGGCGCTTGAAAAAACCGTAACCATCGATGCACTCGCCGAACCATTGCACATATACGATGCCCTGTTCACTGAGATGCTCAAAAACGGTCAAGTACCGCCGCGCGACTTCGTACGTCGATTGATGCGAGCGCTCGACGCCAAGATTGCATTAGGCGATCACGACGGTGCGGCAAAGGTCATCGCAAACATCGGTCGTTACTATCTAGCACACGCGCCAAACGTCGATCTGCTCTCGCAGGGCGCCGATGTATTGGTTTCTGCCGCCTCACTGGCGGACTATATCGGCGATCATCAGAGCGCTGCCTCATTGGCGCTAATGGCCGGCGAAGTTCGCTTACACAACGTGGGGATCCTACTTGCTGAAAATGGTCTCGCGAGCGAAGAGAGCCGCGACGCCGTTCGCGAGATAATTAACTTCGTTCCGTACAGCTATGAGCGAACCGCTTGGAACGGGACAGTGACTCGTTACCGTGTTGATGCACCGCTTTTCGACAGCCAAGGCATGCTCAGTCTGATCAGTACACTAGGAAGGCAACATACGGCGGCACTAACGCCTATTGGCTATGCGGTTTCACGGTATCTGCCACCTAGCGCTGCGGGCCGTTACTTCATGGATTTAGCACGTCAGGCCAATGAAGGGTTCTCGAGCAGAGGCGCGTCGGGGTACTACCTATTAGCGCACATCGCCTATGACGCCGCGGGAAACCGCTTGCTCGCAACCGAAGCTAAGTTCTACGAGCGAGTTAATTACGTGGCATCGCGCTCGACAACGGCATCGGGGCAACGGTCGGCGTGCAATGGCTACAAAGACTTTCGCGAGGAATTTGACAGCGCCTACAACGCTCCGAGTAAGAACGACGTTAAGCGACTGTTCGGGGAAGACTTCTACGGCTCCATGCGAAAATACGATCGGCGCTGCGGCGTAAAGTAGGCGGGGACGCCACGGCGAACGAAGGTGTAGGAGGGCCGTCTCGGCCCGATGGCGGCGGCGGTTTTGATGGACGCGGTTGATCGCGGCGGGGACGCCGCTCCTACATTGGTAGAAACGCTGCGACGAACGAAGGTGTGGGAGGGCCGTCTCGGCCCGATGGCGGCGGCGGTTTTGACGGACGCGGTTGATCGCGGCGGGGACGCCGCTCCTACATTGGTAGAAATGTCGCGGCGAACGAAGGTGTAGGAGGGCCGTCTCGGCCCGATGGCGGCGGCGGTTTCGGCAGACGCGGTTGATCGCGGCGGGGACGCCGCTCCTACATTGGTAGAAACGCTGCGGCGAATGAAGGTGTAGGAGGGCCGTCTCGGCCCGATGGTAGCGACGGTTTCGGAAGACGCGGTTGATCGGTAGAAACGCCACCGCAAACGGAGGCGTGGGAGGCCCATCTCGGCTACAACAAACGCAGCGATGTGAAGTCGCGTACCGTTGAGTGGGTCACCGCCACCGTCGCCCACAGTTCATCGCGTAAGCGGTATCCATCGCAATGAGTCGATGTGACTCGACAACGACAGCGGTTAAGCAATACCGATAACGACCCATGTGACCATAGGCGCCCTTGGGGCTTACTCGCCCCTTGACGCGTACATAAAGAAACGACTTTTCGTCCACCATCGTCTCGTAGTTTTCGCGGTAAAGCGCGCGAAGGCTGTCGGAGTTTATCCAGACATCACGTCTATCGTCGCCGCAGCTTTTCAATACACTTTGTTCGAACGTGTTCTGATAAAAGCCCTCCGTCTCAAACTCGACGAAACCAGCCGCTACGTCCACTGGCAGCTCCGCCGGATCACAGTGCAGTCCGCCGAGCCTCATTAGCAACAGCCACTCAAGCATTATCGACCAGTGTTGATGCGGCGGTTGTCATTCGGTGCCGGCGAACACACAGAAGAACGGCGTACAAGAACACCGGTATTGAGAACACTAGTAATGCACCGAGTATGTAAGCGGTCGTCGTGGTTACGTCGTTGGCCGTACCTTCCATAATCGCGTGTACGCGGATAAAAAACGTCCGGTAATTTAGGCAAAACTCGAAACCCCATGCACCGCACAGCAGTCCTGGCCCCCAGTTCCATCGCAGCACGCCCATCGCGCCACCGATCAGTAACGCAATTGCAATGTAGTCAACGATTAGCATAGGTAAGAACTGTCCCCATTTCACGTGCACACCGGTCTCGAAGACGAAATGCAGACAAGCCATCACAAAGCTGAACAACGCAAAGCGACGTTCCGTTTTCATTGTGGCGTTCAATTTTGATCTACTGATATGTTCAGACGATAAAGAAGCCATTGAGCCCATTCGTAGTGTTCACTGCTTGGGTCTGCGGCCATCATTCGCAACTCACGTGTCTCATTCTGACTAAGCGCCAACCCTTCCCGAAGCTTTCTGGGATCGAATAGCGCTTCCAGGGCCCCGAAATATCGATGGTGATAGGGATACTGATTATCGTGCAGGTGATTATTGGGCAGGCCAGCAGTTCCCTCCCACCCGTAAAACCGCCCTGGTTCCAACAGTCGGGCCCTAAGTGGCTCGATACAGCCGTCGAGTTTGTAGTAAACCAGTAACTCGGCACCGAGCACGCTATGACCAACAGTCAGTGCATCGCAGATCATCGCCTCGAGCGCATCCGTCCGAGCAGCAAGGTGGGCCAGTTCGTCCTCGAAGAATTCTCGTTCTGGGTTTTCCCAGACAAAGTCTGTGTTGTAGATCCGGCCCGCCGCCTTGGCCATGAGACCGTCGTAGTACACTTGTTCTGCCGACGTAACACCGCCCGCGTAGCAAGCTGTAAAAACCAGAAACAAATTGCATAACCCGCGTCGTTTCGTCGCTAACGTTGCCATTGCGTCTTTCCTTTCGATACGTAGGTCAGCCCTACACCGGTTGATCACAACCGGTCGCGCCAGTTGCTGTGCGCTATCGCGTTGTCGTCCGATCGTCAGAATGGTTGACACACACGGCATGTCTCCCTAGTATGCGCCGCCCTACTGGAGGATGACGATGTTAGATCGCAGCAAACAACTTTGCGATACCCGCGTAGCGTGGGCTGCTAACGTCGTGCCTCATTCGTAGCACACCAGCAGCTCCAGCTACCTACCCAGCAGATTTTTGGTTTTGATCTGTGCCTTCGGCGCACAGACTTGATGCACAGTTGCGTCCTCATGACGCGATGTGCGAGGAGTATTGCTATGTCTACACTCGTAATGGTTGAAAAGAACGGCATCGGCTGCATCGCCGCCGATACGCTGACGACGTACGGGCCGCGGAAGCAGCAGGCCCACTATGTGGTCTCCGCCGAGAAAATCCTACGCGTCGACGATGCATTCATCGGTGTGGTCGGTTGGTCGGCTCACATGGATGTACTACAGAGCGTTTTCTCGAACGGGTTCCGGCTGCCAGCGATTAGCGCCAAACGCGACCTCTTTGAGTTCTCGCGCAAGCTGCACAACAAGCTAAAAGACGAATACTTCCTACGACCGAACGACGGCGATGCGTATGAGACGAGCCAGATGGCTCTGTTTGTCCTGAACGGCAACGGTATGTTCGGCATGTTCGACGACCGATCTGTAGAACAATACCGCCGGTTTGCGTCGATAGGCTCGGGCGCTCGATATGCACTCGGTGCGATGCATGCGATGTACGACAGCGGCGCCGATGCTGAAGCGATCGCTACCGCCGGAGTACTGGCTGGTGTTGAGTTCGATTCTGGCTCAGCAGCCCCGGTAACGGTCGAGCAGCTCACGCTGCAGCACTAACAGCCAACCCCGTAGACAGAGACTACGGGGTTGGTCTTTGCGCGCTAGCCACCAGCCGGTTCAGGGCCGTGATCCGGCTGCCAGACGACCTGTGCTTTTTGCTCGTCCGTCAGCTCAAGTTCATCGCGTTGCGCTTCGGCGAGCAAAGCGCCGATGAGCGTAGCGCCCTCAAAGGTACAGCCCTCGTAGCTCGAGTGACGGAGGTCGGCACCTGAAAGGTCTGCACCAGCAAACGTGCATTGTTCGTAGTCCGATGCGCGAAGATCGGCGCCGACAAGAATCGTGGCTGAAAAATCCACGTCGATAAAGTCGTTCCAGCAGAGGTTGGACTCGGACAGGTCGCTGCCGCTGAACGACACGTTGTCGAACTCAGACCGACCCATAAACGTTCGTGCAATCGATACTCCGCTAATATCGGTACCGTTATCGAAAGCGGTACGGTAGAAACTCAACCCTAACGGGCCATCATCATCGGTTGTAGCGGTGCTTCGTCATGGCCGATTACGCCGCGCGCGCGGAGAATTACGAGAGATTCGTCGTAGGTCGGGAGCGTGCTCATGATCATTCCTGCTAACGTGGTGTTACAGACGCAGCGTAGTCGTCAAAGCGTTCTATCGCTGCCCAGAAAACCGCGCTTTCTCACGATCTCAATAACCGAACCGTGCCCGCGTAGGAACTGCGACAGCCGAATCACAGTGCCGGAGCTAAATTCCAATACATACCAACTCATCGTGGCGTTGTGTGTTGCAGATTTAAGCTCTCGCCACATACCGATTTGACGTCCGCTCCACGGTGTTCGTAGCGTAATACCCTCGTCATCGTAGCGACCGCGCACAAGAAAGTACTCGGTCAGCGAATAAATCGCGCCACCACCGAATCCGATGATGAGACCAACCACAGCGATAAACTCACCACGATCGGTCCAGACATTGTCGTCAATGAAAAACGCGCTAACGGCCGCCAACGCCATAGCCGCAGAACCGATCCCCACCCAAAAAAGGACCATTCCATAACGCAGCGTGCCATCGCCCGGCTCGCTCTTTAGTCGGTTAGTGACGACGGTCATCAAAACGCCGGCAACGATCGCGCCAACGAGCCCGCTGACAACCGGTGAACTCAACGGGCTTGCTCGGGTGGTGGATCGAATCGGCCCTTCATTCGCTGGATATGTTCGGTGACGGTTCGGAACAGGTTGACGATGTCCACGTGGCCATCGTCCTCCATCAACGTCGAAATCATCGTCACCGGATGGACGAGCAACAGCGTTTCCTCCCAACGAAGACCCGGGCATTCAACGCCGTTCGCCGCGAGGCTTACCCAGTGCAGGTCCATGGCATCGGCCAATGCGTCACCGAATGCGACCCCCAAGGCCTGCAGCTTCGCCGTCTCCGTCGGCTCGACCCAGCCGTTATCAAGAATCGTGGCTACCACCTGCAACTTATTACCCGTCTCCTCGTAAGCGGCCGGATCTTCAAAGTGCGCCGCAACCCAATCGCGCTGGGCCGTTAGTTGCGCAGCATGCTCATCGGACAAGGGAAAGATGTCGGTCGATACGGCGTCGTCGGTCATGGGTGAGTCGATCCTCGGGACCCCGTGTTTTTACCACAGTACAACGCGTTACTAGAGCTCGCTGAGCAGGTTGTTGTCGCTTAGAAACTCAAGGGCGTCTTCGTGTTGGGACCGGCCCGCCGCGAGCATATAGGCAATGGCAGTCTGCTCATCGACCGGGCCGCCTTCACCCTCGAGCAACATGCAGGCAAACAGATACTGCGCTTTCGGTACGCCGAGATCAGCCGAGCCTTGCATGTAGTGACGCGCTTTCTCCATATTTACCGCGAGGCTCGAATTCCCGGAGTACGCTGCCGCTAACAATATTCCAGCTTTCGGGCTGTTGCCGTTGAAGGCGCGCTTTAGCCAGAACAGCGCCTCGGTTTCGCGCTTATTCATCGATATACCGGTTAGCAGCATTGCGCCGAGTGCCAACTGCGCCGCCGCCGAACCTCGACCCGCAAATTGCTCAATGATGCCGAGCGCGGCCTCACCACTTTGATCGGCCGCTTGCTGCAATAACGTCGTTGCAAACTCTGCATCAAGCGCGGGTACGTTCTCTTCAAAGAACTCAGCGCTGCGCTCGATGAGCTCAGCATCGGAGAGATCCTCGTGCCCTAAAGAGGCGATAAACGCGCGGGCTTTGTCGATCGGGCGGGTCATCGATGTCGCTACGGTCGAATCGCGTCGTAGTGATTGTTTCCACCGGAATCGACAAGTGTATCGATGACCTCAAAGCCCGCACTCTCAAGCGCTGCTCGGTAGCGATCGACACCGAGCGAGCGGCACGGGTGGCCGGTCAAGATGTCGTCCCAAGTGCCGAGTTCTACCGGCGCTGTGAACAAGAATCGTCCACCCGGTTCGAGCACTGCCGCAACGCGTTCGATCAAAGCGAGTTGGTCGGCTTCTTCAAGCAGAAAAATAAGTCCGATACAGATAACGGCAGCGAACGAGCGGTCATACCAATCACCGTCTTGAACACGCTGACAACGGACCGGCACGTCGGGGAAGCGCGAGGCGAACTCAGCGACTAAGGTTGGGGATGCGTCGATAGCCGACACCGTTACGCCGGCTCCGACCAGCGCCGCAGTGACCGGGACGCCACTGCCGCAGGCGAGTTCCAGTACGTCAGCGCCCGGTGCTAGCGAGCGTGCCCAGCGGTCAACGACGTCGCCACCAATCGACGGACTGCGGCAACGGGTAAATTCATGGGCATGCGATTCGTATGCTTGGACGGAGTCATTGGTCATTGGTAGGCGGGCAACAATTTACGGGTCGCTCACTATCGATTGCTGCACTGGGCAGCATACTGCGTATTGTTCACGCTTCTCGACTGTCGCGCCACCGTCAGGATTTCGTCCTAGCTGGGGTCACCGCGCGGTACAACACGAACGGCACGCGCCCAGGGCGCGCAGCTGTTACTGCTGTTGCATATCCTCTTTCGTAGCGCTGCGGTCTATGTTTAATTCGAGCTCATTTGCGTAGCTTAAATAGTAATTTCTATTCGGTGCGTTGTACTCGCGAGCGGCAAGCTCGCGCAGTGCTTGAATCTTCGTCAGTAGCGCCAGCTCTTGGTCCGCATCACCGCCCAGCCACTGCAGGTGGTCGGCAAGCTTTAAGACCCATTGATAGTCTTCATCGTCCATCGCCCGCTGCATCGCTTCACTCAGTCCAGCAACACCGCCGGCCAATTTCGCGACTCGTTTGGCTTCTTGCTCTGGGTGCAACGGACTTAGTGTCGTCGGATTACCGTCGTACCAACCGAGCAGACCCGCGTAAATCGCCCGAGTCGCATGCGCCACTGACCCATAAAACTCGATTAAATATGGCTTGTTCCTGAGGTGCTCAGGTAGTTCGACTTCGTGCGCAAGCACATCCGGGCTTTTGCCCGCGTTAATACCGGCTACCGTTTGGTCGTAAACACTACGTATCGCTTCGCTGTAGTCGCGCAGCGCCGTCGTGGCATTTTTCTGGCCAAGAATAGGCATCGTATGACCGGGGACGACGGCATCGGGTTCAAATGTTGCCATGTGGGCAACGCTGTCTGACCAGTTCAGAACGTTCCGATACCCGGTACCGCGGATCGCGTACAAATTCGGAAACGCCGAGTAAAAGTTATCGCCGGTAAACAGGACCCTTTCGTCCGGTAACCAAACAAACAACGCATCATCAGTCTCGCCGGGTCCTCGGTAGATTTCAAACCGAACCCCAGCAATACCCTTTTTAAATACGTCATCATTAATGAGCACCGTTGGTTCAACGAAGCCAGTGCCGCGATCGCGGTCGTAAGTGTTGGCCGGCGCGAGTCCCCGATTGGTCATCTGCGCCGGGAGCAGTCGACGACCAAACTGGCGCGCACCGCGCCGCATCATGATCGGATTGAGGGCAGGGTCCGTGCCATGTTCGGTTCCAAAGCCTGCTAGCGCGTATACCGCGATGTCTTTATCGCCGGTGAATGCTCGGGTACCGCCGGTATGGTCGCCATGACTGTGTGTGTAGATAACGGCTTTGACTGGCTTGTCGCTAAATGCGCGTAGTGCCTTTAGTGCGGTGGCAGCACTGGTCGGACCCATTAACGTATCGACAATGATGACACCGTCGTCGCCGATGATCATTGATGTGTTCGCACCATGAAAGCCGACAGCCGTATAGACATTATTAGTGACGCGAACAATGCGTCTCTGAAATTGCTTGGCCTGATTATTTAGCATCTCTAACGCAACGTCCGGCTCAACTTGCGTATCCGCGGTTGCAGTAACCGCTGTCAGCAGCAATATGTAGCTCAAACATCGGATAGTTAACGTTTCCATTGTCGATCTCCTTGCGCGTCCCTAAACGGCACGCAACCCGTCGTCCCCTAGGGGAATACCAACGGTCCGTTGCTAATAATTACGTTGTTGTCAGCGGCGTACTGATCCCATGCTGTCAGCATCTCGGCCAACTCTTCGGGTGCGACATAGGCGAGGTCGGTGACCTCTCCGGGATCGGTCGCTAAATCAAACAATTGCCACGCCCCGGTTCCGAACGGCTTCTCTAACAGCAGTGCCTTCCAGCGGCCTTTCCGCACGGCCCGACGCTTGAACAGTTCCCAACCAAATACTTCTGTTGCGCTGTGAACGGAATCTTGTTGCCCGCGAAGATGTGATAGAAATGAACGACCCGATTGCGCCAGCACAGCTCGACCTTCGTACGTCTCGGTCGGGTATCGGACGTTTACAAGTTCAAGTAACGTTGGCGCGATGTCTCGAACGGTTAATAAAGCGTGACTGATACTGCCTGGTCTCGCGACGGGTGGACCACTAATGATGAGCGGAACGCGGATACCGCCCTCTGCCATGTGTCGTTTAAAGAGGTAGAACGGGGCGCTGCTCGCCGATGCCCAGCCCGGGCCGTAGAACATTCGTGATCCGTCGCGCCCGAGGTTATTGAGCGTGTTATCCGCTTCGTTGTATCGATCGAGTAAACGCTGACTCTGCCAGCCGGAAAACCCCGCCGCGCCATTGTCAGATAAGATCACGAACACGGTGTTATCAAACTCGCCCGATTCGTGTAAGTACGTAACGAGTCGGCCGACGTTATCGTCGAGGTTATCGACCGCGCCGGCATACACTTCCATCATCCGCGCTTGAACACGCCGCTCTTGATCAGATAGCTGTAGCCACGGTTTCGCTGTCGGCGCGCGACGCGTTGCCGGTACATCCGCTCGCACCATGCCGATTCGCTGTAACGCGCTGAGTCGTTGCTGGCGCAGTACGTCATAACCGTCGTCATAGCGGCCTTTGTATGCGTCAATGTACGCATCTGGTGCTTGAACGGGTATGTGAGGCGCCGAAAAAGCGAGATAAGCAAAGAACGGTTTGTCCGATGTTCGCGCGTTTTCTAAGTAGCCAATCAATGTGTCGGTGTAGAAATTGCTCGAATAAAAATCGGTAGCAACAGGCATACCGGTTCGATCGACACCGTCCTCAATATAGGCGCCCCTCGCTGCCGGGGAGGCACCATTAAGATTGAAATGGCCGGCTGGTGGGCTCCCTTTGACTTGAATAAAGTATCGATCAAACCCTTTGGCCGATGGCAATGATATGGCGGTATCGCCAAGGTGCCATTTGCCCGCCATAAAGGTCTGGTAGCCCGCGGCTTGGAGTAACTCGGCCACCGATACCGTTCGCTCGTTGAGGTGGCCCTCATAACCCGGCTCGCCAATCTGGTTGGGTCCAGCGTAGCCGCCCATCGCGCCCAACCCCGCGACGTGGCTATCCATACCTGAGAACAGCATGGCCCGCGCTGGTGAGCAGTTCGCGTGGGCGTAAAACTGGGAGTACCGAACACCTGTACGAGCAAGACCATCGAGAGCCGGGGTATCGATTTCGCTGCCGTACGCACCTAAGTCTGAATAACCCAGATCATCGGCGACGATTAATACGATGTTCGGACGGTTGTCCGGCTGAGAACCCGTCGTTGTTGGTGCGACTCCGATACCCGAGTTTGCTGTGCACCCGACTAGCAGAGCGGCCATAACTAAGGTGCGAATCACCACAGTGGGAGCCGGCTACTCGGTGGGTTTATCGCCAACCGGCCGAATCTTGAACGGGCCTTCTGGCAAGATGACGTTGCTGGTGGCAGCGTACGTGTTCCATGCATCCTGCATGTCTTGCAGCCGGTCCGGCTCTGTGGTCGCGAGGTCCGTGGTTTCCGATGGATCGACGCTAAGATCGTACAACTCCCAGTCGGCTTGGCCGTGCGGCCGTACCGGCGAGCTAACCATCTTGTAGCGCTGACCGACGATGCTGCGTTTTCCCCACACCTCGATGCCAATGTAGTCGGCGGGCTCGCGAACCGCTTGGGCAGAGCCGTCGAGTACGGCGGCAAGGCTCTTACCACCGGTTGTGGCCGCATCGCCGCCAGCAACCTCAACAAAGGTGGGATACCAATCGGTAATAAACGCCAGCGCATCATTCATCTGGCCTGTTTGAATACGCTCGGGCCAATAAACGATGGCTGGCGAGCGGATACCACCCTGGTACGTCGTGCCTTTGTAGCGTGTGAACGGCGTGTTGCTAACGTGCGCCCATTCGGGGCCGTAGAACACGAACGATCCTTCACGGCCGAGATTCGATGGCGAGTTGTCGAAGGTCGCTGCGAATTCACCGACCGCTGGTGGTGCGTTGCGCAGACTCCATTGGTCCGCACCGTTATCTGACATAAAGACGATCAACGTATTGTCGAGCGAACCTCGAGCACGCAGGTAATCAAGAACCCGGCCGATACTCATGTCCATGTGATCGACCATCGCCGCGTAAATTTCCATGTTTCGAGCGTGAGAGGCGCGCTTCTCAACAGTTAGTTCCGCCCATGCTGGAATGTCAGCGGGTCGCTCCGATACACCGAGATCGGCTGGCAGAAGTTTGAGCGTTTGTTGTTTGGCGAAGCGCTGTTCACGAACGGTGTCGTAACCAACCGCGTAACGGCCCGCGTATTTATCGATGTAGTCGTCGGGCGCCTGCAGTGGCCAATGCGGCGCGGTGTACGACAAATAGGCGAAAAACGGTGCAGTACTGTCTGCTTCGCTATCGATTTGCTCGATGATTCGGTCAGTATAGAAAGATGTTGAAAAAAACTCGGCGGGCAGCTCAGACACTAACCGTCCGTTCTCTCGGTAGATAGCCGGATTACGATGCGTATCGGGCCCAGCCATATCGGCAAAGTGACTCGCGCCGCCGTACAAAAGTGCGAATGTCTGATCGAAACCGCGTTGAAACGGCGACTGTTCCGGCGCCATCCCTAAATGCCATTTGCCAGCCATGTAGGTTCGATAGCCAAGCGCCTTTAGCGTTTCAGCAATCGTTGCGACTCGATCGTTAAGGTGGCCTTCGTACCCTGGTTTACCGAGTTGGTTATCGGACACCGTCTCCGCCATATTGCCGAGACCGGCAATGTGGTTGTCGGCACCACTCAACAACATGGCACGGCTTACCGAGCAGGTTGGACCGGTGTAGAAGTTGGTTAGAACAAGACCTTGAGCGGCTAGGTTATCGAGGTTCGGCGTGGCGATCTCACTACCGAACGCACCGATATCGGAATAGCCGAGATCATCAGCAACGATCAGCAGGATATTCGGGCGTTTAGCGAGATCTGTGTCCTCGCCGCGTTGCCCCGAGTCGTGCGAGCAAGCCGACAGTAACAGTATGAGCAGACTGATTCGCCACAAAGGAGTCGTCCCCCGGTTATCTACGGTCGTACAGCCGCCGGTCGGCGACACCCCAAGCCCCATCGGGCTCGGGGTGTCATCGACTGCCGCTACTGCTTAGAAGTCGATATTGAACGAAATGCCGTACGTGCGTGTTGATGCGTTCGTCACGCGGCATAACGCATGCATGTGTACAGCCGTTGCTGGGTTGATCGTCGGACCTAGTACAGCGTTGCCGTCGTTGATCAGTACCGCACCGCAGAAATTCTCGTCGGTCAGATTGCGGCCGAATAGCGACAGGTTGTATTGCTCGTCGGCGCCAAAGCGATAGCTAAGATTACCGCTGACGATGGTGTAAGCATCGACACTCAGTTGCTCAACAACCTGACTGTTGCCGGCGGTGGCTGTCACTTTCACCTGATCGCCGGTGTGCGATACGTTGCCCGTCAAAGTCAGCAGACCGTTAGCGACCTCCCACTCTTTCGACGCTAAGACGTTGTAGGAAATCTCCGGCGTGTTACCGAGCTCTGCGCCTTCGACAAAGCTGCTGTCCGTTGCATCGGTGACCTCAGCATCTAGCAACGACAGACCGGCCTGAATAAACAAGCCGTCATTACCATAGCGAATGTTGGCGTCGAGTCCTGAAATCTCCGATTCCGGCGCGTTATCAAGAATCGGGATACCGAGCGCCGTCACAAACTGCTGCAAGTCCTCATAGGTGTACCAGAAGTACGCTGCGTCTACCTCGACCCGGCTATCGAATAGCGTCGCTTTGTAGCCAATCTCCCAGGCGTCGAGGGATTCTGGATTCAAACGCGTTTCTTCCAGCGACGAGACAACGTTCGGTAACGGAACCAGCGCGTAGACGGGCCGAATATCCAGTGCCGAGCCTTTAAAGCCACGCGAGTTACTAAGATAGAGCAACGACGTGTCGTTTAACGCCCAGTCGAGCTTAATCGTATAGCCAACATCCTCGTTATTGAGCTCTTGGGTAATTTGTCGCGCGATCTCGTAGCCGTTCGCGTCGAACTCGGGTGTCCCTGGATTCTGTGCGGCCACCAAGCGTTGTATGTCTTCAGCGAAATAACGCGTCGTCGTTGGGTCACCGGCGACGACCGGTGATGACGGCAAGTAATCGCCCTCGATCTGCTCGTCCGACCAGCGTACGCCGGCCGTTAAGGTGAGTCGCTCCGAGATGTCGTATTCCCCTTGGAAGTAGATCCCCAGGTTTTCCCGCGTGTGGTCGAGTTGGATGTTCGGAGCCTGCAATCCGTTACGAAACGCTAGGCGCGCACCGCGAAGCCCCGTATACGAATTGGAACTCTCATCCAAAAAGTAAACGCCGGCAATCCAACGGAACGCTTCGGTATCGGTGGAGACCAAGCGGAATTCTTGTTGGAACGTATCGCGGTCGTCTTGGTGAAACGTATTCAACCCTAAGGTGTCGCCACCGTCGTTATCGTTGGCGTTTCTAAAGTCGAGATTGTCCCACGACGTTATCGAGTTAAATGTCGCCCACGACGTATCGAGATCAACCTTCAGGTAGAAACCGTGCGTATCGACCTCTTCGAACCCAAAGTCTTGCGCGGTTGTTTGCCAGTCGCCTGTGGATGGATCAGACGGTGCCTAGCCTGTGCCGCCACCATCGCGGCCGAGACAGTTAGTGTTTTGGCTAAAGTCGATGACACCGCTCGGGAAGTCTGTACAAAAACCGCCCGAGCCGTCCGGCGCGCGGCTGCCAATGGCCTTAATCGCCGTGCTGTTGCTGCTCGATGAAAAGCCGTGAATGTTAAATAGCACACTGGCAATGTCGTTCGGTTGCCACAGAATCGCGGCGCGGCCCGCTAGCGTTTCTTCGTCGCCGTAGTTGCTGCCGTTGCTGATAGACGTGAACGCGCCGTCGTCGGTAATACTCTGGATCGCAACACGGGCGGCGACCGTGTCGGAGATATCGAAGCCTGATGCGATTTCCGCCTCGATACGACTGTTATTGCCGGCAAACACTCGAGCGTAGCCGTTCGTGCCACCGTCTATTTCCGGCTTGCGGCTGATGTAGTTAACGGCGCCACCGGTTGTGTTCAGGCCGAACAATGTGTTCTGTGGCCCCTTCAACACTTCGACCCGTTCCATATCGAAAAGAGCAGCTTTCGCATGGAACCCACTCGTCAGCGTAACGCCATCGAAGTACTGACCGACCGCCGTCGCGGCGGTGATGTGTACATCGCTGGTGCCAACACCACGGAGAAAGTAGTTACGGTTAGAGCCTTGCTGCGTGCCGACCGCGAGGCCAGGCGTTAGATTTACGAGATCGCTCGCGTTTACGACGCCAAGCGTTTGCATGGTTTCACCGGTGAATGCGGTCACGGCGATCGGTACGTCTTGCAACGATTCCGAACGCTTCTGCGCGGTGACGACAATCTCTTCCAGCTGAGCGTTGGCGCTCGACCAGTTGAGCAATAAGGCCGTCACTGCAATGAAAGGTAACGACTTCGACAGATGCGAGTCTGCTGACATGCGGTATTCCCCCTTACTCCCCGAAGGAGTCTTACGTGATTGCAGCCCCCCTACAGGCTGTGATGATCGAGATCGGTAGCCGGCTTGGACAAGGCACCGATATCGAAAGCCAAGGCGCTATTGCGCCTTGTTTCAATATAGTCAGCCGCTTCGAGCTGACTAGGGGGCAAATTAGAGTCGGGTAGTTCGCGTTCTGCGAACTATTCGGTGAGATTGAGTGCGTCTGCTTATCTGAAGATGCGCAGATGGATCGGTTTGCAATCGAACTTTTTGTTACTCCAATTCGGCGCTACGACGGCCGTACAGAACTTCGACGTTCTGTGTCCAGCAACCGTGAAAATCGAGTGCGAACGGACGCGGAAGCCAGTAAGTTAGCGGAACAACAATAACGAGAGTGAGCTGTGATCCACCGCATTCGATGTTGTCTGACAGCACGTGTTCGCCGCTGCTTTGGCATGGCGGCGCTTGCGCTACTACCCAGCCTCGCTGGCGCCGAACCACCGACTGAACTGCCCGGCTATCGCGACGAGCCACACCAACTTAGTGATGAAGCGAACGTTCGGCGCCAGCTATTACAGGTTTCAATGGCGCGGCAACCTGCCGATCTCATTATCACCAACGTCACGGTATTGAACGTTTTCACCGGCCAGTGGGACGAGGCACAGGACATCGTAATCGCCGGTGAGCGGATCGCCTGGGTCGGTAAGACGGGCTCGTGGCCGGGCGAGGCGAAAGCGACGCGTGACGCCGAGGGACTGTGGGCTGTGCCAGGCTTCGGTGAGTCGCACAAACACATCGAGAGCAGCTACCTAACGCCGGAGTACGAAGCCGCGCTGGTTGTACCGTTCGGTAGCACGTGGACCGTCGAAGGTTCGCACGAACTCTCAAACGTGGTCGGTATGAACAACGCGGCGTTCTGGCTGATGGCGGAAGACGCGGGCAGTCCGCTCAAGATTTTCCCAGCCATCGGCTCGGCCACACCGCCGACGGTTTACGAGATGGGTGGTGGCTATTACGGCTACGACGCGATGGCGAGCTTTATGCAGCAGGACCTGCGTGTTGTCGGCCTTGGCGAGGTGATGGACTGGACCGCCGTACAGCGGCTAGACGCGCCGGGACATCAGCGGATTTGGGGCATGATGGACGCGACGTGGGCGAATCGCGGTGTTGTCGAGGGCCACGGCGCCGGACTGGTGGGCGCCGATGAAATCAATGCGTTCGCGGCGGCCGGGCTGTCGTCGGACCACGAGGTACGCCTACCCGCCGAGGGACTCGAGAAACTTCGCCGCGGTGTCTTTTTAGAAGTGCGCGTCGATACGGCACGCGATCTGTTTCCCTATTTGATCGAGCAAGGGCTGGTCGATTGGAGCAACGTGTCGGTAACGACGGACGATCGCGATGTGCACACAACGACGCAGCTCGGTTCCATGGACTACAACATCCGCACGGCGATCAAAGCCGGTGTTGAACCGCGCATCGCCTACCAGCTCGGCAGCTACAACACCGCCCGCCACTTTCATATCGAGCATTTAGTCGGTTCGGTGGCACCCGGCCGCTATGCCGACATTGTTTTATTGAGCGATCCGACGAGCGTCGCTATCGAATCGGTCTATGCCAATGGCCAGCTTGCGGCGAAGGACGGTAAGTACTTACTCGACATACCCAGCATCGAGTATCCAGACTGGGCAACCAACACAATGAACATCGGCCGTGACGTGACAGCCACCGACTTCAAAATCACCGCGCCCGACGATCGCGACGAGATGAACATTGCTGTCCTGCAGCCGTTTTACTTCGCGCCGGATCTACCGACGACGACGTTACCGGTTACCGACGGCGAGCTCATCGCCGACCCGGCCGCTGGCATCAGCAAAGTGGCCATGGTCGAGCGCTACCATGGCACCGCGGCCACATCGAAAATGTTCTGGCGCAACGTTGGTCCGTTAACGCCGGGCTCGGCCTTGGCGAGCTCGCAGTCGCACGATCTGCACAACGTCTGGATCATCGGTAATGATGATGCAGCGATGGCGCTCGCTGTTAACACCGTCGCTGAGATGCAAGGTGGCTGGGCGTTGGTCGCCGACAACCGCGTGGTGGCTAAAGTCCAGCTGGAAATCGCCGGACTCATCTCGCAGCGACCGGTCGACGTTGTCGGCGCTGAAGTCGAGCAGTTATTCACAGCCGCCGACGCCATGCAGTGGATTGCGCAGCCCGGTTTACCCGAACGGATGCGCTTCGCGTTCCTAACCGCATCCCCATGGAAATGGCAGCTGGTGGCGCCCTATAAAGGTAACCCCGGTGGTTTGGTCAACGTGACGACGGGCGAGACCCATCCGATCGCTTGGTAGGCGCAGCGCCGATGCGTCGCTGGCGAGGACTACTCTGTTTACTGCTAGCGTTTGCCGTGTCGCCGGCGGCGGCACACCTCCTGAATATGTCGAGGGCCGAGGTCGAGCTCGCCCAGAGCGGCGACGTTCGTGTCACGTTGTCGCTGGACCTGTTGCGAACCGTTGGTGATCGGCAGCGCTATTACGAGCTTAGCGAGCTGTCCGATCCGATCAACGACCCCGATGTCCTCGCGCTACTGGCCGAGTTGCCGAGCGCCGTTCGCATCGTTCACGGCAATCGTCTCGTTGCTTTAACGCTCGCCTCGATTCGCTTTCCCGACGAACCGGCGTCGGTCTTTCTAGACCCACTCAGTTGGCCCCGGACCGACGTCGTGCTTACCGGCATCAATCCGGACCGAGACATCGATTGGCGGCCGGCACCACTGACCGTTCAGTTCACCGACGCCTTTTTCCTCGAAGAACCCATTGCGACGACGATTATCGAACCGGCGACCGGAAAGAGCCAAACACGTTGGTTGGTAACGAACCAACGTTCGCCCGTGTTCCAGCCAAGTGCGTTATCGGCCGACGAGACTACCCAGATCCCAGACGATGGTGGCGTCTGGGCCGCATTCAGCAACTATGTCGTGGCGGGTATTCGCCATATCTTGCCCGGCGGCTTCGATCATCTGCTATTTGTAACGGGCCTGTTGCTGGCATCGCGCTCGATTAGACAACTCGCCGTCACGGTCAGTCTTTTCACGTTGGCGCACTCGGTTACGTTGATCGTTGGTGCCTTGGGATGGGTTCAGCCATGGCCGTGGCTTGTCGAGCCGCTGATTCTCGCCAGTATCGCCTGGGTCGGTCTCTCTAACCTTCGCGGCGCCGCCACCGGTGCGGCCAGTCGAGTCGTTGTGTTCCTGTTCGGCTTGTTACATGGTTTCGGCTTTGCCGGTGCACTGCGCGAGCTAGCGCTTCCGTCCGAGCAGACACTACCTGCACTGCTGGCGTTCAATATCGGCGTTGAGGTGGGGCAGCTCGGGTTTCTATTGGTACTGCTCGCTGCGTATTCCGGCGTAACGTTGCTAAGGCGACCAATAGCAACCACAGGATTACTGCCGGTACCACGGCCACTTCGCCAGCTCGGCGGTGCGCTGTTGGTCGGCGCGAGTGCGTGGCTGTGCTTGGATCTCGGTGGCCTGGTTTAGCGACTAAATATCCAATCGCGCTTGCTCCGAGTTCGTACTACCCAAAACAGGTCCGTATTGCCTAGTCGGCAACGTGGCGCTGCCACCAGGACACATCGTGCCATTGCCCGAACTTGAACCCAACGTCGCTATAAACGCCGACCTTTTTAAAGCCAACCGCGCTATGCAACGCAATGCTGGCGGGGTTTGGCATCGTGATACCGGCGTAGGCGCTTTTGTAACCGAGTGCATGCAGTGATTCGAACAGCGCGTAGTAGAGTTGCTTGCCGATGCCATTGCCGCGGTAGTCGGTGGCGACATAGACCGACGTTTCAACCGAAAAACGATAGGCCTCGCGGGCGCGGTGCGGTGTGCTGTAGGCGTAGCCGCAATACCGCTCGCCGTCTGTCATGACCAGCCACTCGTGGGTGCTTAACGATTGCTCAATGCGCCCAGCGAACTCTTCGACTGTCGGTGCTGTTAGTTCGAACGAGACGGTCGAGTCTTCAACGAACGGCGTATAGATAGCGAGCAGCGCTGGCGCGTCGGCGGTTGTCGCGCGTCGTATGTTCATCGTTCGCTACTCTCGACGAAACCGGACTCCGTACTAACGCTAGCAGCATTGCGGGTATCATTCCCCACCCGATCGATACGACGCCCGTTTGTTGTTGATGCTAACGGGGCACTCCGCACGCTCATTGGCGGGCGTACCATTCTCAATCCACGCGCGGACCAATGGCCCGACCCTGCCCGGGCCCTCGCTTAGACGCGGCCAGAGACATGCGGCGCCCGGAATGGCTAACCACCCTTCGCCGAAGCCACTGAACCCGAGATTGGTGATGGCCTCCTCGTCGAACAAGCCCTGATCCACCTGCAGCAAAATCGTTTCGAACAGCCGCATATCGGCGCGCAGCCGACGATCGGCAGCCAACCAGTCGCTGTAGCTCCAGGTTTTGATGAGCTCGGCATCAAAGGCTTGGTCGTACAAGCGATTGATGCGGTCGTCCATAGTCTGATGAAACTCCGACGTCGCAATACCGATCGCTTGATACGCGGCCGCGCGCGCCTGTCGGTTGGAGTCACGTATCTCCAGACCAACAAAAATTAGCGACAACAGCACACCGAAAATACCGATGATCTCGAGTGCATTCTTATAACTAGCCGATTTCATCGGTATGCCCTCTTTGTTTACGAAGCGTCACCCTCGACGAGCGCGCGGGAAAAACCGACTGGTCGTTTGTTGATAAGCGGCAAACGCTGGGCGCTTACGAACCGAGTAATACTCGGACGGCACGGCGCCCGAGTAATACACCAACGTGTTGTACATGAAGTAGGAGACCAGTAAGGAACCGGCCCCCAACGCCAACCAAACAACGATGTGTTCACTGCCGTACAACGCGAGCCATGATGGGACAGTGGCCAGTAACACACCGTTCCACCCCATCCATTGTCCGAAGTAGTTCGGGTGGCGACTGTATGCCCACAGGCCAACATCACAGACCGCGTCGGAAATACCGGTGCGTTTTTGTGCGTGGATAAACTGCTGTTTTTGTCGGTCGGCGACCGTCTCAAAAACAAACGCCATCAGCCAGACGACCATGCCAAGGACTTCGATGAGCGAGATCGTACTCGCCGTATTGGCCGCGATGATGAACGCTGGAAAGGCCAAAAACGATGCGTTGAACGCACCCTGTGCGATCACTTCGGACTGAGCGGCGAGCATCGTGTTGGTCTTACCGGTTTTTTCCCAGCGCCGCCGCTGGTAGGCGTAGCGCGGCAGCTCTTTTTGTAATGCGCCGCGGCGCCAATACTGCACGGCCATAAACCCCATCCGACCACCAACGAACAGGTACACCAGGCCGATACCGAAATTTCTTAGCCAGTACCCATCAAGGACGAAGATCGCCACAAGACCAATGACGATAATGCCCCACGGCCAGCCGATATCGACGTACGCCATCCGACCGGTCTTATAGAGCGGAATACAAACAACGGCGGCAAACAAAAAGCCCTGTCCGATCGCATTTATGGCGCCGGCCGTTGCAAGCGTGTTACTCACCAGCAACACGCCGAGTCCAACGACAAACGGTAGGAGAATCGAAACGTACTTCACGCCGGCCCGCTAGCGTTACTCAACACAGGCAAACGTTAGGGTCACCGAGTGCGCTTCTGGGCGATCTTCCACGACCGCCGGTTTGCCATCATTGAGCCACTGCTGAGTGGCTTGGCCGGATGGGCATTGCAGCAACGCCTGAATCGACGGTGCTGTTTGTAGCGCCAGGTCTCTTAAGAACTGTTCGGACTTTCTAACGCCAGCAACCACCTCAATCGTCGCTGCGGTTCGCTCTGCGTTAGGCGTGATGATGACGTTTGGCCGAATCGATGACGAAGCGGCGCAGGCAGCCAGGCAAGCGCTGCAGAGGATCGCAAAAAACCGCACCAAGGATGTTCCCCACTCTTCGTAGACCGATACTCTATGTTGGCGACCACGGTCAGTCGAGAGGAAATTCTAGTAACGGCCTGCCAGTAGACCCGCCGAAAAAGCGAACTACGCTATTTGTAGCAACAACGGCATCAGCATCGCTGTTGCTAACGCGACACCGACACGGGAAATAATCACCATCAGCAGCAGCTCACCTATCTCCGCTTCCGTGAAGTGTCTCAGCAGACCAAAGAGTACGATCCAAGAGAGAACCACGCCGATCCACCCCGGCAGCAGTGCGACCAATGCAGCCGCGGCAACAACAATAACCAGGTCACGGAAGCCGCAATAGGTGGCGCCGGGCGGCATACCGTACAGCCTTGCCGTTATCCGCATACCTATCCACAGGAACAGCGCGCCCAGCAGCGCATCCAGTGCAAACACAACGATGAACAAAGCGATATTAGTCATTCACGATTTCCGATTCGCTTGTTGAGCAAGCCATGATCGTCTAGCCGTACATCTGAACGTACGTAAACGTCTCGCCATCGAAACTCTGCGGAATCAGCGAGTGTCCGCCGAACATACCGTCATCGGCGTACATGAAGTCAACGGATTCCACGCCGAGGAAGGATACATGGACCAACGTTAATCTCTCGGTGAACTGAGCCTTTGTGAGCAGAGGCTCATCTTCCTGCCGCCACGTCTCGTTGTATGTTTTTAGCATCTTCTCGGCGGCGGTTGCCCGCGCTTTGGCGTCATACTCCGCCAGGTTCAGCAGGAACTTTCGCGCCAGCCAACGTGTAACGTCGATGTCCTCGCCGTCGGCGTCAACGACGATAGAGACCTTTCCTTCTCGGTAGATGAACTCGCCTTCAAACGCTTCACGTGCGTTCTTAGTCGGAATGAGTTTTGTCAGTACTTCGTCGTACATGTTCCTGGCGCGCTAGATAGCCTTCACCATCGGTTCCGGAATAACCACCATCGCTAGTTCATGATCCCCATCGGACCACTGTAAATCTCCGCAGCCTCAACAAGGCCTAGATTATTCACTTCGCAGTAGTGGATGGTTTCGTCGAGTTTCTGCAGCGTAACTTTGCAGTCGTATTCCCAGCCTTCTTTCGTGGCGGCCGCGATAATCTCGTCGCGACCCTCGGCAAAGAGTTGTTTGAGCTGCGGTAACTCGGCGGCGGGCACGTAACCGCCCAACATATAGTTCTCGCTGATCGCATCATCGTCACGAAGTTTGGCCTCGGGCAGCTTCTCCAGAAAACCAGAAAACGGTTTTTGCGACGATTCAAACACTGTTGTCGGCAAACCACCCAGATCACAGAGGTACGTTGGCCATACATAGCCTCGTGTCATCCAGCCAGGCCGCGTGATCGCCGCAAATTCCATCGCGGCATGCTGTAGATAGGCTTCAATACACTCGGCAGGATCCATCGATTCGCCGTCTGGGGTTTTGACTTCGGTGCCGGCTCGCAGCGCGGCCACCGCGTCACGCATCAGGACAATTTTCCAGCTCACCTCGTTACGGAAGTCGCTCTCAGTGGGTGGTTCTTGTTCAAACTTCGGCTGGATGGCGCCAGCGAGCTGCGGCCATTTATCGTTGATCGCCTGCTGCGCGAGTGCGTCGACTGCCGCAAGATCGGTGGCGTTGAGGTATCGCTCAATACTGGCCGCTACCTCGGCCGCCGATGCGTCGCTGATAAAAAACGGCCGACCCCAAACGTAGATATCCGACTCAAACTCGAGCTCACGCTCGGGCGGTTTTTTCCCGGCAAGCTTCAGGGCCGCTTTCTTAATTGCGTTCTGGCTGTTCCATTCGTATTCGCGCCGGTTTTGCTCATGGTAACGACCCAGCAGGCCCAGTCCCCAGGCATTGGCCTGAAACCGTGCCTGGACAATCTTCGTTGGCCGATCGAACAGCGCATCGCTATCGGTCTCACCCAGTATGTAGGGAAATACCGTCGATTCCAGGTACTGGATATCGACCGGGTGGTAGGAAATGTCGTAACCCATAAGTCTTTCGCTCGGTTCTTATTGTCTTAGACGGAACAAACGTCCCGATGCAGTGCACAAACACGCGTTCCGCCAAATACGGCGGGTTGTGATTCTACGTAGCGTTGTTGCTAACTACTCAGCGCCGATACGTATTGCCAGAGAATTAGAAGCGCCGCCGCCAACAGAACCGTAAACGTTAACAGCATACCGGTAACACGAAAGCGGTAATTCTCATTCGGCTGACTGACACCGTAGGCGTGTACGATCCGCCCGACCAGGAGACCGATACACAACGCATGCGTGACGACAGAAGTAGATAGCAGCGATTCTAAAAAGGCCACGAGCAACAGGGTGAACGGCACGTACTCGGCGAAATTGGCATGGGCCCGTGTTGCTCGCTCGACCAGCGCTTGATCGCCGTGCCCGAGGGCAACACCGTAGCGTCGTCGCATAACGATCGTGCGAATGCTTAATGCAACGAAAAACAGCGCAAACAGCGCCGCGTAGGCGGGTGTGATGAAAATACCGTTCATAGTAAATAGCCAGTCTAGATCTGTTGTTCTTGTTTGGTGTAATACGTGCTCTTGGTTATCTGTCGTTCAATCGAACTTACGTCGATACCAAGCAGCCATCTTGCCCCAATCCGAGCTTACCCGATCGACGCCGCCGCGGTTGCGGTTCGCAAACCCTAACGCGCCAGGATGTGCCTGACACCAGACCATGGAGTCACCGACCCAAAACGGAGACGATATAGCCTCAGATAATGGCCGAACCGGCTTTCGCCCGGTCGCAACTGATAACGCTGAGAACGTATTCTCACCACAAGCCACCACGAGACTTGGCGATACGATGTCTACCTGCGGCAGTGCGAACTGCTTCGCTGCATTTAGAAGTTTCGAAAACGGCAGTTTCGACGACATACCGGTTTAATCCAAGGGAACACGTTTGTCGCGAAGATCTCATCGAGTCGCAAACCAAAGTGACTTGTTAGTAGGGCTTCCAAGTTCCGATTTGTAGGCAGCTTAGGATCCCGACCGAGCCGGGCGAGCGGTTCGTTGAACGGACCCGCCAGAAAGTCCGCAGAGCACCAATCGTGAAGTAAAACTACAATGGGCGAATCGACATTCCCCGCACCCTTGGTATACGGAGAAACGAAGTCACTGTCGTAGGCACCAGACTCGAACTCCGCGATGCTTTGGAAGCCTTCCGGTGCCATCTGCTTGCGTAGATTCCCGAGCGTGTGAAGCTCTGCAAGCTTATCTCTCATGGCGTTCACCGACCGGCGGTTAGCCTTCGAAATCGTCCACGAGCTTGTACAGTGTCTCTACTTCATGCTGCGCTCGAGGGTCGCCCTCAATCTCATCAAGACGAAACTGCAGAACGTAGTACTCACTTTCCGTACGCACATGACCGCGCTTCAGCACGTTTTCTAGTCGTTGCTTGTCACGCTCGAAGAATTCCGGGTATTCGGCGTCTATGGCATCACGAAAGGCAGCTACTGCGGCCGCCCGCAGATTCACCGGCTGTGAAGCAACAATCTGCGACAAGTCCCGTAACCCTTGCTCAAGCCCAGCCGCTATCTCTGAGCGCTTAACCGTCGGGTCTGTAGCGCTAACTTTTTCCCACAAGCCGGGGCCACTGTCAGCAAACGACTCGCCCAGCTGTCGAAGCCCTAGGCTGTCGAGTTTTGCGAAGTTAATCCCAATCCGTTTGTTTACGGCCGTGAGCTTGTCGTACTTGGTCTTCTTGCTCGCCATCACTACGCCGGCGTTGCGGGACTGAAAACTATAACTCAACCACTGGGGCAAGCTTGTCGATCGCCGCGCTCCATCCTTGGCGAATAATGTCTCGCAATTTCTGATCACCATCGACCTTCACAGACGGTATGTTCGAATGCACCAGCTCGACATGAGTCCCGCCCGGCACTGCGGTAAAATTAACCGTGATAACCATCGGATCGTTCTCGTCGTTAGACGTATACGCGAGCTTATGGGGCGGGTCGTATTCGATGAGCGTCGCGAACCCAGGAACCTCATGCGTCCCGGCGTCCGTTTGTAAGGTCATGTGATGGTTGTACTTGCCACCCACCTTCGCGTCGACCTCAGACTGTACATCTGTGCATTCAGCACAGCCCCACCAGCGTTTGAGCTTGCTGGTCTCTATCCAGGCATCGAACACATCGTCAATCGATGCAGCATAGGTTCGGCGAACAACGAGGTCGTTTCCGCGAAATTGGATATCTGTGCTCATGACGCTCGGTTCCCTTTGATTTTCTGTTTCCTCTTACTGAGGTAGGCATCCACTGCGTCGAATTGGTCCTGCCAATGACGGGTGTAGAAATCAATCCAGTCGGTAACCTGCTTCAGTGGGCCCGGTTCTATACGAACAATGGTCTCGCGACCGGATTTGGTACGCGTGACCAACCCGGCTTTTTCAAGAATGCGCAGATGCTTCGATATTGCGGGCTGCGATATCGCGTATTTCGCGGTAAGCGCGCGAACGTTGTGCTCGTGCCCAGCGAGTTGGGTAATCATGTGCCGCCGCGTGTCGTCCGACAGTGCGGAGAAAACGGCGCTAAGCCCATCGTTATTCATAACCAAAAGGTTATATAAAAGTGCGATTCGAAGTCAAGATAGTTTCGTCGTAGGTGTGGTTTGGTCGGAACCCGCTTCGTCGATTTTCTAAGCCCTTCTAGACTCTTAGATTCCTCCCGCAAGACGCTAAATACGGGCTGATGCGACGCCATAACTCAATCGAGAGAGCGTTTAACTCCTTTGAGCCTAAATTTTTCTGTGGGTTGAGCGATCGCTAGATCGTGTACTTATCCGAGCCGTCGTTTTTCTATGACACGGGGATTGGATCGCTAGGGGTTTAGTTGGCCGCGACTTCGTGTACTTAGCCGTTTCGAGGCTTACCAACGTAAATGTAGGAATTAACGCTGTAAAAATACTGTCGTTCCGCAGCAAGGTCCTGCATCTCAGTTAAAAACGACTCGTACTCGACCCGATCCAGACTGCCTGCCTTAACCAAGCCCGATAAATCTCTCAGTCGGTCGAATCCGTACTCGCCCGCTCGATACGCCGTTTCCAACAGCGTGAAACTGGCAATATCGCCCGTGAACTTTCCGCTGCCTTCAAACAGGCCCCACAAGCGCCGACCCATCTGACCATCGGCGGCCTCCATCCAGCCTTGTTGCCAATCGGCAAACGCAGCGACGAATGTGCGAACGCGCTGAATGTTCTCCGAATTGTAAACCTGGGTATCCCAATCCCAGTGGGCACACAGCACCGTTCCGCCCGGTTTCAGTACGCGAAATATCTCACTTAGGAAAACAGACTTATTCGGTATGCACTCCAACGTGTCCACGGAAACGACTAAGTCGAAGCTATTGTCCTCAAAGCTAAGTCGGTCGATGAACTTCTCTTTACGGAACTCAAGGCTCGGGAAACTTTCTCTCGCGATAGCCAATGGTCTATCCGTCGAGTCAATGCCAATCAGTTTGGCAGTCGGCCCCATGACACCGGCAAGGTGGTTGAGAAGCGAACCTTGGCCGCAGCCGATATCTAGCACATGCAAGTTGGACTGTTCTTCTAGGTTTAGAAGAGACACGATTTTGGTGTGCAGAGCTTCTTTCATGTTCCTAGGACATCCGCACGCCGCACGGTGCGATTGATGAGTAACGTTGGCATTCGCTTGTCGAGCACCCGGTCGCTAGGCTACTTGCCAATAAGATAGCCCCACATACCCAAAACAGCGAGAAAATTGACAGTGAACACGACGCCTCGCAACCGGATATTAGAGGTAAGTATTTGCACAAAACTGTGCGCAATCCGACCCGCGACGAACACCCAAGCAAGCACCAGAAATCCCGTTGCATTCGCGGCGCCTATCAGCATGCCGAGAAGGCACGCGACATAGAACAGAACAGGCCATTCGAACTGATTACTGAGATTGGCACTTATCCGCGGCTCCAGGCTCTTCCACGGATTACTGCCGTCCTTGTCGAGGCCTACCCCCCAGACGGTCGGTGCTCTAACGACGGTCAATGCCGCATAGAGAATGGCAGTCAAGCAAACATGCGCAAGCATCGGAATGAAAATGGGCTGCGCGTCAATTTGGCCGAACATACCAATGCCACCTAACGCCGGGGCTCAGTAGCGACCGCTACCGGATAAAGACTCCGCCGCAGAGTGTGATTATGCGTCGCGCTGCGCATCGCACCTTGCAGGCGTACTGTCACGCAACAGCTCCCGACAGGAGATGAAAAGCCGCGTAGAAGGCGAAGAACATATACGGCCACTGCGCTATCGAGACACAGGAAATGACCACCTTCTTTCTCCTGCTTTGCTCCTGAAACCGCTTTCCATCTGCCAAGTGCACATGCACGTAGCCAAGCGCAGCAAACCCAACAATACCAGCGACCAAGTAGATCACTAACCAGCCGGTTTGCTCTGGGCCAGGCACGAGTCAGATATCTCTACTGACGATATGGCCGACTGTTCGCCGCCGCAAGGCTAGCATGGAGCGCAAGGATATCCGCTGAAGCCGTTTGTTACGTGTGCGGTTCATGGCGGTCGCTCGTAGGAGACTTGTTGCTCTGACGTACCGCCCACCACGTCAGTCTCAAAAAACTCAAGATGGCAAACAGCACCGCAAGCGAAAATACAAACTGAACAACTAAAGGCCCATCGATACCAACCTCAAGGCTCAACTGAAGTTCGCTCAGTCTGCTCGACAGAAAATACGCGCCAATAAATAAACCGGTCGAGATGAACAGCAAGATACGCCCCGGCACACGCCTGCGAAAAATCATCAGACCAAGTATGGCTAGAAAGGTAAGCACCGCGATTAGCTTAACCACAAGATCACCTTCCATGAGAAAAACCGCGTTGCGGCCAGAGGCTTCTGAGCTCATCAAGAAGCTGTCAATCGAGGACGAATAAATCATTGAGTATTCAACACAAACCTTAGACTGTACTCAGAAATCGGCCTTCTCCTTTAGTCGGATACTCACATCAACGTGCTGAACACCATCGGTGGTCCTAACGTCTCGAACCCAACCAAACTCTGCCGCTTCGATGGATCGCCGACGTTGGTCTGCGCTTACCAGCGGGTCATCGGCGAAAAACACCGTAGGTGCCCACTGACGCCCAAAGTCGACAGACTCCAGCGTGATGTGGATATGAGCGCCGTCCCTACCTAAGTGATCAGGGGCTGGTCGGATCGTCCGGAATTCAAAGCGCCCCTCTGTATCGGTGACAACCCAGCCTTGGAGCCTCCAGGTCGTGAGAGTGTTGTCGCCAGACCCAAAATCGAAGCCGTCGCGATCTCTGTGATAGGCATGAACGACGACCCTTCTCGCCGATGTGCCGTTCGGCGTGACGACCCGACCGTGAATAACCAAGGGAATGCCAGGCTCGTCCTCTGTAGCAATTCTGCCCCTGGACGACAAGGTCACCGGCCGCTGTTGCTCCGCCTCATTCCAGCTTTTCAGCCACGCTGGATCTGCTTGCGCAAGGCACTCAGTCGCAGTGAAGTTTACTGCCATGAACACCAACCATCTGACTAGCGAAGGCCGCCGTATCGTCATGTTGCTTCGAATGTCCATCACGCCATTTGAGCCCTTTGTTACCTTGCGCTCAAGCCAGACTGCACCCGCACGGCACCTTGGCGGCATTGACAGGACATACCGTGCTTTATCCAGACGTTAGACGATACTTTATTTAAGGCCAGCTTCCCGCCAAAAGAAGGCGGTTTGTTAGCGCTCATCGCGCCAGATTCGTCTGTACGCTGTCAATAGCCAGCTGCCGCACTTTTTTCTGCAGTTGCAGCTCAAGAAGACGTCCAGTCCCGATCCAAAGCTCCTCGCTTATTTATCCCGAGCTCGAACTAGCGAATACCCCAATACCACCGGAAGCAAAAACCAAGACGCCCCGGCGACTTGGATTGTCACCGGTGTTGTCGCACCCACTAGTAAACAGATGCCGAATAAACCCAAGGTTGCTACGCCACGAATCCGTCCAACAGTCCCTCGGCTACGCATACTGAGAAGCACAAACAGACAAGTGAACAGAGCCATACCTCCATACAGGCCAAGCGAGTACAAGCTGCGAATCGCACCACGCAACGTTTCGAACACCGCAGGCTGCGTCGAATACACGTCGAGCGCTGGCCCATAACCGCCGATAGTCAGGCCAAAAGCGACGACAACCAGCATTGTCAGGAGACTGATCGCGCCCCAAGCAGGGGCATAGTGCGACGGAGCATCGCGTAGCTGAACAAGGCATGCTAATGCGAGAAAGCCATGCCCTAGCAATTGGAAAGACCAGATCGTCTTAAGCGCCGACCATTCTGAGAGCACGAACTCGATTGTTTCTGCCCGTGTTCGACGCACCCCTATCCAGCCGATTTGGTACTCAAAAAAAATGGTGATGAGAATCGTCAGACCCCCAGCCATCAGGAGTGCGCCTGCAAACTTGGACTGCTGCATCTATTCGGTACTTACTTAACCCGCACCCTGCGCGCCGTCGCCGTACACTGGAATGCAAAAGCTTTAGCTACGGAGTGGTCCAATCCTAGAGCTCCGAGAAAACGACTTCCTTGTTGTATGCTGCAATCATCAGCAAAACGGCCCCCAGCAGCGAGTCACGAGTCCCCGGTGCACCCCCGTGCCATGCCAGGTACACACCGCCATTGTGAGGACAGATACTCATAATCGGAATATCGTCCTCAAAAACTTCGAGCCGCTCTGCGGAGGACGACAGGCAATACCCCTGCTGCGCCAACTCCTTGGCAATACCATCGAAGTCGACCTTCTTCGCTGTAAGCTGATACTCGTAACTCACCCAGTGACGCCTAACGCTGAAGCTCAGCTGTGTTTGTACCGATCACGCCGCCAAGCGTTAGCCGCAGCAACTGGTTAGGTGGCGACACTCTCGAGCCGAATGAATTTGAATGACGATCCATCAACTAGAGCGGGCTCCAATAAAGATTCGAATCCCTCGCGACCACGGGAAAGGTATGCCTCAAGAACGGGCTCGGCATTGTCGATACCAATACGGAACTGAAGCCTGTCTTTGGCAAATAACCGTCTCCACCAAGGCATTGAGAATACCAGTCGATCGCTAGAAAAATGGACTTCATCGTATGAATGACATTCAACACGAAGAAAGTCTGCGTCTGACCGAGACAGAATGAACGTAGTTTCACTTATGGCGACATCGCTATTGGGATATTTCTTTCCCCCATTACCGGCGATTCGCATCAACTCATTCTTCGCGAGAACATGCGTAGCTTGGCCGACCAGGACAAGCTTCAGATCCACGCTAAGTCTGTGCAGCTGTATCACGCCAACTAACGCCACGGTTCAGGTACAACGTCTTGTTAGGCGTCACCGCGACCACGCTTCAACTTCAGCCGAAAAGTACCCGGCGATACCGACACCAATTGTTTCGAAAAAATGCCCCTCAGTACCGCCGATTTGCGGCAATAGCGGTCGCCAAAGACTCAATGAGTACTGCTGGGAAATGTACGAGTAGCCCCCATCGTCGGATGTCATCGCTAAGTCACAAGGAAGACTCTCAAGTAAATCCGCTCCCGGCTGTTCGAAAACACTCTGGCCGAAGAGCTCAACTATCTGATTTTTAGACCGCGACAGCTCGATGTATTCGACTGTTTCATCATCATCGAAGAACACTTGAAAGCTCGAATCATAGTAAGCATCAACTATTGATCCGGGCACTTTCTCGAATGGCTTAGGTGCTTGCCCCATTTCGCGACGAGAGGCTTGGCGTGTAGCGCCGAGTGTGACCGGCGATACCCCTTCCAATGGCGTGACGCAAAATCTACGCATACGTTGCCTTAACGGCTAACGCCGACCCGTCGATGCACTTGAGGCGCCAGGCACCTTGGCGCTGACCAAGGTGCCTGGCGGGTCAAGTGTCAGCTGCAATGACTGGTTATGTGTCACTTCAACGATTACCTAAAAGTAGTCGTCCCGTGCCGAGCCCTGAAGACCTCGCACCCTCAAGCAACATTTCTTGAAATCTTCGACCAGATCCACACGGGCAAGGGTCGTTTCGTCCGAGTTTCTCAACGAGATACTTATCCTCGCCTACCACTCTATGACCTTTCTTGACCTTTGTCTCGGACGGGAACCCTCTGCGACGCTTACTGGTCCGCTCGAAAGGAAATTTGTTCTTCTTCGTATCGCTTGCGCATGACGCACCTCCATGTTGTGTATGTGACAGCGCAGCTATTCTACGACGAAGTTAGCGTGGCACATAACATCCAAGCTCAGCCGCGATTGGGGCTGCTGCAGTGACTGGTTAAGCCGCGAATGGACTAGTGAAGTCATGAACCCTCTTATCGGATTCGTCGTACTCGGCACAGTAAATGACGGCGCGATAGTCTCTCATGGCGGCTTCGATGAAGTGGCCGATCCGATCAGCGTTACCGTCGGCCAAGGACACGATACAGCGAAGCACGCGATCGGTTTCTGGGCCAGTGTAGGAAGCCAGTGCGTCTGCAATCGACCCTGCGGACCTTCCGAAATCGTCATTCAGTCGCGCGCTGATATCGGGCTTCAACAATGAGGCCAAACTGAATACGCCGGCTCGCGGCTTAACGCCCAAGTCCAGCTGCGGTTGACGCAGACAGTGGCCTGGCGATAGCCAGGGCGCTGACTAGGTCAATTATCAGTCGCAACGGCTCGTTATGCTGCACAGTGCGCATTGTCTGAAAATACACCCTCTACTTTGGCACTTGAACTTTGGCTACTGAAACCGGCTATAGCGTCCCGAACGCAAATTGGAAACAGAAGTACCACATGGACGCGGTTGCCCATGTAGTGAGCAGCCAAACCAAGGCTCTCTTTGTAGCGTGCCCGATATGAACGAAGGCTGCCTTCAGCGCATCCATTAGAGCGCCCTGTTTCCTCGGTGGTCCGCCAAAAACAAAGGCAGCTGCCGGCAAAAGAGCGATGACGGCGACGATCAGAAACATCAGGCCCTTTCGTGACTCTCCCGAAACAAGCGCTGCGGCCCAAAAGAGGCCTTGGAGGGCTGTCCCAGACCAAACACCGGCGAGAAAAGCAGTCTTGTTAGTGGCAGGAGGCAGCGTATGCGTGAGCCACTTACGCACTATCGTTGAATCGAGAGTTGGGAACCAAGACCTTCGCTCGAACTAGGAGCGCTACGCGACTGGGTCAAGCGTCTGCTGCAGTGACTTGTTAGGCGGCAACAGATTTCGATTCTTGAGCATAGAGCTGAATTTGATTTGTCGCGTTCAGCATCTTTAGTTTGGAAAAGACGCATTTGCAGCATGCCATGTTTTGTAATACGTAATTTCAGTAGGCGTAATTTGGTAACCCCAAAGGCCTCCGTGACCGAAGTTGAATTTTAAGTCTTCGACTAAAGCTGACCGGAAAACGCCAATGCATACGATTTTCTTGCCATTTAGTTTTCTGAGGACTTGATCATTGAAGCCGAACGCCCCAAGTGAACCTTCTAGCCAGATTCCAAGGTCCTTTTGTTCCGACTTCGGCCAGTGCGTTATATAGACGTTCTCAAACTCATAGCAGAGCAGCCCTTCAACGCAAACACGTTGTTCGTGCTTGCTGATGTGCGTACACGTCAACTGATTCACGGTAAGCGGTAGCATTTCCGTCTAATGCCCAAGTACAGCTGCGCTTGAGGCTGGCGCCGCGGAGGCGATAGCCGTAGCTGCGGCAGGGTCAAGTGTCTGCTGCAACGTCTTGTTAGGCGGCGATGAGGTTACCTTCGTCATCTGCGCTGCCACACAGGTAAAACTTCCAAGAGACTCTCAGCGTAATCTTCCGTGTAAGGGTGCCGACCTGAAAAGTGCTGGTCAATTAGTGCTAGAGCTTTCGGGCTGTACACCACAGTTAACGCGAAATCTGAAAGATGCATCACTGACATGTCGAGTTTCGCGTAACGACCGCTCGCGCGGTGGTGCCCGATCACTGTGACGGCATCACACATGCCCCAGTAAGCATCAATGACAAAGACCTTTGCACCGGCTTTGAAGTGCTTCGTACCCGATCGCGGCTCATGTTCTTCGCCATAGGAACGAATTTCGACGACCTTGGCCTTGACGCAACGAAGTGACTCGGGATCCTGTTTCACAACGATGTGTGCTCTTGGCGACCGAACTCGGACATGATGACCTAGCCGTCTAACACCCAAGCTCAGTTGCGCTTGAGGCTGACGACGGCTCGGCGACAGCCGAGGTGGCGGCAGGGTCAAGTAACAACTGCAGTGCTTTGTTAGGTATCACTCCGCTGCTCCGTCTGACACAGCTCGATCGCCTGTCGATGCTTCGCATACCCAGTATGCAGAGACTGCTCGGGGTGCGTGCAATGTTTCCAGCACTCATCGCATCTGAAATCTCGATACATCTTAAGCTTCAACTTCACGCAGCTCGATAATTCGGGATGCTGCTCGTAAGTAGAAACCAATTCTTGGTACTGCTCCAGAGACAGATGCGGCTCATCGCCGCACTCAAAAAACCTGTCGTTCGCACACCCTGCTGCCACTAAGATCGATAAAGATAGAACGGTGAGGCGCATCTCCGATACCTAACAGCGTGCTAGTTCGCAAATTACGATGTAACACATATGTTGTGCTTTGTAACGAACCTCTCCTAACGCCCCACCGGCGTTTGCGGTTCGCATAGTAAGCGAGCATTCCCTGTTCGAACCCCCGCACCTCTTCCTAGTCGCAGCGGTGTTCTTCCATCAGCTCGCTAACCGCATCCATCAATTACGACACGCCCTCCAGTCCGAATAGCGCTTCAATCACGCGGTCCACATCTGACGATACAGCAGGCCGACTTAAGACATCCTGTCTAAGTTCGTAACTACAGTTTCGTAAGCTAGCACGACAAATGCCATCAACGTGCTGCTCAACAGCATAGCTGCGAGCCCAGCCATATGGTCTCGAGGAAGTGTCCCGCGAATCAAAGTTACTCGCGATCGAATGATCTGAGGGGCCTCGTTCTAAGCCGATACGCTCGTCGATGCCGCATCGCGGAGCTTGCGAAATGCCGGGCGCTGCCCGTAGGTTGCCCAGCGCCACAGGTATTCGAGCGGCCCGTAGCGGAACCTTGCTAACCAAAGTACGGCGAATAGCGTTAGCGTGACATATAGCGCGAGGGCCAGCAGCAAACAAAGCGATGGCCCGACCTTACCGAGTGCGTCGAGGCCAAACGGCATGAAGATCAGCGTGAATACAATGCCGTGCAGTACGTAGGCCGTTAGCGCGATACGCCCAACCGGTGCAAACCACAGCACGGTCCTCCGCCATGTAGCCGACTGACAGAGGTTGATCAGCAGTAAGGCATAGCCTAAGGCCATCAGCGGCGCACCTATCATGTGCAACGTGACGTCAAGCATTTCGCCACCGGGCAGGACTTCCATAAAGATTAGCATCGACCAGAGCTCCATAAGCGCGCCGACCGGCAGTACAATCCAAAGCAGACGCCTAAGTTGCGGCAGCATGTCCCGAGCCCGCTCTATCCAGCGCTCGCGCATTACCCAGGCGCCGATTAGAAAACGCCCCAGGATGTAGAGCCCCCACCCGAGGAGTCCCGCCTGGAGAAAATCCCGCTCCATTAACGCTGAGCCCATCATGCGAACGTAGGTCCAGTACTCACCCTGCTCGAAGGCGAGGCGCTGGGTTTCGTAGAACGCCTCGTCCGAGATACCGAG
>JBCDBO010000008.1:0-81218 GCA_039183535.1 Pseudomonadota bacterium | reverse complement strand
CGACGCTCCGAGTGTCGATATCGAAGTGCCCACACAGTGAGGACTGAATCAGTTCTACGTCATCCATTTCCATCTCAGATCCTCGGCGAAACGCCGCCTGCGCAGCCTAACAACTGATTAGTTGGTGGATTGCGGTGTAATACATTGCGACGTAATCCTCTTGTCGGGTTGTCTGGTTTTTGCTTGGAGCCGCCGAAACGCACCATGTTGGGCCGAAATGGCCGTGGCAGTGCTTTTGGAGAATCCTAGCTTAGTTTTGTGACAGTGGTGCTGTGTAATTCCGGTTGTTTTGGCGGGAATCGTTGGTGGCTGCTGTAAGTCCTTGATTAACCTTTCTGGGTAAGTCGCGGCTTTTTACGTCATGTAGAAAGTATGCGCGTGCAATAAAACTCCAGCGGTGGACATAAAAACACCGCAGCCGAAGGACCCAGACGGGCGCAGTGGTAGCAACCAAGGTAAGAGTAAGCCTAGGCCACGCTTTGTCCCCTCGTTACGCAAGACGATTCGTCGACGTGGCTTGGCCTACGCCACGGAGAAAACTTACGTTTATTGGGTCGTCGACTTCATTCACTTTCACGGCTTACGGCACCCAAGCGAGATGGCCGAGGCGGAGGTTTCTGCGTATTTAACGCACCTCAGTGAAGCGAGGCGCTGTGCGGTGAATACGCAGCGGCTTGCCCTGAATGCGTTGGTTTTTTTGTATCAGCACCACCTAGAGCGGCCGCTCGGTCAGCTCGCGTTTCGGCACGCGAAGAAACCGCAGCGTATGCCGGAGGTGTTTAGTCATACCGAAGCGATGGCGGTGCTCGGTGAACTGGCGGGCGTCGACCGGCTCATCGGTCACTTGCTGTACGGGGCAGGTTTACGGGTCGCCGAGGCGTTGTCGCTGCGGGTGAAAGACATCGACTTCGATCGGCTGCAAATCACGGTCCGCAATGCGAAAGGCAATCGCGACCGGGCGACGCTACTGCCCGAGACGCTGGCGGACGATCTGCGCCACCAGATCGACGTTGCGTTGAAGCTGCATGCGGTCGATTTGGCGCAGGGCTTCGGTCGGGTGGAATTGCCCGACGCCTTGGCCGTCAAAAACGCGCGCGCTGCGACCAGCGCGGCCTGGCAGTTTGTGTTTCCGTCGGCGTCGCGCTGGCAAAGTCCCGTTGACGGTGTTCGCCGCCGGCACCATCGCCACTACACGAGCTTCGCGCGCTCGTTAAGTGCCGCGATTCGTCGCACCGGTATACGGCGACGGGCGAGCTCGCATACGTTTCGTCATTCGTTTGAAACGCGGCTTATCGAGCGCGGCTACGACATCAAACTGGTGCAGTCACTGCTCGGGCACGCCGATATCCGCACCACCGAAATCTATCTGCACGTGGTTCGTAACACGGCGGGAGCTATACGAAGCCCGGTCGACACCGACTAGCCGCTTCCTTTCTCGCGTATAGTGAGACCGACGTTCTTAGCTTTACGACCATGGCCAAACAAGCAAGCGACATCATCGATATCTCGCAGGTTATCCATCCGGGCATTCCGGTGTGGCCGGGCGACACGCCGTTCAGCATTGAAGAAACCTGGTCGATGAGCGATGACTGCCCGGTGCTGGTCTCAAAGATGACGCTGTCGACGCAAACCGGCACGCACGCCGACTCGCACTCGCATTACGAGAAAAACGGCGTCGATGCTGCCGATCGTGACCTTATGCCCTACGTAGGCCCTTGCACCGTTATTGATGTATCGGCGGGCCGCGGCCCGGTTCGTGCGGACGAAGTGCTGCCCGCCCTGGACGAGCTTGGCGACAGCCCACGCGTCTTGCTGCGAACCTTTGTTGAATTTCCCACAACCGAATGGCGAAGCGACTTTCGGCCGTTATCGGCCGAGATGATCACGGCACTCGGCGAGCGCGGCGCACAACTCATCGGCACCGATGCGCCCTCGGTCGACCCGGAAGACTCAAAAACGCTCGACGCGCATCACGCCGTGCACAACTACGACATGGCCATTCTCGAAGGCCTGGTGCTCGATCACGTCTCGCCGGGCCGTTATGAACTAATCGCGCTGCCGCTGCCGATCGTCGCGGCCGATGCGAGCCCGGTCCGCGCTGTCCTTCGCACCCTGCCGGAACCTACAGCTCCGCACGAATAGCGAGCAACTCGGGGAAGAAGCTCATATCGAGCGCCTTGCGTAAAAACGGCACGCCCGACGAGCCGCCCGTCCCGGTCCGAATGCCGATCACGCGCTGCACGGTATACATGTGCTTAAAGCGCCAGTTCTGAAAGGCATCCTCAATGTCGACGAGTTTCTCGCCAAGCTCGTACAGCTCGAAGTATGCATCGGCGTTGCTGTAAACCGTGTGCCAGGCTGCTTGTACCGACTCGTCCGCTTGGTACGGCTGGTGGAAATCACGCTCGAGTCTATCGGGGTTGATGTCGAGCCCAGCGCCTGCCAGCTGCCGAATCACAACGTCGTAAAGGCTGGGGGCATTCAACACCTTGCTAAGTGCGTCGTACACCGGCGGGTTGTAACGATGCACCTCGACAAGCCGGCGGTTCTTATTACCGAGTAAGAACTCAAGCGTCCGGTACGTGTGCGACTGAAAGCCGGAAGCCGGGCCAAGTACGTCGCGAAACTTTAAGTAATCGACCGGCGTTAGCGTCGCGAGAATCGACCACGACTGCGTGAGCTGGTTCATAATCAACTTCACGCGCGACATCACTTTGAAGGCGCGGCGTAACTCGCCCGCCTGCACACGCGCAATGGCCGCACGCACCTCGTGTCCGGCAAGCTTTAGCCACAGCTCACTTGCCTGGTGGATCACGATGAACAGCATCTCGTCGTGTTCGCTAGAGAGCGGTTGCTGGGCGCTCAGTACCTGGTCGAGGTGCAGATACTTGTCGTAACTCAACCGATCAGCAAGATCGGTGTGGATGGTTTTTTCGACCTCACGATAATTCTGGCGTTTGTCGGTCACGGCGCCTCTCCAAAGGCGCGTGTGGCCAGTTGTTGGAGTCGCTCCATCACGAACGGCTGATCCCAGTGCTCCTCGATCCCGGGCTCGCTCATTAGCGTGTCCATTACGGTGTCCTGCGCATCGCCAATCCGCAGTGCCTCCGCGTACGGCAGCGTCGGCGAAAACGTCACCATCGAATACAGCGGCGTCCACAGCTCTGGACAGTGCTCGCTAAACTTCGCCTCGATCTTCTTGCGTACCTGGAAGCGCTTATCGCCGGATAAGTCGCTCATCTCAACGAAGTTACGCAGCGCAAGCTCGGCGATCGCATCGGCGTTTGGCTTGCGAGCAGCTTCGAACGCCGCAAAAATCCGCGGCCAGTCGTAATCGTTGGCAGCAATTACGTCGTTGAGTTCGGCGCAATCCTCGAATCCGCAATTCATACCTTGGCCGTAGTACGGCACGATCGCGTGCGCCGCATCGCCAATGAGGCCCACACGGTCGGCAAACGACCAAGGTTCCGCTTCGACGAGCACCAACGGTGCTGGCCGCTTCGCAAGAAACGTCCCAACGGGGTCATCGAGCAGCGGCACCGCATCGGCGAAGTGCTCATCGAAAAACGCCGCAACGGCCGCCGGCGTGTCGAGTGCTGCAAACGAGACCGGTCCGTCGGCAGCCAAGAACAGCGTTGCGGTAAACGTGCCGTCCGGGTTCGGCAGCGCAATCAACATGAACGTTTTGCGCGGCCAAATGTGCAAGGCGTTCACATCGAGTCGATGGGCACCGTTCGGGCCCGCCGGGATCGTGAGCTCAATATAGGCTTCGGCCATCGTCGTCACGCGGTCGGTGAAGCCGGTCTCGCCCGCCGCTAAGCGGCGCACCTTCGAATTCGCGCCATCGGCCGCAATCACGGTATCGGCGGTAGCGTTAACGGTTTCGCTCTCTGGCGTCTGGAAATGCGTCGTTGCCGTGTCGAAGGCCACGTCGACCAAGCGATGTTCGAAGTGCAGCGTTACGTTCGGCTCAGCCTCGGCCACATCGAGCAGGCGTGCGTTAATGCCGCTTCGCGACACCGACCAAATGGCTTCGCCGGGCTTACCGTACGGGATATCGGTAATGGCACCGGCCGTATCGTGCACGGCGCGGTGGCTCATCGGCAGAGCATCACGCTTCGCGTCGGTCTCAACACCGATTCGCGCCAACGAGTGCCAACCACGATCGGACAGCGCAATATTGATCGAGCGACCTTCGTAGCTGTCGGTCTTACGCGTGTCGCGGCGCCCTTCAAAGAGGTCCACGCGATAACCGTGGCGCGCGAGCACGATGGCTGTTAACGCACCGACGGGGCCCGCGCCAACCACGCTGATACGGCCGCGACTCACGCCGCACTCTCCGCCAGCAAGCGATCGAACTCGTGGCCGAACCGCTGCACGTCGTCAAACGAGTTGTAAAGCGGCACCGGCGCAAACCGAATAATGCACGGCTCGCGAAAATCGACGATGAGTCCCGCCGCCAACATCGCGTCGTAGAACTCGCGGCCCCGTCCGGCCACGTGCACGGAGAGTTGGGCGCCACGTGCCGCCGGATCTCGCGGTGTAATCACGCGAATATCGGCATCAGGGTGCGCCGCCGCCAGCGCATCGACCGTGGCCTCGCAGTAGGCGGTGAGCGCTTCGCTTTTCTGGCGCAGCGCCGGCATCGTTGCCGCGCTAAAGATCTCGAGTGACGCGTACAACGCCGCCATGCCGAACACCGGTGCATTGGACAGTTGCCAGCCCTCGGCGCCCGGCATGGGCTGAAAGCAGGCTTGCATCTCGAAGCGCGTGTCCTTGTCGTGCCCCCACCAGCCGCCGAAGCGCGGCAAGTTCGGATCATCGCCGTGGCGCTCGTGCACGAACAGTGCACCGACGTTACCGGGCCCCGCATTGAGATACTTATAGGTACACCACGCCGCGAAATCGACGTTCCAGTCATGCAGCGCAAGCGGCACGTTGCCCGCGGCATGCGCCAAGTCGAAACCGGCGATCGCCCCGACGTCGTGAGCGGCGCGCGTTAGCGCGGCAATATCGAACAGTTGGCCGGTAAAGAAATTCACCCCGCCGAAGAAGACGAGTGCGATCGAATCGCCGTGCTCGGCAAGGGCAGCGGCAATGTCAGCCTCAGTAATAATCCAACCGTCACCGCTCGGGCTTACCTCAACGATGGCCTCATCCGGGTCAAAGCCATGAAAGCGCACCTGCGTTTCCAATAGATACCGGTCGGACGGAAACAGGCGGGCTTCGCACAAAACCTTGAAGCGTCGCGGCGTCGGCCGGTAAAACGAAACGAACAGCAAATGCAGGTTAGTCGTTAGCGTGTTCATGCAAACGACTTCTGCGTCGCGTGCGCCAACGAGCGTAGCCATCACTGGAGTTAACCGCTCGTGGTAGCTGTACCACGGGTGGGTACCGACAAAATGCCCGTCCACGCCAAGTCGAGCCCAATCGTCGAGCTCAACGCCAATCGCAGCGCGCACACCGTCTGGCTGCAAACCGAGCGAGTGCCCGGCAAAGTAAACGAGTTCGGGCGTATCGAGTGTCGGAAACGCGAAGCGCTCGCGGAAGTGCCGCAGTGGATCGTCGGCATCCGCCGTGCGGGCGAACGCCAGTGCCGGGTCGGTGGTCATCTCACGCCTCCGGTGGCGGCAAAGCCACCCACCCGTCCGGCGGTTCTTTGCCCGGGTGGATCGTGTTGCAATTGGCGCAGGTGCGTGCGAGTTGGTCGTCGTAGAACGACTGATAGATCGGTGGTAGGTCGTCGACAATCGAGGTCAGCGCAACCTCGACACGGTGCACGAGCGCACCGCAATTAAAGCAATACCACTCGAACGCGTCGCGCGCACCGGGCGGGCGTTTCGGCTCGATGACAAGACCGATGCTGCCGGCCAGCGGCCGCTGCGGCGAATGGCGAACGTGCGCCGGTAACAAAAATATATCGCCTTCGCGGATCACAACGTCGGTCATCTCCCCGTTGTCGATCACTTTCAGCAGCATGTCTTTTTCGAGTTGGTAAAAGAACTCTTCAACCGGGTCATCGTGAAAGTCGGTGCGTTGGTTCGGGCCGCCGACTACAGTCACCATCATGTCCGCGTCTTCCCACACCTGGCGATTGCCAACCGGTGGTTGCAGCAAATGACGGTGCTCGTCGATCCACGCTTTGAAGTTGAATGCCGTCAGTCGGCTCATCGTCGTCGTACCCTCCGGCGTCGCGCCGGTCGGTAGAGCCTACCTGCCCGCTGCAGCGTTTCCCAAGCGGTTTATGCGATAACAACCCACCAAAACGGTATATCGCGCGGCTTAGTCGTCCTCGTCGCGCCCTTCGGCGCGCTCGAGCGCGGTATCGAGGTCGCTTTTGCGTGCGGCGGCCGCATCGACGGCCTCTTGCGCGCGCCGTTCGGCATCGAGATACGCCTCACCGATAACACCGCCGTCAGGCTCGGCGGCCGGCTCCGGCGGCGGCTCGCTGCCGCCACAGGCAGCCAAGAAAACAACGCCAACTGCAGGTAGAAGTTTGTTCATGCCAAGCTCCGTAGGGTTTGGTCGAGACAGCGCTCGAACAACACTTTCAAGGTGGCGACACTGTCGCTTAAACGATGATCGCTATCGATAATGTGCGTCTCAGCGCGGGCCGCCTCGGCAAACTGCAACACGCCGGCCAGCGGCACAACATCATCGCGCCAGCCATGCACAATCGTCAAAGGGCACGGCGGCGGGTCGGGTGTAAGCGCCTCGAAACCAGGGACATGATACGCCGGCGCCATTGCAAAAATAGCGGCCGGCTTCACCGTCGCTGCCGCGGCGGTCGCAACATGACCGCCCATGCTCGAGCCAACGAGCAACAGCGGCGCATCGATGCGGCCGCAAACCTCGATAAGGCGGGTCACGCGCTCGCCCGGGTCGGCCATGCCGCGGTAATCGACAGACGTCACGGTCATTTGCCGATACCGCGCCACATCGGCCAAAGCGCGTATCTTGGTACCCCACGGGCCGCTTTCTTGCCCGTGCGAAAACACAACGGCCAAACTCATGGCTCCTCCTCGTTAGGCTCCGCCAACAACAGCGCCAACCGGTCCTGGCCGAACGCCGCGCGCGAGCCGAGTGTAAACGACGGCACACCAAAGAGCCCGGCTGCGTTCAGTCGCTGCATGTTCGTGGCGGCCGCGTCGAGCGGCGCATCGTCAGCGAGTGCGCGGCGAACGGCTGTTGGTGTCAAACCGGCGTTGGTGACGACCGCGGTGAGGTTGCGTTGCTTGCGCAAATCAATGCCCTGGGCCCACGACGCATTGCCGATGGCAAGGACAACGTCCGCCAAGCAGCCGTCGCGCTCGGCCGCCGCGGCGACCCGAATCAAGTCCGGTGCCGCATCGAGCGGATCGGCGATACGGCCGAACGGGATGCCGAGCCGCTCGGCCTCGCGGTTGGCATCGGTGACCAAATACAGACGCTTCGCCGTCGGCAACGGTTGGCCGCGCGAGACCATCGGTAACACCGGATAAAAATTTACATCGATAACACCTTGCTTAACGAGCGCAAAGGTCGTTGTGGCCGCGAGGTACGAAAACGGACTGCGGAACGAGAAGTAGAAGCCGACCGTCGGTTTGCCCCGGACGCTCACTGGCGGGCGCAGCGAACGCTGGCGCTCCCTAAGTTGCCGCGCCGCATCGCGGTTCGCGGTGAGTCCCAACCGGTCGAGGCGTTTCAGCAGATGGTAAAGCCGGTCGATGCCAGCGTAATTACTGCCGTCGAAAACGAGCGTCGCCGCTTCGTAGTGGCGCGCCTCGAGCAAGGCCGCGACGCTGCGTTTGCCGTGTTGCCGCGCCCGCTCTAACGCGATTGTGTTTACTCGAGCGATCGCCTCTGTCAGCGCCGCCGTGTCGTTGTGCCACCACTGCTCGCAGAGCGCGCGGCTGGCGGCCAGCCTGCCTTCAGGTTGGTCCTCAGCGATCGCGACCAACGCGGCGGCAACCGCATCGCGCATCGCGAGTGCCGGTGTCAGCGGGAACGGATCTCCCAGCGCTTCGGCTAGGCGAGTCGCGTCGCTCGGCGCGTAAAGCATGCGAAGCGCCGCGTTTGGCTCGTACTCGGGGGGTAGCTCGGCCGAAAGCCAGTGCAGGCGTACATCGACATCGTAAGCAGCATCGACGAGCAACAACTCGCGCAGCAGCAGTCGCGAATAAGCATCATCGAGCTGAAGGTACGCATCGATCGCAGCGGGCTCGCCCGACGCGCGGCGCTTGAGCGTCAGGAGCTGCTCGCGCGCTCTGCGCACCGGTGCACTAAGCGCCACATCGATGGCGAGCGATTGCGGAGTCGGCCACGCGCTCACCCCTGAAGTCCCGGCGGCTTCCACAACAACTCATCGAGACTTGGCGCCCAGCGGTATCGGGCCAGCGGCACTTTGCCCCGCTCGAGCACAACGCCGTCATCGGCGAGTAAGTCGCGCTGGCGGCGCCACGCCGGCGAGTCGGTCGGAAACGCGAGCGCCCCGCTCGCCGTGATGACGCGATGCCACGGCACGGTTGAGCCACTCGGTAACTCGCGCAGCGCTCGACCAACAAGACGCGCACGGCCAGGCATGCCCGCAACATCGGCCACCTGCCCGTAACTTGCGACCGCGCCGGCCGGAATGTCGACGACGACAGCCAAAATGCGCTCCGCTTTATCGGCTGCAACCGGCATCGGCTAACGCGACAATCGCGCGCGTAACTCGTCGCGCGCATGCGCGAGCACCGAATCGCGATCGAGCGAGCTAAGAATGTCTTCGATCACGCGCTTCGGCCCGGCATCGCCCCAGCTTTTGCCGTCGGCAAGGTAACGGCTGGCCACTTCGCCGACGACGAGCGTCGCGTACCACGCGATGGCACCTTGAGCGCCAGCCGTCACGATCGTCGACAAACCCGCCGTGCCAACCTTTAGCGCGCTGGCGACGAAGTGCACGGCCCAAACCGTGCCCATCAGCGCCGCCGCTTCGGTGGCAATGGTGCGGATCAACGTACCGGCTTCGTTTTGCGTTAGCGGCAAATCGTAAACCCGCGATAAATGCACGACCATGCCAACGTCGATGAACGCGGCGGCAAACAAGTCAGCGACGGGTATCGGGTTAACGGCAACCGCAAGCCCCTTGGCCATGCAATACATCGTAATGACATCGTTGGCGATCCCTTGCCGCGCGGCGAGTACGCGCTCACCGACTTTGTCGGTCAAGTCGGCAGCAAACAAACTCGCGTTTAACGCCGCCAGCGTTTTGCCTTCCGCCTCGATCACGTCCCACAAACGCAACCGCAGCGCCGCGATGTCGGGCGCTCGCGTACGACTCTCGTTCGTCTCGTTGCCATTCGCATCGCGAACGACGATGGTCTCAGGCCGCGGAGCCGCGGCAGCCGCAACGATGTTGTCGCGCGCGATCAAGCCGTCGGTGTGCTTCGCGAGTGCGTCGAGCAGCGTGGCTCGCTCGGCATCGGTGTAGCGATCGGCTTTGTTCAAGACGACGAGCAGCGGGCGGCCTTGCTCGGTGAGCCACGTTAGCGCTTCGTGCTCTTGCGCGGTTACATCGGCATCGACAACGAACAGAATAAGGTCGGCCCGCGCCACGACCTCACGCGCATGATCTTCGCGCGCCTCGCCGAAGGCTTCGTCGAGCCCAGGTGTGTCGATTAAAAACACGCCGCTCGCCTCGGCCTCTCGAAAGGCGCGCATCGAGGCCTGCTTGGTCTCGCCGTGCAACGGGCTCGTGGCAAACACCGGCTCACCGATCAGCGCATTCAGCAACGATGACTTACCGGTACTGACGCGCCCGAACGCAGCGATGTGCACATGCCCGTGCTCGAGCTTATCGAGCATGCCTTGCACTTGGTCGTAGTCGCTGCCGAGTGCCTCGCGCACCGCGCGCGGTAAGCGCTGGTCACCGAGAAGTTCGGCGAGGCTTTCACGCGCGAGGGTGAGTGGGTCGCGCGGTGGCGACTTGGTCTCCGCCGAGCCGAACCATTCGCGCCACCAGCGTTGCAACGGCATTAGCGCGACTCGCTGCCGAGTTCAGCCACGGCGATTTTCGCGATCCGCGCAACGCGGCGCTCAAGTCGGGTGTCGAGTTCCGCGGCGAATCGATCGGCCGCGTCGCCGGTGTCGAAGTTACCGCGCTCTGCCAACGTTTTAACGAGCCCGCGCCCGAGGGCATCGAAGATCAGTCCGTAGGCGATCGCGTGCATCGCACCACCACCAACGGTGCCAATGCCGGGGAATGCTTTGAGCGCGTTTCCGGCGACGGCCAGCGCCAACGGTATCGCGCGGCCGACGCGGCTCTGTGACAAATCGAGAAACTGGTCGATGTCGACGTCGCTAACGGCGACATCGTTAAGCTGGCACAGCTCGCGGACAAGACTGGTTCCGAGGTACCCCTGGATAACAATGTCGGCGCCCGGGCTCACCGCGGCGAGCGCACCGACGACCGCTTTGCGTGTGTGCGAGCGAACGATCTCATCGCCGCGGTGGGTGCGGTAGGCAAGCTCCGCCTCGCGCAGCTTATCGCCGGCCAACTGGAACAGCGCTTGGTCGCGGCGCCGGATCAACTCCGGTGCATGGTTTGAGACCAAGTGGTTTAGCGCGACGACCAACTGATCGATATCTGGCTCGCGCTCGCGCTCGCTGCTGCGCTCGCTACCATCGGTATCGCGCTCGACGACGTGCTCGCGGCCACCGGCGATGGCGGGGATCACCGTTGCCGGCAAGTCGGCATCGAGGCCAAGCACGCGTTCATGGATGCGGCCAAGCACGGCACGGAGCTCGTCGGCGGCGTATTGATCGGCTTTGTTCAACGCGACCAGCATCGGCTTACTGGCGCTTGCCAGCGCTTCGACCGTGGCGAGATCCGCCCGTGTTAAGTCGGTATCGCAAACGAATAAGACGACGTGGGCGCGGCGCGCCTCGTCGATCAGCGGTGCGTCGTCGGCGCCGACCCCGCTCATCCCAGGCAAATCGAGCAAGCGAACGTCGGTGCCCGCCGGCGACTGCCAGCGATACGCCGTGACACTCGTCGTCGTCCCACCGAGCGGGCTCGACTGAACCTCGGCCGCCGGCAACAACGCCTGGATCAACGAGCTTTTGCCGGCACTAATTTCACCGAACACAGCAACATCGAGGCTCGCCGTCGACCGCTCGCGAAGCGCAAGCTCCTCTTTGGCAGCCGCGACATCGACGCCGTCGGCCGCCGCTTTTTCTAAACGGGCCACGAGCGCGTCCTCGCTAAGCACCGGTGATGCAGCGGCCGCTCGTTGTGCCTTGGTTGGACGCAGCAGCCACCACAGCAACGTGACCGTCAAACCGATCCCAAGCAAGGCGATGGCACCCGCAAGAATCTGCAGCCACAACGGCTCGCCGCGCAGGCGATCGACGAGATCGACGAGCGCCGCCGTCGTTGTGATCGTCGTCGAGACAACGAACCCGGCCGCGACCAATGCGACGATGACAATAAAAACTCGAATGAGACGCCCAGCCCGCATAACAAATAGTGTACCGATGGTCGACCGTGACTTAAGCCTTATAACCGCGCCCAAACGGTGTCGAGCTCGGTGGGCACCGTCGCTACGATACCAGCGGCGGCCAACACGTCGGCGCATTGCTCAAGTGCCCGCGACGGACGGCGGCTACCACGCGACCAACGGACACGGTCGAACCAGGCCGCCGTCTCGCTCGGATCCAAGCCATACGCGGTTGCGATCTCGGTGACGGCATTGCGCCGCCGAGCAAGGTTGGTCGCGTAGCGATCCGCGACGGCGAGCGCCGTGCGCAAGCGTGCCCGCACCTGGTTAAGTCGCCGCGTGGGAACGACGACGGCAAACGCCGGCCATGGACCGACGCAGTCGTCGACTCGGCGCCATTCCCCGCTGCGCACCAATGGGCTCGTGGTAAACCGCTCCCACAAAAACGCATCGGCGTCGCCGGCGGCGAGTGCTTGCCGAGCACCGTCGAGACTACCGACGACAACGAAGCGCAAATTATCGACGCGCCAACCGCGACCCAGCGCATCGACGATCGCCATTAGGTGCGATCCCGACCGGTATCGGCTGATCGCGAAGCGCGCACCGTTGAGATCGCGGGGGTGTTTGAGCGCGCTGTCGGCGGCAACGTGAATACCCCAGATCAGCGGTGAGCGCACCCAGACTTTGACGAGTCGGTTATTGCCGGTGTTGATCGCGTCGGCGAGCGCACCCTCGGTCAGCAACAGCGCGGCATCGAGTTCGCCCGCGGCGAGTGCCCCGAGCATCGCCCCGGTGCCGCCTGGGAAATCTATCCACTGGACCGGCGCCCCAGCGGCAGCGAACGCGCCGTCGGCCTCGGCGAGACGCCACGGCCAGTTAAAATGTTCCGGTACGCCGCCCACGGTCAGCGTTTTGGGCATCGCGCTACCTGCCGATTGCTCGTCGATCGACACGTAGTATAAAGGAGCCAGAAGGAGCCCACGGCATGACATCGGTCACCATTGCAAAACGGTTTAACGGTCCACCCAATTCAGGCAACGGGGGCTACAGCGCCGGCTTGCTCGCGCAGTTTGTTTCGGGGCCGTGTCGAGTGCGCCTGTTGCGGCCACCGCCGCTCGAAACGGCGTTGACCGTCAGCCAAGACGATAAAGGTGTGGTTTTACGCGATGCCGATGGCGACATTGCTCGCGCTTGGGCAACGTCCGTCGACATCGATGTTCCCGCGGCACCGTCGGCGGCCGAAGTCAGTCGTTGCGAAGCGCGCTACCGCGGTCACGCCACGCACAACTTTCCAAGCTGTTTTGTTTGCGGACCCGATCGAGATGTCGGTGACGGCTTGCGGCTTTTCTCCGGGCCGCGCGATTCGCGTAGCGATCACGTCGCCGCTGCGTGGCACCCAGACGAATCGCTAGCCGCTCCGGATGGCAACGTCGACCCGGTGTTTATTTGGGCCGCACTCGATTGCCCCGGTGCATTTTCGTTCGAGCACGGCGAGAACATGGGCGTCGTGCTGGGGGAAATCGCCGTTGCCATCGATGCCCCGATTCGTGTCGGCGAGGCCTTGACCGTCATCGGTTGGCACATCGCAAGCGACGGTCGCAAACACGACACCGGCACGGCGATTGTGCGTGACGGGACAACGGTCGTTGCACGCGGCCAAGCGCGCTGGTTCGAAGTAGACCCGGCGGTGTTTAAGCTGACGTAGGTGCAACGCCGCATCCATCGGGCCGAGACGGCCCTCCTACACCTCCGTTCACCGCCGAGGCCAAACCCCGTTGTAGGAGCGGCGTCCCGCCGCGATCAACCCGCGTCCACCGAACGCAACACGCCAACACGTTACGGCCGAACTGTCATACAGGATTAACACCTAAAAGTGTCACTTAAATCAACGCATTGCCCTACCCGAGCAACTGCTATAGCGTTAACAAAACGACGGGGGTAGTGCCCAATCGTCAGGGTTTGACGAACAAGGCCTGCCAAGACAATGCAGCGGATTATCGTACTCGGCGGCGGCGCCGGTGGGCTCGAGTTAGTCGTGAAACTCGGGCGCAAACTAGGTCGCCGGCGCGAGGCGGAAGTGATTCTTGTCGACAAGAATCCAACCCATATTTGGAAACCGCTGTTTCACGAGGTCGCAACGGGTTCGATGAATTCGTACCACGACGAGGCGGCCTACCAGATGCTGGCGCGCAAACATGGCTTCAAATTTGTTTTGGGCCGCGCGACCAGTATCGATCTCAATGAACGCAACATCGAACTTGCGCCGATCAAAGCGGACGGCGTGCAAATGGTGCCGGTCCGTACGCTCTCTTACGACACGTTGATCGTCGCGGTCGGCAGCCAAAGCAACGACTTTGGTATCGCGGGCGTTAAAGAGTTCTCGCGGCAACTCGACTCGCGCGAAGAAGCTGAGCAGTTCCATAAAATTTTCACGGCGCAGATGCATCGTGTTAACGCCGAGAACGCACCGGAGCTGCAACAGCTCAACGTCGTTATCGTTGGCGGTGGCGCCACCGGCGTCGAGCTCGCCGCCGATATGCACAACGTCGTACAGCGGCTCAGCGAGTATGGTTTCGAGCGATTCTCGAAAGACCGCTTGAAAGTACGTCTCATCGAAGCGGCTGACGAGTTGCTACCGCGCCTGCCGATTCGCATCGGTACCGCCGTACACCGCGAGCTCGGCAAGATCGGCATCGATGTGCGCACCGGGACGATGGTCGCAAAAGTCGAGAAAAAAGCCGTCATCACGAGCGAAGACGAGTCGATTCCGGCCGACATCTCGGTCTGGGCTGCTGGGGTTAAGGCGCCGCAGTGGATCGCGGATTCGGGTTTTAGCGTCGACCGTCTGGGCCGCATTGAAGTGAATGACGATTTATCGGTCCAAGGCCTCGACGGCGTTTACGCGCTCGGCGATTGCTGCGCCTGCAAAGACCGCCACGGCAAAGACATTCCGCCGCGCGCCCAAGCCGCACACCAAATGGCCGATATCGTTGCCCGCAACGTTATCGCGGCGCGGCGCGGGCGTGAGGCACGCCCGTTTATTTACCGCGATTTCGGCAGCTTAATCAGCCTGTCGAAATACTCGACCGTAGGTAACTTAATGGGCAACCTGATGCGCGGCAGTGTTTTCGTCGAAGGTTGGATGGCGCGCATGTTCTATTTGTCGTTGTACCGCATGCACCAGTCCGCGGTGCATGGGCTGTTCTCAACGTTTCTAATAATGTTGGGCGATCGAATCTACAAAGCCACGCGCGCGGAAGTGAAGTTACACTAAACGTTCAATCGCGGCGGCCCTAGTGATGCACGCGCATCGTTAATCGCGGCGGTCATATTTGTGTAGGAGCGCCGTCCCGGCGCGATGAACACGACAAACTAAACCCACGAAAAGCAGACTTGCAGTCGTACGAGACGATTGATCGCGGCGGGACGCCGCTCCTACAGCTCCGTTTGCCGCCGCGTTGCGTGGAAAGGGGCGCGTGTGTTATCGCCGCGCACGCATCACATACCACCGCGGCTCTACCGATGTAGGAGCGCCGTCTCGGCGCGATGAACACAACCACTCAACCCGGCTAAAACGCAATGCCCGCTTTTATCGCCATTGCAATGGCCTCATCCGACATCGATTTGTTCAATGTTCCTTTCGCCGCTTTCGTCTCCGGGTCGATCAACACGGCATAGCCAGTCTTGCCATCGTTCGCGGCTAAGTGCTCACCAATGCCGAGCGCATTCGCGAGCAATGCCGCCTGCGCTTTGGTTTTCTTATTGGTGAGATCTAAGCGCACAAACAGCACCGGCGCGTTATTGAGGTCAGCCGAGTTCTTGGCGCGATCCAATGCGGGGTCCAGCACCTTGCAGCTCGGGCACCAATCCGCGTAGTACAACACCGAATACAACTCCGCTTGTTGCGGCATCTCATCGTCGGCATCGGCGACGCAGGCGCCAAGCAACACGAGTCCAATCACGGGTATCAAAGCTCTCATTAGGGTCTCCCAATCTGTGGCTGCCGCTAACGAGGAGCTGTTCGGCACACTCGCCGGCGGACGCTTGTGGATAAGGAGACCGTCACAATCGCGGTTTTATTTCGGGGGCCGGCTACCTAGCGCCACGATCAGCCCGGCCACGGCCAAAGGCACCCATCGCTCCGCCCAATCGCCGAGTGTATTCGGCAGTGCGTTAAAGACGATGGTGAGGAAAAAGCCGGTACACAACGTTGCCGCACTGACCCAAGGTCCGGCATGTCGACCCACCAACCGGGCAACCAGTAAGGGCCCAAACGCCGAGCCGAGCGCATGCCAGGCGAACAGCACACGGTTGAAGATATCGTCTGGCAACTTTAGCGCTAACGCAGCCGCCAGAACGCAAATAACAACGACCGTTGCCCGTACCGCTAGCGCACCACCGCGCGGTGCACGGCCAAGCGCCGTGTCGTGCGAGACGGCCGAGGCTGCCACCAGCAATTGGCTGTCGGTGGTCGACATGATCGCTGACAAGATAGCCGCCAAAACTATCGCAGCCAGCACCGGTGCCAAGACGGTTTGCGTGTAAACGAACAACACTTGATCGCCGACCGTCCCGGCGTCGAGCAACCAGCGCGCGCTCCACCCAACGATCAACATGCCGGTGTAAATGGCGACGGCCCAGGTCATCGCGATGGTCCGGGCTGTACCGATCGCTGCACCATCCGCCATGGCCATAAACCGGTTCACAACGTGCGGTTGACCCGGGTACCCGAAACCGATGCCGAGTAAACCGAATCCAAACGCTAATGCGGCGCCCCAACCGGCCTGGCCTGGCGCCAAGGGCGTCGTTGCAAAGAGTTGGGCGACGGCAGTGACGAACGGGCCCGGGCCACCCAGCGCGGCGACACCGGCAATCGGCAGTAGCACGGCAGCGCCGACCATGGCCAAGCCTTGCAAGGTATCGCTGACACTGGCCGCCCAAAAACCACCCAACAAGGTATACGCGAGGACCAACGCCGTACCGGCAATAATGCCAAGCTCACGCGGCCAGTCGAAATACACTTCAACCGCACGGGCACCCGCTTCGAATTGCGAAGCGATGTAAAACACGAACGCAAACAACACCATCGCCGCCGCCAAGCGCCCCAGCCAGCGCCGCGCCGGTCCTAACGACGCCGGCAAAATAAACTCGGTCAGCGTTAATGAGCCATCAGCCGCGCTTTGCGCCTGTAGCCGCGGTGCGATCAGATACCAATTAATAGCAAAACCAGAGAGCGTTGCCGGCAGTAACCAAATCGCCGCCGCGCCCCACGCGTACGCCGCGCTGCTAACGCCGACCAGCGTCCACGCCGAGGAGGAACTGGCCGATGCACTGAAGGCAGCGATCACAGGCCCCAGCCGTCGCCCGCCCAACAAAAAATCGCCATGGCTGCGGCTTCGCCGTGACGCCCAGGCACCAATCAACAACAACGCGGCGCCGTACGCGGCCAGAGTCAGAGCTGCCAGAATCGTTACTCGCTCGTCGAAACGCCCAGTGTATGAGAACTCGCGCGCCGGTCCCAAACAGCATGGAGCTACCACACACAAGTCGGTAGGCTTGCGCGATGGCGAGCGGGTGGGAATTCTGGGTCGATCGCGGCGGCACGTTTACCGATGTCATCGCCCGATCGCCAGAGGGTGAATTGCAGACCGCTAAGCTCCTGTCGGACGACCCAAGCCAATACACCGACGCCATTGGCGAGGCAATTCGCCGCTTGCTGCCCGCTGGCGAGCACGTCGCGGCGCTCCGGCTGGGCACAACGGTCGCGACCAACGCACTGCTCACACGGCGCGGCGCGCGCACGGCGCTGCTGGTCACCGAAGGCTTCGCCGATCTTCTGGTTATCGGTCATCAGCAGCGCCCCGACCTATTCGCATTAGCGATAAAAAAGCCAGCACCACTGTACGAACGTGTCGTGGAAGTGGCCGGTCGACTCGCCGCCGATGGCAGCGAGTTATTGCCGCTCGACAACGACGCGCTGCGCACACAACTTGCTGACCTTCGCGCTGACGGCATCGACGCGCTCGCGATCTCACTGTTACACGGTTACCGCAACCCGACACATGAACGCTGTGTCGCGGCATTGGCCGCGGAGGCAGGCTTCACGACGGTGCGCTGCTCATCGAGTGTCAGTGGTCTTATCCGTTACGTCGAACGAACGTCCACGACGGTACTCGATGCCTATCTGTCGCCGGTGGTTGCGGACTACCTCGGCCGACTGCATGACTCGTTGCGAACCGTCGGTGCGCCGCCCGTTGCCGTCATGCATTCGAACGGTGGTTTGGCAACGACGGCAACGACAAGTGGCCGTAATACGATCCTGTCCGGCCCAGCCGGTGGCGTCGTCGGTATGGCCCGCGCCGCCGCTGAGATTGGCATTGAGCGCTTAATCGGTTTCGACATGGGCGGTACCTCGACCGACGTCTGCGCCTACGACGGTGCACTGCCGCTCACCTATGACGCCGAGATTGCGGGTATAGCGATCACCGAACCGCAAGTCGCGATTCACACGATCGCCGCCGGCGGCGGTTCGGTACTCGACTGCGCCGACGGTCGCTTACAGGTCGGTCCCGCGTCGGCCGGCGCCGACCCTGGACCAGCCGCCTACCGCAAAGGCGGACCGGCCACCGTTACCGATGCCAACGTCGTGCTCGGTCGCCTACCGGCCGATGCCCTACCCGCCGTGTTCGGCGCTGGCGCTAACGAGCCGATCAGTATCACAGCGGCCGAACAGGCGCTCGACGCACTCGTCGCGGCAACAAACGCCGCTAGCGAGGCAGCGACGGATCGCGCCGCATTAGCCGCCGCCTGCATCGATATCGCCGTAGAACACATGGCCAATGCGATCCGCCAAATCACGTTGGCACGTGGGACCGACCCCGCCGACTACACGTTGGCTGTCTTCGGCGGCGCCGGTGCGCAGCACTGCTGTGCGGTGGCGGAGCGCATCGGCGCGAAACAGATTTGGCTGCACCCTCTAGCCGGGGTTTTGTCGGCGTTGGGCGTCGGGGTCGCACCGTTTAAACGAACTCGGACGCTGAGCATCGAAGCGCCGTTGGCGCGTTGCGCTGGCGCGCTCGACGAACGCGCCGAAACCGCGATGGCCGCGCTACTCGAAGAATGGCCACAGGAAGCGGGACCGGCCGATGAACGGCGTACGTTTGTTGGACTGCGTTACGGGCGAAGCAACGCGGTGATCGAATCGCGACTGGCCGATGCAAGAACGCTACGCGACGAGTTTGCGGCAGCGTATCGGCAACGCTTTGGCGCAACGCCTGAAGAGCCGATCGATGTCGCGTACCTGCGTATCGAGGTCGCGGCTGCGGCACTGGCCGCCGTGCCATCGGTCCGCGCGACGACGATGGTGACAGCAGCGACAACGGAGCGCGTCTACGACGGTTCGGCATGGTGCGATGTACCGAGGCTTGCCGCCGATGCCATCGGTAGCGAACCGGTCACTGGGCCAGCGATTATCGTCGGCCCGCACACAACGTTGTGGCTGGCGCGCGGTTGGCGCGTGGCTGCCACAACCGATGGTGCATGGCTGTTGACGCACACAAGCGCTGTAGCAAGCGAGCGCACGACGGCGCGCAACCCGCATCTGCTCGAGGTCTTTAATGGGCGCTTCATGGCGATCGCCGAGCGGATGGGCAAGACGCTGCAACGCACAGCACAATCGGTGAATATCCGCGAACGACTCGATTACTCGTGTGCCGTGTTCGATCGTGCCGGGCGGTTACTCGCCAATGCACCCCACATGCCGGTACACCTCGGCAGCATGAGCGAATCGGTCCGCGTCGCGATGGAACGGTTTGCCGAGACCGCGCAAGACGGCGATGTCTGGGTGTTGAACTCACCGTACGACGGCGGTACGCACTTACCGGATATCACGGTCGTCGCACCGTGGTTCGACACTAAGCAGCAACTCAGTTTTTTCACCGCCGCCCGCGCCCACCACGCCGATGTTGGCGGAACGACGCCGGGCTCAATGCCGGCGGACAGCGCGCACATCGATGAAGAAGGCGTGTTGATCGAGTGTCGTGAGCTGCTGCGCGCCGGCGAACCGCTGTTTGACGCTTTGCTGGCCGATTGGGCAGCAAGCACCTACCCACCACGACAGCCAACGCAAAACGTGGCAGACCTACGAGCCCAGTGCGCGGCGCTGCTTGAGGGCGCCCGCGGACTTGCCGACGCGGAACGGACCTTCGGCCGCGACGTACTGCTGGCGTACGCCGGTTACGTTCATGACAACGCGGCCGAGACCGTCGCACGTGTTGTTACTGATATCGGCGATGGTGCAAGCGTCGTACCAATGGATAACGGCAGCGAGATCCACGTTGCGGTGAGTCAGCGCGGCGCGCGTTTGGCGATTTCGTTTGCCGGTACGTCGGCCCAAGTGGACGGCAACTTCAACGCGCCACCCGCGGTTTGCAGAGCCGCCGTGCTGTACGTCTTGCGTTGCCTGGTAGATCGGCCGATCCCGTTAAACGACGGTTGCTTAACAGCAATCGACCTCGACATACCGTCGGGCAGTGTGCTGGCGCCGCGTTACCCGGCCGCTGTCGTTGCCGGTAACGTCGAGACCTCGCAAGCGATTACCGATGCGTTGTTATTGGCGCTCGGCGCTGCGGCCGCAAGCCAAGGTACGATGAATAACCTGACGTTTGGTGACGGTACGCTGCAGTACTACGAAACCATCGCCGGCGGCGCCGGTGCCGGGCCAGGTTTCGACGGTGCCGATGCCGTCCACACACACATGACCAACTCACGCCTGACGGACCCCGAGGTGTTTGAATCGCGCTACCCCGTTCGACTAGAACGCTTCGCTGTTCGCGCCGACTCCGGCGGCGATGGTCAGCACCGCGGCGGCAACGGTGTTGTTCGAACGCTGCGTTTTTTGGCGCCGGTCGATCTGTCGCTACTGTCAGGCCGGCGCCGCAATGCACCACCGGGTTTAGGCGGCGGCAGTCCTGGCCAGGTCGGGGTAAACCGCGTGTTGCGTGCCAATGGCAGCAGCGAGGTCATTGCCGCCGTTTGGCGCGGTCGACTTGACGCCGGTGATGCGATTGAAATTGCGACGCCCGGCGGTGGTGGCGCCGGCCCCTAACGGCGTTGTTACCGAATGTCGAGTTGTCGCTCTATACCGACGCTTCATCGAAATGTAACAACACTGCCAGCGACTAACCCCTAGAATCCGCGCTGCCGTAAGGAACGGTGCGTTGGTCCAACGACACCAATCGGCACCGCACGGTTGCCATACGAGTGAGCACGGCACCGCGCGCTACGCAAATCTTAAGGAGATTGAAGGTATGCAGATGAGAAATGTTTCGCGACTGGGTTTAACGCTAGCACTGGCAATGGGCGCTGAGGCTGCACTGGCGACAGACGTTAGCTATGACTTTTTTGAGTTGCGCTTTATCGATACCGAGATCGATGACGCCAATGTCGATGGCGACGGCTTTCAAATCGGGGGTTCGTACAACATCAGCGGCAACTGGTTAATCGTCGGTAATTACACGACACTCGATTTCGACGGCAACGTCGACGCATCGTTGCTCGAAGCCGGTGGCGGTTACGTGTGGCCAGTCGATCCGAAGTTTGATTTGTTCACAACGATCTCGATCGCCCGCGCGGAAGTTGATGCGGGGACCTTCGACGACAACGAAACCGGCTTTCGGATCGTTGGTGGAATCCGTACGAAGTTCAACGCTCAATTCGAAGGCCGCGCCGAGCTCAATTACCTCGACATCGATGACAGCGATACGTTGATCCGTTTGGGTGGTGATTACTACTTCACACCACAGTTCGCCGGTGGCGCAACGATCGATCTCGGCGGCGATAACGATCAGATTACGTTCGGTATTCGTTACTTCTTCGGCGACCGCCGGGTTCGTAACGTTAACTAAGACTGCTTGTTAGTGCTTTTGAAGCCGGCCCCAGGGCCGGCTTTTTTTTGGTGGAACAAAAGCACGATTGATCGAGTCTCGCGTTGTCGATACGGGTATCGCGCCGAGCCATCACCCCCACACAGGCGTCCGAACCCCGATGTAGGAGCGGCGTCCCCGCCGCGATCACCCGCGACTAAGATCAACGTCGCTTTCATTGCGCCGAGACGGCACCCCCACACCTTCGTTTGCCGCTAGCGACTGCCGGTAATCGTCAAGCGCTGGCCGATCGGGCCAACGTCGGTGTGCGCGCCATTGGCGTAAACCGAAACACCGTTGACGAATGTCTCGGCAATCGACGCACCGAACGTCACACCGGCGAACGGCGTCCAACCACACTTATAGAAGACGTTGTCATCGGTGACGACCGTCGGGGTGTCGAGGTCAACTAAGACAAGATCGGCGAAATATCCTTCGCGGATGTACCCACGCTCCTCGACGCCATACACATCGGCGACCGCGTGCGCTGTCTTCTTGACGATAAACTCAATCGGGTAACGCCCGTCACGCACATACTCAAGCAGACTTATAAGCGCATGCTGTACCAACGGCAAACCCGCTGGCTGTTTGAAATAACTGTCGGCCGCTTTCTCGGCTGCCGTGTGCGGCGCGTGATCGGTCGCGATGATGTCGAGCTTATCGGCGGCTAGCGCGGCATGCAGAGCCTCGCGGTCACTGGCGAACTTAATCGCTGGATTACACTTAATCCGCGTCCCGTATGCATCGTAATCATCGGCCGAGAACCACAAGTGGTGCACGCAGACCTCGGCCGTAATCCGTTTGTCGGTGTGCGGCCCCGCCGTAAAGTGACTCATTTCTTTTGCGGTCGTCAGGTGCAACACGTGCAACTTGGCATCGTGCTTACGGGCGAGGTCGATCGCTAGCGTCGATGACAAAAAGCACGACTCATCGGAGCGAATCACCGGATGCTCGGAGAGCGGGATCGCCTCGCCGTATTTCTCGCGCGCTTTGGCCTCATTCGCCCAAATCGTTGGCGAATCCTCGCAATGGGTCACGACCAATACCGGTGCCTCGCGAAACATGGCATCTAAGGCATTAACATCGTCGACCAACAAATCGCCGGTCGAGGCGCCCATAAACGCCTTGATCCCGCACGCCTCGCCAGGCTGCAATGCCGCGAGCTCGTCGAGATTGTCATTCGTAGCGCCGAGGTAAAACGCGTAGTTACCGTGGCAGCGCCCCTCGGCCAACGCGTATTTTTTGGCGAGCATCTCGCGAGTCGTCGTTAACGGATTAACGTTCGGCATATCCATAAAGCTGGTAATACCGCCGGCGATGGCCGCGCGCGACTCGGTGGTTAAATCGCCTTTATGCGTTAAGCCCGGTTCGCGAAAGTGCACCTGGTCATCGATCATGCCAGGCAACAAATACCGGCCATTTGCATCGACTACGCGAACCGGCGGCTCAGCTGAGATCTCGCCGCCGATGGCGGCGATCCGCTCGCCGTCGATCAATACGTCGGCCTCGGTAACGGTACCATCGGTAACCACGCGGGCGTTGGTGATCAGAGTACGCATATCGCTAACCTCGAAAACGGTCGGTGGCTGAGACCAATTCGTGAATATTGCCCGTCTCAAACGCTGAGTGTCCGGCGCGAGCGACGACGCGAAAATCGGCTTCCGGCCACAACACGTGTAGATCAAAGGCGCTTTGCATCGGGCAAACAACATCGTAGCGACCCTGCACGATGACACCCGGTATTTGGCGAACGCGGGCAATGTCACGCAGCAGCTGGTTGTCGTCGAGAAAACCGCCATTCACGAAGTAGTGGCATTCAATCCGGGCAAACGCGAGCGCCTGTGTGTCGAGCGAAAAACGCTCGACCAACGAATCGTTTGGGACAAGGCAGCTGGTGCCGCCCTCCCACGCCGACCACGCCTTCGCGGCCGCCAATTTTTCGTCCTCGTCGTCGCCGGTTAAGCGCTTGTAGTACGCCGCCCGCATATCGCTGCGCTCATCGACCGGAATCGGCGCGAGATAACCGGCCCAGCGGTCTGGATAAATTCGGCTCGCGCCACCGGGCTCGTAAAACCAATCCAGCTCGAACGGGCGAAACAGAAAAATGCCGCGCAGGACCAACTCGGTAACACGACTTGGGTGCGTCTCGGCGTAAGCGAGCGCGAGCGTGCTGCCCCATGACCCGCCAAAAACTTGCCACGCGGAGATACCAAGCGCTTCGCGTAGCAGCTCAATATCGGCAACAAGGTGCCAGGTCGTGTTCGCATCGAGACTGGCGTGCGGCGTGCTTTTGCCCGCTCCGCGCTGATCGAACACAACAATACGGTACGCCTTGGGATCGAAAAACCGTCGCATGGACGGATCGCTACCGCCACCAGGGCCGCCATGTAAGACAACGACCGGTTTACCGTCAGGGTTGCCACTTTGCTCGTAATACAAGGTATGGCCATCGCCAACGTCGAGCCAACCGGTCATGAAGGGGTCAATGCTCGGGTACAGCGAGCGCAAAGAAGTGGCATCGGCCATGGAACGATTATGCGGTTGAGTACTCTGAATTGCTACCGCTGGCGGCTGTCCAGCCAAGCTCGTCGCGCGCGCAATCGGCACGCCACTTGAACGGCGCTGGCGCAAGCGGGACGCGCACCGCACAATCGGTGCTCCTTAAGAGAAGTGCAAGGACCCATCGATGAGCCGATGCTTTACTCGCCTCACGCTGCTCGTGAGCCTGCTCGCGCTGACCGGACCGCTGTCGGCGGACGTGGTCGATATCGCGTTTACCGAACGGACTTTAGATAACGGCTTAACGGTCATCGTCCACGAAGACCACAAGGCACCGATCGTCGCGGTCGACATCTGGTACCACGTTGGCTCGAAAAACGAAGGTCCAGGGATCACCGGTTTTGCGCATCTTTTCGAACACTTAATGTTCAACGGCAGCGAAAATTTCCAAGGCGAGTATTTCGAGCCGTTCGCGCAGGTCGGCGCGACCGATCAAAACGGTACGACCTACTTCGACCGGACCAATTACTTTCAAACGGTGCCGAACACAGCGCTCGATCTCGCGTTGTGGATGGAATCGGACCGCATGGGACATTTGCTCGGCGCCGTCACCGAAGAATCGCTGACGATTCAACGCGGCGTCGTTCAAAACGAGAAGCGCCAAAGCGAGAACCAACCGTACGGACTCGCTTACCAGCACTTACTCGCCGGCGTATTCGGCGCTGGCCACCCGTACAGCTGGTCGCCCATCGGCTCGATGGAGGATTTGAACGCCGCATCGCTCGATGACGTTAAAGAGTGGTTCGAAACCTATTACGGCCCAAACAATGCGGTGCTGGTTATCGCTGGCGACGTCGACACCGAAACGGCCTTCGAACGGGCCGCGCACTTCTTCGGCGATATCGAGCCGGGACCACCTTTAGCGCGGTTTACGAACCGCGTTCCGACGCTCGATGGCATTACCCGCGAGACACTTGAGGATCGCGTTCGCGAAGCGCGGATTTACAAAGCCTGGCCCGCACCGGCGTGGGCCGATGCCGACGCAGATACGCTAGGTCTTGTCGCGGCTGTGCTCGGCTCGGGCAAAAACTCGCGGCTGTATAAGCGCCTGGTTTACGACGATCAGATCGCCACCGGTGTTAGCGTTAGCCCCGCTTTCTTGGAGATCGCAGGTCTAATGGTGATTAGTGCAACGGTCGCCGAAACCAGTTCGATCGCTGAGGTCGAAGCGGCCATCGACGAGGAACTGGCGCGGTTTATCGAACGTGGGCCGACGCGCGATGAGCTAAAGCGTGTTCGTACGCAAACGCTCGCGTCGGTCGTGCGCGGTGTCGAGAAAATCGGTGGCTTCAGCGGTAAGGCGGAACTGCTCGCGCAGAACAAAACCTATGCGGGCGACCCTGGCTTTTACAAAGTGTCGCTGCAGCGGGTCGAAGACGCGAGCCGCGAATCGCTGCGCGAAGCGGCTGAACGCTGGCTGCCGCTCGATCGCTACTACGCACTGGAGATACGGCCTTACCCAAACACACTAACAGCAGCCAGCGACGGCGCCGATCGAGCGAATGGCCCGCCGTACCCAGCGGAGTTTCCAGAGGGTCGATTCGACAGCTTTGAGCGGGCGACGCTCGACAACGGTCTGGAGCTGATCGTCGCGAATCGCGCGGCTGTTCCGGTTGTTCAGCTTCAACTGCTGTTCGATGCCGGCTACGCGGCCGATCAATTCGCACCCGCCGGCACGACCAGTCTGGCGATGGCGATGCTCGACGAGGGTACGAAGTCGCGCGACTCGCTGGAAATCAGCGAAGAGCTCGGTCAGCTCGGTGCCTCACTCGGCGCCGGTGCCAATATTGACTCGTCGTACGTTGCGCTAAACACGTTGTCGAGCGAACTCGACGCGGCGCTCGATATTTTCGCCGATGTTGTGCTGAACCCAACGTTCCCGGATACCGAATTGGAACGACTGCGCAAGCTCCGTTCGGCCGCCATTGAGCGCGAAAAAACGCAGCCGGTTTCTATGGCGCTGCGCATTCTGCCGACCCTGATGTACGGCGACGACCACGCCTACGGTCAACCGCTGACGGGTAGTGGCACGCAAGAATCACTCGCCGAAATCACCCGTGACACATTGATCGATCACCACGCGCAATGGTTCCGGCCGAACAATGCGACTCTAATTGTCGTCGGCGACATCACGCTCGATGCCATTCGCGACAAGATCGACGCCCGCTTTGGCCGCTGGCAAGCCGGCGATGTGCCGGTCAAGAACATCGCGACGGTCGCTCAGCAGGCGGCGGAGCAGGTCTACATCATCGACCGACCGGGGTCGATTCAGTCGGTCATCTTAGGTGGTCATGTTGCGCCGCCAAAAGCCAACGCCGACGAATTCGCGATTCAGGCGATGAACGATGTTCTCGGCGGCGACTTCACGTCGCGGGTCAATATGAACCTTCGCGAGGATAAAAAATGGGCGTACGGCGCCTACACACAGTTTGTCAGTACCCGCGGGCAGCGGCCGTACCTCGCCTATGCACCGGTTCAGTCCGACAAAACCGCCGACTCGATGCGCGAGTTGAAGCGTGAGATCGAAGGTCTGCTGAACGATGTGCCCGCGACAGCGCCGGAACTTGAACGTGTTCGCAATCAAACCACGCTGTCACTGCCCGGCCGCTGGGAAACCGCAGGCTCGGTAGCCGGCTCGCTGGCCGAACTGGTGCGCTTCGGTCTGCCGGATAACTACTGGCAGGACTTCGCCGCATCGGTGCGCAGTGTGACGCTCGACGACGTTAACGCCGCGGCCGAGTCGGTGTTGAAACCGGACCAAATGATCTGGGTGGTCGTCGGCGACCGGGCCGCTATCGAGGCCGATATTCGCGCACTCGGCTATGACGACATTCGGGTCTTAGACCCGAACGGCAACGTGATCGAATAAGCGTCCGTCGCCGCTCGCTGACTGGCGGGCGGCGACGGTACCGCTACAATGCTCGGCGATGACTACCGAGCACGACAATGCCTGCTATCGATTACGTTGAGCGCATCGCGTCCGCCGAGCGGGTCTATGACGTCGCCAGGCGAACCGAGTTGGAGCATGCTGCGCGGCTCAGCGAGCGACTCGGCAACGAAGTCTGGCTGAAACGCGAAGACAGCCAACCGGTCTTCTCGTTCAAATTGCGTGGCGCCTATAACAAAATTTGCCAGCTCAGCGAGACCGAGGCGGCGGCTGGTGTTATCTGCTCGTCGGCCGGTAATCATGCCCAAGGGGTGGCACTGGCGGCAAAAGAACGCGGTATTCGCGCGACCATTGTTATGCCGCTCACGACGCCGGCGATTAAGAGTGACGCCGTGCGCCGGCTCGGCGGCCACGTCGTTTTGCATGGCGACACGTATGACGATGCGCAGCAGCACGCCCACGGGTTGGCCGCTCGCGATGGCTTGCTGTTCGTGCACCCGTTCGACGACCCCGATGTCATCGCTGGCCAGGGAACGATCGGTCGGGAGATACTCGAACAAAGCGCGACGACGCCGGACGCGATTTTTATTCCGATCGGCGGTGGCGGTTTGGCCGCCGGCATAGCGAGCTGGGTTCGAGCGAAAGCACCGTCGGTCCGCCTCATTGGCGTCGAACCGGTCGACGCGGCGAGTATGCAAGCGGCGTTCGCGGCCGGTCAGCCAATTGCGCTGGACGACGTTGGCGGTTTCGCCGACGGCGTTGCCGTTCGTCAAGTCGGTGCCGAAACCTACCGGCTTTGCCGGCAACTGCTCGATGACATCGTCACGGTCGACACCGACGAGACCTGTGCCGCCATCCAGGACTTGTTTGAAGACACGCGCACGGTCGTCGAACCGGCCGGAGCGTTGGCGGTCGCCGCCATTTCACAGCAGGTAGCCGCCCAGAACCTTAAAGGTGAACGCCTGATCGCGATCAACTGCGGCGCCAACATGAATTTCGACCGTCTGCGTCATGTCGTCGAGCGCTCGGCAACGGGACGCGACACCGAGGCGTTGTTGGCCGTCGATTTGCCGGAACGGCCGGGCGCGTTTTTAGCATTTAGCCAAACGCTCGGTCGACGCAGTGTCACCGAATTCAATTACCGCAAACGCGACGGCGATATCGCCCGAGTCTTTGTCGGTGTCGGTCTTACGAGTGGCGGCAGCGAGAAAGAGGCGCTGCTCGCAGCATTGCAAGACGGTGGTTATCACGCGACCGATCTCAGCGACAACGAGCTCGCCAAACTGCACATCCGCCATATGGTCGGCGGTCTCGGCCCGTTGGCTGGTAACGAGCGCCTGTACCGATTCCGCTTTCCGGAACGACCGGGCGCGTTGGCCAAATTCCTCACGGCGGTCGGGGCAGACTGCAACATCAGCCTCTTTCATTACCGCAACCATGGCAGCGACTACGGGCGTGTGTTGGCCGGTATCGAGGTCGCCGGCGACATGCGCGCCGCGCTCGAGCGGCATTTCGCATCACTGGGTTACCCATGGTGGGACGAGACCGATAACGCGGCGTACCGGCTGTTTTTGCGTTGACCGACAACGCGACGAGCGAGCGCCGACTTACCGCCCACGAAAGGCGCACCCCATCGACAGAGGCAAGCGTTACTGATCGTAGCCGGGGTTCGTACGATCAAGCTTGCGAACCAAGCCCGGCCATACCAAGGCACCACCAAGACCTCGGGTTACTTTCTCAGCCTGTGCTTTGATGCCGGCCTGGATACGCGGGTCGACCGCGATCAACTCGCCGCCGCCGGACTGCGCCATGATCTGGATCTGGCACGCCGTCTCGAACAGGTACATCAGCAAAAAACAGTCCTCGATGGTCGTGCTGGCGGTTAGAAGACCATGGTTTCTCAGCAGCAACGCATTGTTCGTACCGAGATCGGCCACCAAACGCGGCTTTTCATCGTCGTTGAGCGCAACACCTTCATAGTCGTGATAAGCGAGCGTCGCGAGCGGAAACAGCGAGGTTTGCGACAGCGCTTGCAGACCGTCTCGTTGCGCCGAAACGGCAATGCCGGCCCGTGTGTGCGTGTGAATAATGCAATGGACGTCCTCGCGCGCCGCGTGGATGGCACTGTGGATCGTGAATCCAGCGGGGTTAATCATGTGCGGCGTATCGAGAACGACGTTGCCGTCAAGATCGACCTTCACGAGCGACGAGGCCGTCATCTCCTCGAACAACAGCCCATATGCATTGATAAGAAAATGCTCGTCAGGACCGGGTACGCGTGCCGACACATGCGTAAATACCAGGTCGTCCCAACCGTGCATCGCGATCAATCGATACGCGGCGGCAAGCTTAACGCGCGTTTCCCACTCGTCAGGGCTGACCGCATTCTTAACGGTCAGCGTATCGGCAGCGGCACTCATGGCGGATCTCCGTCAGTCTGTTCCCACCGTCAGTGTAGTTACGGCTGGCGCGTGCGCAAAATCAGTGCAACGATCAACGAGACGATCGCGCCAACCGGGAAAATCTCGCTAAAGGTAATCGGCAGCCGGATCCAGGGATTGCCGTATTGCGTGACCATCTCGTTCAGTTCGGCAATTTCCGCGTCTAGCGCCGCGCCGGTAATGCCCTCCGCGCGTTTCGCTTCGATCAGACCGGTAACGTATTGCTGGATGAACGCATGGTCGGTCGCGGCAAGGTAGGCCTCCCAAACCAACACGTAAACCAGGCCGGCGACGGCTGAAATGGCGAGCCCGAGGCCGAACGCCGGCCAAAACCCCAACACGCCGTTGCGCTCACGGTCGCGGTATTGACGCACCGCGACAAAGATCATTGAGAACGCCACCAGCATGATCAGATACCCAATCGCCTGGGCGTACGGCGATGGCCCGCCGTCGGATAACAACAAGCTCGCGATTATCGTGACGATAATCACCGCCCCAATGGGCAGCCCGAATAACAAGGCGATACGTCGCATCGTGATACCTCCCCTGAAAAACTCGGCCACGATAACCACGGATCGCTGCAATGGCGATCACCCAAACGGGTGACCTAACGCCTAATCAATGACTTACAGCAGTAATCCGAGCTCGCGCGCGCGCTGAATCGCGTGCGTCCGACGTTGGGCATCGAGTTTGGTATACAGCCGCGCGACGTGCGTCTTGACCGTGTTGGGCGAGACAGCCAGGGCGCGCGCGATCTGCTTATTGGTTTGCCCCGAGGCAAGCAACTCGAGCACGGCGAACTCGCGCGCACTAATCCCGAGCTTCGCGGGCGGCGTTCGCTCGGCCGATGCGTCCACAGACGCCGCGGGGCTGGCGCGCCAGCGTTGCCCAAACCAAACGCCAAGCGCTGCGAACCCGACCGCGATCAAAACGGTATAGACGTCAGCCGGAAACGCGCGCAGCAAATAGCCGACCTGCAACCAGGTAAGCGCGAACGCGGCGCTGCCAAGCGCCGTTGCGTAGACCACTAACCATCCCCACCGCATGGCGCGATGGTGCCCGAGCGCCCGTCGATACGCCAGCGGCGGGGCCTTGCGACCGTTTCGTTGACTGCGGCATCCAATGGGGGTCTAAGCACTACCGGAGAACAACCATGTCCCGAACAGCACTGATTATTGGCATCGCGTTTCTGCTCGCGGCGGCCGTCGTTACGGCACAGTCGGTCACCGAACAACACATCGAGGTGATCGCCGATGACACCGCACCCGTTAAGGTCATCATCAACGGCGAGGCGGTTGATTTATCCAACGTGACCGTTGACGGCGATGAGACCCGGACCATCGTTACGGAAGACGGTCGCGAGATCGTTGTCGATCGCAGCAACGGTCTATCGGTCACGATCGATGGTGAGGCCATTGCGATACCCGATTTGGCGGAACTACAAACACTGACTGAAGCTGCCGTAGAAGCCCGAGTTATGGTCTTGGGCGACGACGTCACCGTCGGCGAGCCGTCCAACTCGGTGACGCTAATCGCGGGGCGCGAGCTCGACCCAACCGAACGCGAAGCGCTGCGGGCCGCGATATTGGCCACCGGCCTCGTCGAAAAGGTCAAGATGCTGCCTGACGACGTGTTAACTCAGGCCAACGTCCGCGTACTGCATCGCGACGCGAGCGAGTAAGGCCTCAGTTAATCGGGTTTTGCGCCATGAAGTCGAGCGTCAGGTTCGTGAGTAAGCCGACGCCCGTCATCAAGGCACTCTCATCCGCGTAAAACAGCGGTGAGTGATTTGATGGTGCGGTGGCCAGCGGTTTGTCGGGTGGCGTAACACCGAGAAACAAAAACAGTCCGGGGACTTCTTCGGCAAAGTACGAGAAGTCCTCGGCGCCCATAACGAGCGGCGCTTCGGCGACCTTATTGTTCGCAACGCGGCGCACGGTCGGCAACATCGCGGCCGTCAACTCCGGGTCGTTGACCGTTACCGGATAACCGATGTTGATCGTAACCTCGGCGCTCGCACCCGACGCCTCGGCGATGGTCGTCGCCATTTTTGTCAGCCGTGCATGAATCGATTGCTGGTTGGCCTTATCGAAGTTGCGAATCGTCCCGACGAGCTCGACCTCGTCGGGAATGATGTTGTTGCGAACGCCACCGTTGACGATCCCGAATGATAGGACCGCTGGGGCCTTGGCGATGTCGGTTTGCCGGCTAACGATCGTTTGCGCTGCCGTGATGATTTGGCCAGCGACGACAATCGGATCGACACCTTGCCAAGGCCGACTGCCGTGGGTTTGCTTACCGCGAACGACGATACGAAACGTATCGGCTGCTGCCATCGCCGGACCGGCACGGTAGCCCACAAAACCGGCCGGACCGGTCGAGAAAACATGCAAGCCGAAAACGGCGTCGGGTTTGCGCGCATCGAAAATACCCTCCGCAAGCATCAATGCAGCGCCACCGTCCTCACCGTCCGGCGCGCCTTCCTCGGCCGGTTGAAAAATAAACAATACCGAGCCCTCAAGCTCATTGCGCATTGCGGTTAGGGTCTTTGCGGCGCCGAGCAACATCGCCATATGTAGATCATGACCGCAGGCATGCATAACACCCACTTCGTTGCCGCGATACTCGCCTTTGGCGCGCGAACGAAACGGTACGTCGGTCATCTCGACGACGGGTAAACCATCCATGTCCGCGCGTAGCGCGACGAGTGGACCGGGTTTGCCCCCTTCTAATACCGCCGTGACGCCAGTGTGCGCGATACCGGTGGTCGGTCGTAAACCCATCGCGCGCAGCTCACGGGCAATACGCTTCGCCGTGTTGAACTCGCGGTTGCTGAGTTCAGGGTTTTCGTGAAAGTAACGCCGCCAATCGATGACTTGGCGCTCGAGTGCGGGGTCGGCGAGAATCTCGTCGACCGTGGCGGCGCCCGCAGACTGTGCGAGCGCTACCAGCAGCGCCGTTGTGAATGCGTGTTTCATGCCGTGTCCCCCAAAGACGGTAGTGCCCGGCGATGGTAGCACGCACCGCGGTTACCACATTTCGCGCAACGACCGGGCCACATCGACCCGCACATCGGTTTTATTGACACTCGCGAGCTCGGCAGCCGGGTTCGCGAAAAAGGTTTCGTCGAGAGTCGCGGCAACCGGCGCTGTCATAAAACGCGATTTGGCACCGTAAACATGCCGATCCCCATACCGCGGTTGCTGCGTCACCGGAAACTTGAGCGGCGCCATAAGATGCAGCCGATTGCGTGCGCGGGTAATTGCGACGTAGAGCAACCGCCGTTCCTCTTCGAGCTCATCGGCTTGGCCGGCCGCGAACTCGGACGGGAAATTGCCGTCGGTCACATTCAAGACGAAGACGTTGTCCCACTCCTGGCCTTTCGCCGAATGGACGGTCGACAGTATCAGGTAGTCCTCATCGAGATGCGGATCAGCGGCCAGGTCGCCAGTCCCGGCCGGCGGGTCAAGCGTCAATTCGGTAAGAAATCGTTCACGTGTCGGAAAGCGGGTTGCGATCTGTTCGAGGTGCTCAAGATCGGCCGCGCGTTGCGGCGCCGCCTCGTACCGCTCCTCGAGTAACGGCTGGTACCACAACCTCGCGGCCCGTACCCCGTCGTACCACTGGCCGCCGTCGGCGGGCGACGCGCTCAATGTCGCCATCAGCGATGCGAACTCCGGCCACCGCTCGGCGGCGGCCTTCGGCGCGCGAAAGGCACCTAGGCGCGTGAGCCGCGACTCCTCGGCGGCAAAATGAATCAGACAACGGCGCGCGTTGGCCGGGCCCATCCCGGGGAGCAGTTTCAGTGTTCGCAGCGCCGCGATTTCGTTTTTCGGGTTATCGGCCCACTTCAAAATAGCCAGCAAATCTTTGATGTGCGCCGCTTCCAAAAACTTCAGGCCGCCGTACTTCACGTACGGAATATTGCGGCGTGTAAGTTCGACTTCGAGCCGATCGCTGTGGTGCGCGTTTCGAAACAGCACGGCCTGACGGCGAAGTGGCACGCTCTGTTCGCGCTGCTCAAGGATATCGGCGATGACGTACTCGACCTCGGCATCGGTGTCTTCGACCCTAACGTAACGGGGTTTCTCGATGCCGCGTCGCAACGAAAACAAGTCTTTTTGGTATTGCTGCGTCGACTCGTTAATAACGGTGTTGGCGCAGTCGAGAACCGGCTGGGTGGAGCGGTAGTTTTGCCGCAGCGAGACAATACGCGCCGACGGCACGAACAAATCCGGGAACCGCAGAATATTCTCAACGGCAGCACCCCGAAATGCGTAAATCGATTGGGCGTCGTCGCCGACGACGGTAACGCCACGGCCTTCTGGCTTCATCGCCAGCAATATATCGGCTTGTAAGGTATTGGTATCTTGGTACTCATCGACCAAGACGTGGTCGAAACTCGCGCCAAGGTCGGCGGCCAACTCCGGTTCGCGGCTAAGGTGGTACCAGTACAGCAGCAAGTCGTCGTAATCGAGAACGGCCAGTTCCAACTTCCGCTCGACGTAGCGGCGGAATAAATCCTTGAGCGGCGCCGCGTGCTCGACGCACCACGGAAAACTGGCCCGCAACACGTCGTCGAGGGGTTGCTGTGTGTTGATGCGGGCCGAGTAAATCGCGAGACAAACGTCTTTGCGCGGGAATCGACGACCGCGCTCGCCGACACCATGCTCTTGACGCAGTAGGTCTAAAAGGTCGGCCGCATCGCCCCGATCGAGCACCGAAAATCCCGGGTCGAGCCCCAAGTTGCCGGCGTACCGGCGCAGTAAACGATTCGCAACGCTATGGAACGTGCCGGCCCAAGGGAACCGCACCCGCGTATTGCGCTCGCTCGCGCGCAGCGTCGTCGCAACAATATCGGTGGCGCGACGGGTCATTTCCTCGGCCGCGCGGCGGGTGAAGGTCAGCAATAAAATTCGTTCTGGCGGCACTCCGCTAACGACCAGGTGGGCGACCCGGTGCGCCAAAGTCGTGGTTTTGCCGGTACCCGCACCGGCGATGACGAGTAAGGCCGATGCATCGACCCCGCCACCGTTAAGCCGCCGCCCGTGGGTCGTGGCCTGGCGTTGTTCATCGTTGAGCGTGGCGTGGGGGTCCTCGGGGCTGGGCGTGATGGCTTGCATGGCGACCTCATAACTGGTCAAACATACAGTAATGGACAAATTCCCAGGTGTCGAGAGAAATCCACAACGCCCCCACTTCTGTAGGAGCGGCGTCCCGCCGCGATCAAGCCAACGCCGTTCACCAACCTCGTTCAACGGGCCGCAACAACCCGCCAACGGACAGAGACTGGTACGCTGTGCTCCGCTTCGAAACGCAACCCGACTACAAGGACAGAATCCGACTTGAATAGATTGAACGGCAAAGTGGCGCTGGTAACCGGCGCCGCGCAAGGGCTCGGCGCCGCCATCGCCCATCGGCTGGCGGCAGAAGGCGCGAGCGTCATCGCGACCGATATCAATGCAAGCGCGCTCAATACAACAGTCGCCACTATCGGCGAACCAACCATCGGCCTGGCCCACGATGTCACGAGCGAAGACGACTGGTCACGGGTGCTTACGACGATCGGCGAGCACTACGGCAAGCTCGACATTTTAGTGAACAACGCCGGTATCGCCGTCATGGGCAATATCGTTGATGAGACACCGGAGCGCTGGCGCCACGTCCATGCGATCGATGTGGACAGTGTCTTCGTCGGGTGTCGCGCAGCCCTGCCACTGCTCGAGAAGTCCGGCTCCGCCAGCATTATCAATGTGTCATCGATCGCTGGCGTCATCGCAGGACACAACGCCGCTGCATATAACTCGGCAAAAGCGGCCGTCAATCACCTCAGTAAATCGATTGCACTGCACTGCGCCAAGAACGCCAATGGCGTTCGCTGCAACAGCGTGCTGCCGGCGTTTATCGATACGCCGATACTCGACGATCTTGCGGCGGCGATGCCGCGCGAGGCGGTACTGGAAAAACTGGCCCGGCAGATTCCCCTCGGCCGGGTTGGCCATCCGGACGATGTCGCCTGGGCTGTCGTTTACCTCGCCTCGGACGAATCGGCGTTCGTCACTGGGACAGAAATTCGAATCGATGGAGGCGTCAGTGCCCAGTAAATCACTTAGCGTCGACGAGGCGATCATGCAGCGACGCTCGATCCGCGCCTTTACCGACACACCGGTGAGTAACGCCTTGTTACGCGAGATTCTCGACGTAGCGCGGTATGCACCATCCGGCGGCAATTTACAGCCCTGGCACGTTACGGTACTGAACGGCGAACCGATGCAGCGCTTCTTAGAAGTGATGGCAACCAAGGTGCCCGATGCGCCGATGGGTGGGCCCGGTGAATACAACGTCTATCCGCCAGACTTGAAGCAACCGTACCGTGCGCGCCGCTCTCGAGTCGGCGCAATGATGTACGAGCTGATTGACGTGGCGCGCGACGATCGCCCGGGCAAACTCCGGCACTACGCGCGCAACTATGCGTTCTTCGATGCACCGGCGGCGATGTTTTTCAGCATCGACCGGTCGATGGAGGTCGGCCAGTGGTCGGACCTTGGCATGTTTATCCAAAGCATCATGCTGCTGGCCGAGAGCCGTGGGCTTGCGACCTGCGCGCAAGAGAGTTGGTCGTCGTGGTACGAGGTCGTGCAGTCGTTTTGCGATATTCCACCGGAGCAGATGCTGTTTTGTGGCCTCGCCATTGGCTATGCCGATAGCGACGCCGCAATCAACGCACTGCGCACCGAACGCGCCGAGGTCGACGACTTTACGGCGTGGCTGGTGTAGCGACCGTTTCGACGGCGCCAGCGGTAGCGTCGTCAGCAATCGCCGGCACGTCAACGGGATCCGGTACGATCGTTAACGTAGCGAATGCGCTGGATGCCGCTTCGCCCGCTTGCGTCGAAAACGCATCGAGTTGCAGGCGCTCTTTAGCCAGACCGTTGCGATCTCGAAACAAACCCGTAGCACCCGTCATGACCGCCTCAAGGGTACCTTTCGGTCCGATCGTCGTGTCGCCCTCGAACCGACCGCGCCAGCGCCCATCGTCGGCCGCAACGGCCGGCAACAACACGTCGTGCAAAAACGGCCAGTAATTCTCTACCGAGTCGACAAAAAAACTGCCGGCACCGGGTACAACGACCTGCCAAACCGAATTGGCTGGCGCAATCGCTGGCAATAATCGGGTCGATTCGGCCAATGCCAAATGCTTAATACCGATCGCGACCGGCTCGCCGCGGCGATTGCTAAGCGTAAACACGCCGACATGGGCAAATCGTTGTGCTCGAAACGGTAGTGGTTTTAGCGTCACCGGGTTACGCGGCAAGCCTTCGACGCCGCTGTTGGTATAGAAGATCGAACCATGCAGTGGCGAGTCGTACTGCAAATGCAGCGTACGTTCATTGTTATCAATCGGTACGTCGATCGCGCCGCGGTCTAGCGGGTTGTACCAGACCGCCGCCGCGACCAGCGCTAGGCCAAGCAACGTGCCGATCAAAAATCCGATGAGCGTCTTCATGGCCGCTCCGTTTGTGTCATCGTGCGTAGACGTATCCGCACGGTGTCAGCAGCAGCGACGCTAGTCAGCTCGAACCGCCCACGCTGCGCCGCAAATGTTCCAGAGCCGCCGACAACACGGCCAACCCCGGTACCGTTGCCGGCGTCGCTCAACTCACTGCCGGTGCCGGAAAGAAACAACGCACCGCGGGCCGGCATGTACAAAACCCAATCATCGACCGTGCCAAGACTGTCACTGAGTCGACTGACGACACCGACGACCTCTTCGTTGATGTCACGCAATTGGTAAACCTCGGCGCGCAGATTGCTGAGCCGCGCACCACCGATGGACCGACCAGCGGGCAGCACCGCATCGGGGGCAACGCCGGCGCCGACATTTAGCAATTGGTCTTGGGGGAGCAAAATTTCGAAGGTCTCGACACGGCCATCGACGGTAACGCGCGATTGCGACGCGACGTAATCGTGATTAACAGGTCTCACCAAAATGGCTGCGGCGGTGCCGCCAAGCAGCCCCACCAACAAACCGACGATGACAGAACGCACGATAAATCAACACACTAGACAATACAGTCCACATTATGGAAGGTTGTCGGGAACACCGCGACCGGTCGTGAATCAAACTGTGAACCAAGTCCGAATCACCACTGCCAAATCCGCCAGCATTATTGGCAAATAGGCCATAGTCACGCCGTGCTGTGCGCCACCGCCGCTGCTATTGCTTGTTAATAAGGAGACGCGTGCATGGTCCGCTCCTTTAGTTTCGTTATTTTTGTTGGGCTCGTACTGATCGCTTCGCCGGCAAAGGCGAACGTGACGCTATCAAAATACGACTTGATCGATGCCCCATCGATAGGGGACGCCGCAAAGCCCAGTCGGCAAGGGATGACATTCGCGGCAGCGGGTCGTGTCTGGTCACTAGATCTCGAGCCGAACACACAGCTCAGCGAACAGCTCGACGGGCGCGCAACCCGTCTTTACAAAGGTCGTGTTGCTGGCAACGAAGAAAGCTGGCTCAGAGTTAGCGAACGCGGCGGACAGCTGCGCGGACTGCTCTATGATGGTCAAGACTTTTACGCCTTGGAACCGGCGGCCGATTTGGGCTTAGCCGCAGATACCAATGCGATTGCGTTCTATGCGCTGAAGGACATCGTCGTACCGGCAAACACGATGACCTGTGGCCACAGCGCGATGCTGTTTGGCAAAGCGCGTGACCTCAACGTCACCGCAAAAGCGATTGCTAGCGAACTTGAGTTCGTTGCGGAAGAAGTCGCAACGCAGTCGATCGATATCGCGGTCATTGGCGATTCGTTCTTTGCCGATGGGCGCTCTGACCCATCCGGCGCACTGCTCGACCGACTCAACATTATTGACGGCTTTTTCCAAGACCAAGTTGGCGTCACGTTAAACGTTGTTGAGACCCGTATCACTGACGCTGCGACCGAGCCGTTCACGACCAACGAAGCCGGCGACCTACTCGACGAATTGGCCGATTTCAAGTTTCAGCAAAACGATCTCAGGCCACTCGGTCTTGTGCACTTGTACACAGGGCGTAATCTGAACGGCTCGACAGCCGGCATCGCTTTTCGCGCCGCGCTGTGTAGTTTTCGCTTTGGCGTAGCATTGAGCGAGGGTGTTCGTAATCTAACCGTTGACTCTTTGATAGGTGCGCACGAGTTCGGGCACAACTTCGGTGCGCCGCACGACAACGAAGCCGGCTCGGCCTGCGAATCCACACCGGGCGGGTTCTTAATGTCGCCGTCTATCAATGGCTCCAGCACGTTCTCTGCTTGTAGCCTCAACCTGATTCAACAGGAGATATCGACAGTCTCGTGCTTAACGTCGATCCAGCCGATCGACGTATTACCGTTACTACGCGGTTTTCCATCGCAAGCACAAAACGGCAACGCGTTTCAGGGCCGTGTCGATGTCACCAACAATGGCTCGAGCGCGGCCGGCTCAGTGACGCTTACTGTCGACTCATCCGCAGAAGCGGTGCTCGATACGACATCGCTGCCAAACGGCTGCTCGCCGGCATTGCCGACAGGCGCCAGTTGCACGTTGCCGTCACTGGCGGCCGGTGCCAGCGAGTCGTTTACATTCGACTTCACAGCAGCGGTTGTCGGCAACGCGGTTATCGAGGCGACGACAGTCACGACCGACGACGCAAACGCCAGCAACGACACCGCATCGGTCAACGTCGCGATAACAGCTGTCGTGGACACAGCCGCTGAGCTGGCTGCGCCCGCCCAAGTTGGCTTGGGCAGCGACGCGACCGTCACCGCAACGCTACGTAACCTGTCGAACGACCCAGCCAGTAACGCTGAGATCGTCGTGACGATACCGACCGAACTTACCGTTGAATCGGTGCCAGCGCCGTGCAGCGAGAATGGTGGCAACGTAACCTGCCGGCAAGCAACACTGAACGGTCAAAGCACGTTCAATTTCGACATCGTCGTTCGCGGTGCCACGCTCGGCAGCGGGACGCTTACAGCGACAGCCAGCTCCGACGCCTTCGATCCAAACACCAATAACAACTCCGTGCAAAGTCCGGTCGAGGTTATCGACCCGGTCTTTGTCGATGCCGACCTAGCGGTCACCGTCACTGGTCCAAACGCATTGGAAACGGGCGATACAGCGACCTACTTCGCCGAGGTCTCGAATGCCGGCCCGGCGTCGGCGGACGGCGTCTCGCTAACGGTAACGTTACCGGCCGGTTTGTCGATCTCCAGCACCGACAATAGCGACTGCACGACGAACGGCAACAGCGTTAGTTGCACCTTTGGCACGATTGCATCGAGCGCCAATAGTCGCGTCGGCATAAGCACGTCGGCCGTCAGCACCACCGGTGGGGACATTGACGCAACTGCCACAGCGAGCAGCCCGGACCCGGACAGCGCGAACAACTCGACAGCACTGGCGATTACGATTTCGGCCGCCACGACGACCAATCCGCCACCGAATAATAACGACTCCGGCGGTGGCGGCGGTGCCACCGGCGGCTTGTCGCTAATCGCATTGTTGGCGCTCGCGCTCGGACCGTTCCGACGCCGACGTGCCGCTTCCCGACGGGTCGGTTAGACTCGGGTGCATGAACGCACTCCGATATCTAACGTTATGTGTTGCCCTTTGCGTAGCTCCGTATGCCGACGCTGGCGACATCGCGATCGCGATTCACGGCGGTGCCGGTACGATCGAGCGCGCCGACCTCAGCGCTGACCAAGAACGACAGATTCGACTAACACTCGAAACGGCGTTGCGGGCCGGACACCAACGTCTCGAAAACGGCGCCAGCGCTGTCGACGCGGTAACGGCAGCGATCGTCGTCCTCGAGGACTCACCGTTTTTTAACGCCGGCAAAGGTGCGGTCTTCACGCATCGAGGCAACAACACCCTCGATGCGTCGATCATGGACGGCGCCGACCGCAACGCCGGCGCCGTGGCCGGTGTCAGCCACATCCGCAACCCGATTTTGCTTGCTCGCCGAGTCATGGATGAGTCGCCGCACGTCTTGCTGTCCGGCGCGGGCGCGGAGGAGTTCGCACTGGACCAAGGCTTCGACTTCACGCCAGCAAAATATTTCTACACCGAGCATCGCTGGCAGCAACTGGAACGTGCTCGTCGCCGCCAGACGTCGCAGTTGACGGTGCCGCCCGTAGAGTTTCGCTTCGGCACCGTTGGCGCGGTCGCGCTCGATAAAAATGGCAACATTGCCGCAGGGACGTCGACCGGTGGTATGACCAACAAGCGCTACGGGCGAATCGGCGACTCACCGCTCATCGGTGCCGGCACTTACGCCGACAACGACACGTGCGCCGTCTCATCGACTGGGCATGGCGAGTATTTCATTCGCGCCGCCGTGGCCCACGATATTGCCGCACAAATGCGCTACGCCGATCGCCAGCTTGAGAACGCAGCACACGATGTTGTGCACAATCGCCTGGTCAAACTTGGCGGTACCGGCGGTATTATCGCAATCGATACGAGCGGCAATATCGCGTTGGAACATAACACGGCGGGTATGTACCGCGGTTCAATCGACGCGGCGGGTACGTTAACAACAGCGATCTACGCCGATGAGTAAGCGCCCGCGCAGTCATCTAGCACGGATCAGCGAAGTACTGCGCTAAGTAGTCGTCGAAACTGATCGTATCGGCCGCTTCGATCGCAGCTTGCCGCTCGGCCGATGCCAAAGCCTCAGCTGCAAATGCCTGCGCAGTTTCTGGCGCCAACGGCTGCTCGCCGAGACGGTCTCGGTGAGTCTCGGCGAGTGCCAAATTGAAGTCGATAAAATTCTGCCCACTCGTCGCCATCGCTTCGATCAAGCGCGCCGACGGCGTCTGCTCGGCAGAGTCGAGCTTACATCGTTGCGCCGCAACGGCGGCCGAAAAGTCGCTGCCCGTTTGTCCATCGAGCACTTCAGCCAATACCGCTAAACGATCGGTCAACAGTAAGCCCCAATCGGTCATCAAAATCTGTCCGTCGTCGCGATACAACAAGAGGCCTGGGTCACGACCGTACGTCGCCGTCAGCGTCTGATTTTTCTGGGCCCGCGCCAACGCTTCGTCGTCGAGCATCGGCGAATGCTCTAACAAGCAGTACAGCAGAAACAACTCGATAAAGCGCGCATCGGATGGAGTTATCCCGACCGGATCGAACGGATTTAGATCAACGGAGCGCAACTCGACATACTCAATACCGCCCCGGCCGAGCGCCAGCGTCGGCCGTTCGCCGGAACGCGCAACGCGCTTCGGTCGCATCGGGCTGTAATACTCGTTCTCGATTTGCAGCACATTGGCGTTGAGCTGCCGGTAACGACCATCGACTTTGACGCCGAGTTTTTCGTACGACGGTTCCGGCGTGGATATCGCCCGGCACAGTCCGCTCACGTAATCGTCGAGGGTATCGAGCGAAATGGCGAGCCGAGCTTGGGTTTTGTTGCTGTAGCCAAGATCGCTCATTCGCAGCGACGTGGCATACGGCTCAAACACCGTATCGGCATCGAATTCGGGCAGCGCTCGGCCAGATGCGCCGATAAAACTCTTACACATTGCCGGTGATGCACCGAACAAATACAACAATAGCCAACCGTAGCGCCGATGATTACGAAGCAAACCCAAATACCGCGACGAACGCGCCGTATCGACATCCGCCGTTTCATCGATTGCGGCGAGGGGCGCCCATAGCGACGAATCGATCGAGTAGTTGAAATGCAAACCGGCGATCGTCTGCATGATTCGGCCGTAGCGCTCGCCGAGTCCGCGCCGATAAACGGTTTTCATCGTCCCAACGTTCGACGAGCCGTAATTCGCCAAAGGAATCTCGGCGTCACTGCCGACGCGGCACGGCATCGAGTTTGGCCACAGTAACTCAGAACCGACGTGCTGATAGGCGAACCGATGCAGATCGGCCAAGAATCGGTGCGTAAGCGCGAAGTCACTGCGAGCAGGCGTAACAAACTCAAGCAGCGCTTCGCTAAAGTCGGTCGTTATGAAATCGTTAGTCAACGCAGAACCGAGGCCGGCTGGGTGCGGCGTGCCCGCTAGTCCGCCCTCGGGTGTAGCGCGCAGCGATTCCTTCTCGAGGCCCTTGAGACCATTCGCCAGCGCCGCCGTATCGACCTGATCGGTGAGACGCCGCAGCGTGTCACGAAAATCTGTACTCATTCTTGCGATCCGCTCGTTCGCGACGGCGATAGGTCGGTAAGGATAGGCCGTTGCCGCGCTAGGCGCTATTAGAACGCATCGGTTCAGGCATCGTTAAGGGCAAATCGGTATGCTACCGCAATGCGGATGCGCTTATTTAACGGGTACTCGTTCTTTGCCGTCGCCGTCATGGCGATCGGTATCGGCGCGCCGTCGGATGCCTGGGCGCTGCGCTGCGGTAGCAAGCTCGTGCTTGAGGGAATGACGATTGGCGAAGTATTGGCTCGTTGCGGCGAACCCGAAAACGAGTCGCGGCGTGCCATTCTGGTTAGCGAGGTCATTCCTGTGTTTAACGGTCCGCAGCGGGTCTACCGGCACGATCCGCGATCAGGTCAACTCGTAACGCCCGGTTACGGCCCAGTAACGCGCGAGGTCGAGGTTATCGAATTGACGTATAACTTCGGCCCCCGGCGCTTCATGCGCTTGCTTGAGTTTCGCGACGGGCGACTCGAGCGGATTCGCGAGCTCGGCTACGGCTACCACCCGCGGTAGCGACACGTGGCAATGCCAACCCGGTCACAATTCCGTCGGCTGGGCTCACGTACGATAGGTCCTCATCGATGGTGGGGACCGACGCATGAGCAAACGAATTTCGACAGTCCGTACGCAGGGACCGGTAAGCCTAATCGCCGATGGTGTGACCATTCGCGGCGATATCAGCGGCAGTCGTGATCTAGAAATTCACGGCGAGGTCGTTGGTGACAGCAATATCAATGCCTCGGTGATTATTGCGCCGGATGGCATGTGGCGCGGCAATCTAACCGCACGTGACGTCGTGGTTGCAGGGCGAATCGTTGGTGCTGTTCGGGCCAGCGGCAACATCGAGATCGAAGCGTCGGCCCGCATCGAAGGAACGGTTACGGGTGGCGCGATTTCCGTTCAGCCCGGTGCCATTGTCGATGGCGAGCTGAAAACGGTCGTGGAAAAACGCAGCGTTAGCAACGTCGAACCGATCGCCAAGTCCGCTACGGCTTAGCTTCGAGCTCTACCTCATTCGCCGCCAGGCGAATCTCAATCCGCTGATTCGCAAGGGCGATGGTATTCCATGCAGCCGCGCTGGAAGAACCGATGCTGGGGTACGGTAGTAGCGGCTCGGTGTTCGCCAGCGTGACAACGCCGACCGTGATACGCCCCGACGTACGCTCACCCACGGTCTCGATCAAATTAGCGAACGCGACGGATTGCTGCGAGCCGAGTTGATCGGCGGTCGCGATATCGAGCTCACGCCCCTCACACTGCGCAACAGGCAAGATCGGTGGGGCCAACATGATATCGCCGTCGGCATTGGTAACGGTACAAAAGTCACCAACGTGGGTTTCGATCATGATATTGCCGGCGAAACCAATATCGTCCAGTCGACCGATTAGCTCGGCGAGACGCTCGGCGAAACGATCGCCAAGGGGCACCGCTTGAAACCCGTAGCGATTGCCGTTGTTAAATGCCCAAGCGATCAAGTCGAGCGATGCCTGATAGCGGGCTTGCAAGGTGTCGCGCTCATCGTTGAGCGCTTCCTGCAACGCGAGCGTGCCGTCGGCGGTTTGCGAGCGCAGTGTCTGCCGCTCGCTGGTCAGTTCGGCGATCATCGCCTCGGCTTGTTGCCAATTCGACTCGGCCCGCCAATACAGCCAAGCAAACGCGAGTGCCGCTAAGGCGAGCAAGGCGAGTGAGGCCACAATTCCGAGCGGTATGCTTGGCGGCTCGCTGACATCGGTCTCGTCGTCGTTCGCCGCCTCCGGGGAAATCTCATCGACAACACGAGCCGCGATCGTCTCGTAACTGTCCAGCAAATCGCGGCGAATCACCGCGCGCTGCTCGGCGAATAAATCCTGTATCCACGCCCGCAAATCGCTATCGGTCACCTCATCATTGGTACTCGTCGCTGACCCGTCGACGGCTGTTGGCTCAGCGGGCGTGTCATCGACACCCGGCACCAAGCGGAGCGACTTTAATACGCGCGAGACTTCAACCGGAGCAATCTGCTTCGGTAGAACACCGACGGCGCCGAGAGCACGCGCTTGGCCGACGTACAATTCACCCTCTTGCGAGGTGTACATCATGATGGGAATGGTGGCCGTTTCCGGATTGCGCTTAATGGCCCGAACGGCCTCAAAGCCGTCCATGCCCGGCATCATGTGATCCATGAAAATGACGTCGGGACGATGCTCAGTGAGATAGTCGAGCGCCTGCTCGGCCGACTCGGCCATATCCACGTCGAGCTCATGCGTTGTCAGCATGCGCTGCAAAACGATGCGCGCAGAGCGCGAATCATCGACGATCAAGGCGCGTTTTCGACTCATCGTGAACTCTTCGGCGAGCGCGACCAGGAACAGCGGAAATGGTAACCTTATTCGAGGTTTAGCGCAGTTCATTTGGTCGAAAAAATCGAGCAGGCGTCGCTATTTGCGGACAGATGTTAGGGTAAACCGCACGCTTGCGCCGACAGGCTGCGGTACACTTGGGAACAGCAAGGGGGACAGATGACGTCGCCCACTAATAACAATAACAAGCATTGATCGGCGGCCATCCCTAGCGGAACCGGCCGCCGCGTAGGTTGCACCATGCCACGGAGTCTGTTGCCAAAGTATTTGTTTGCCACGCTAGTGCTAGCGTTGGCGATCATTTGCACAGTCTCGCTGGCGCTGTACAAAAATTACACGGCGCTAACCCAAGAACTCGTTAGTTACGGACTCGATCAAAACGACGCTGTTCTGAAAGCGCGGCTCGAGGAGCAAGCGGCGACGGTCATGATGTCGCTCGAGCGAGAACTCGACCGACCGATTGCAGAAGCCACCGAAGATATCGGCGCGTTAATCGCCGATGCCCTCGCCGAACATCCCGAACTCAACGACTTATCGTTCAGCCCCACCGTGGTCGATGGACCGGCGCCCGCGCCAACCTGGGAACAGAATGCGTTGGTTGCCAGTCGCCACGTTATCTACCAGTCCGAACGCCGCGGAATGTTGCGCGGCGAGTTCTCAACGGCGGCAGTTCGCCAAGAGTTGCAGAGCTTTAGTAATGAGTTAGCGGCCATCGAGCGACGCTACCGCCTGCAAGGCGCGATCTGGGTCAGCGCCGCAACGCTCGTTATGTTGCTCGGTTGCGCAGCGCTTGCGTGGCTGACCGCGTTACGCCTAATACGCCCGATTACGCAGCTGACACACCAAGCGCGACGCATAAGCTCCGGCGACTATGGCAAACAATTGCCGGTCGAACGCGATGATGAACTCGGCGAACTCGCCCGAACATTCAATGAAATGCGCGACCAATTGCGCCAGACAACAATCTCGCGCGACTACGTCGACAGCGTCTTGGCGAGCATGAACGACGCGGTCATTGTCACCGGCCCCGACAACACGATCGCCCGAATAAATGCCGCCACGACAACCTTACTCGGCTTCACCGAAGAGGAACTGCTCGGCCGTTCGGTCGATACCGTCGTGGCCGAATCGCACCGCGGCAAGTTTTTATCCAGCGAGCTTGGCAGCAAACCGCGCGAGTCGTTGTTTGTGACTCGCACTGGCGAGACCGTGCCCGTGTCGTGGACCGGATCGGTTATCGGTACCGATAATCCATTGTTCAAAGGTCATATCTACGCCGCGCAGAATATCCGTGAACGCAAACGTGCCGAACAACGCATACGCTATTTGGCCCGTATAGATGCGTTGACCAAAGTACCTAACCGCATGCAGTTCCAGCATTTACTGCAGCGTGCGATCGCGCGGGCGCGCCGTGAGGGCCATGTCGTCGCCCTGCTGTATATCGACGTCGATCAATTCAAAGACATCAATGACACATTCGGGCATCTAGCCGGCGATGCTGCCCTCGAAACGCTAACGCAGCGTTTGGCGCGCGAGTTACCCGAGAAGAGCGTTGTCGGACGCCTAGCCGGCGATGAATTTGCCGTTATTCTCGACGAGTTACCGGCTGGGCGGCAACATCGCGAAGGCGTGAAAAAACTGGCCCGTACGGCACTCGACGGGCTGGCGGAACCGTTCGAAGTACAAGGCCATGAGGTCTTTATGACGGCCAGCATGGGTATCGCTTGGTATCCGGCCGATGCACGCAATGTGATCGACCTCATTCGCAATGCCGACGCAGCGCTCTACCACGCCAAAAAAGCCGGCGGCAATCGCTACGAGGTTTATACGGCGGACATGAACGAAGCGGCGGTCGAGCGACTGATGCTGAAGAGTAAACTGCGTCGCTCGTTCGAACGCAACGAATTGCTGTTGCACTACCAACCGAAATACAGCCTCAAGGACGGCCGTGTGGTCGGTGCCGAAGCGCTAGTACGCTGGGACCTACCGGAGCGAGGGCTGGTTATGCCATCGGAATTTATCCCGCTGGCAGAAGAGACCAATCTGATCGTCGAAATCGGTGAATGGGTTCTCGAGCGCGTTTGTGCGGATTATCGCGAGTGGCAACGCGATGTCACTGATCCGGGACGAATCGCCGTCAACTTGTCGCTAAAGCAATTGCGGCGCTCGCACTTCGTCGACAAATCGGCCAAACAATTCCGCCGCTCCAAGGTGTCACCAACCAGCTTCGAGTTCGAGATCACCGAAACGACGTTGATGGAGGATCCCGATAAGACCATACGGATCCTCGATGAGCTGTATGCACTCGGCGTGCACTTGGCGATCGACGATTTCGGGACGGGCTACAGCTCGCTGAGCGCGCTGCAGCAGTTCCCGATCCAGACCTTGAAAATCGATCGCTCGTTTGTTCGTAACGCCGCCGTCGATACTGATGACGCAACGATCGTTGCGACGATCATCGATATGGGCCGCAGTCTTAAAATGGACGTCGTCGCAGAAGGTGTCGAGACGGCCGAGCAACTCGGCTTTTTGCAGACCTTGGACTGCAACTTCGTACAAGGCCTGCTGTTTGGTGAACCGATGTCCGCCAGCGATTATCGCGAGTTGCTTTTAGCCCAAGATGAGGGCACCAACCGGCACCGCGCGCTGTTTGCGTAAACGGCCTGATTTTACCCTTCAAGGCTGTTACGCCATTGTTTTATATAGATATTATTCGTTCGTATTGCAATCGTCCGGCGACTGTGAAGAATTCGCAGTCTAGTGACGTGGAGTGGGAGAGAAGCATGACCCGACGAGCATCCGTACTGGCCGGGACCGCCGTGCTCAGTCTGTTTTTAGCGTGCAACAGCGCCGCTGCGGCCTGCGACTATCCGCAGAAAACAGCCGTGCCTGACGGGCGGAACGCGACCGAAGATGACATGTTGAAAGGCCAAAAAGCCGTTAAAGCGTACATGGCTGCCATGGACGACTATCTAGCCTGCCTTGACGCTGAAGCGGCGGCCGCCGTCGCGGACGGGGAAGATCCGGCGATCACGGCGAAACGCCAAGCGATTACCGACCAGCGCCACAATGCGGCGGTCGACGAGATGACCCGCTACGCCGAATCGTTTAACGAACAAGTTCGCGCGTACAAAGCGAAGAACGACAAGTAGTCGCGCGGATCGTTACCAGCGCTTGTTGAACTGGTTAGGATTTGCCCAGTTCTCGGGCGTGTTCCATTCGCGCGGCCGATTGGCACGCGCGATATCGTAGCTATACGCGAACCGGTCGGCGAATGCGCCGGCCGGCTCAAAGCCGAGTGCCAGTAACTGGGCGTGCAAACCTTGGTGGGCGGGCGAGCTGCGCAGCCAGACGATCTGCGGTACGAGCCGGGACGTGAGTCGGCCGAGCGCGGTAATGGCTTCGTGGTCGTCTAGGGCGTCGTAACCGGCAGCGATGACGACCGCACCGCCAGCCGGTATATCGGTCGGGCCAAGTTCGGTAACGTCGTCAGCACCGTCCGTACTGCCGAAACAGTGCTGCCACAGTGCTTGGACGCGTCCGCTATTCATCGTGCTACAAATTATTGATCTGCCGCGCGAGACTGTCACGCGGGTCGGTGACGATCTTCTCGAGCGTTTTGACGCGCTCCTCCAGTAAATCAATACGGGCGTTGAGCTCATCGACATTTTCGGTATCGGTCGAGCTCTCTTTAGAACGCTGTTGACGCGCCTGGTGCTTCCAGTAATCGCGCAACGCGAGCGAACCGAAGATGATTGCGATGATCGCAACGACCATTATTTGCGATGACTGCATATAGTGCGCTCCCTCCCTAAGTGAAAATTAAAGCCGATCGAACTCACGGTCCAAACGGTACCGTGACGATGTAACGTGACGCTCGAGCGTCGCTAATCGCGCGTCGAGCTGTTGGAAGCGGCGATGCACATCCGTCAACGTTCGGGTCGGCCGAGCCCTTACCGCTTGCTCGAATTCGCGCTTCCGTGGATCTTCGCGTTGTGGCGTTGGCCGCTGCCGTGACGGTACCAGGAATGTCATCGCGACATAGGCCAGCAGTGCCATCGGTGGAAACACCATGAGCGCGACGATCGCAACGATACGCGTCGCGCCAACACCGAAGCCGAAATAATCGGCGATACCGGCACAAACACCGCTGATCCAGGCACGCGATTTATCGCGGTAAAAACGCCGGCCCGACAGTCCGTAGTCGTCATCGCGATTACGCATGATAGTCACGCCCGCTGCGCCAGAAACTGCGCTCATCACACCGCTGGCACGTCCCCAACGAGCGTTGCTTTAACAGTAGCGTCGCGACGAAATACACCAGTACGGTCGGGACGAAGAACAACAACAGACTGGCGATGGCGACCAAGCGCACGGCGAGTATCTGTACATCGAAGTAATGGGCGATGCCGGCACAGACGCCAAACAATACGCCGTTATCGCGGTCCCGATACAAACCATGTAACCGTCCACCAAAGTGTTCGTGACAGTCGCAGCTCATCCGTCGTTCCTCCAAGTAGTGTCTTTCTCGTCCAGTATCGTCTCTAGCGTATGCACCCGGTCTTCCATGCGTTGGGCGTGATCCCAGAGATCTTTGATCAGTTTCTCGTCGGCGTCTGACAGCTCGCGTAATTTCTTCCACTGCGTCGTGTAGTGGAAAATAATCATCAACGGTATCGGGATACAGATGATCAGAATGCCGATGACCATTAAAAAGCTATTCATGACTGCCAGCCGCTACGATTACGCGTTCTGATCGTTGTTACCGGCGGCCCGGCGCTTTAACTCGTCGAGCTCGGCGTTGATCGCCTCTTCCGCCTCTAGTGACGCAAACTCGTGGTTTAAGTCTTTCGGCAACCCAAGATCGTACGCCTCGATGCGGCCTTCGACATCGTCCATGCGCCGCTCGTATTGCTCAAAGCGGACCAGCGCATCGTCGATTGCGTAATCGTGCAACTTGCGTCGCGCCGCGAGGCGGTTCGTGGCGGTCTTGTGCCGGGTGATCAACGCTTTCTGACGGCTCTTCGCATCGGCGAGTTTCGTCTCCAGCCGCGTGATGTCCTCATTGAGCTTCGATAAGCCCTCATCGACAGCCGCATAGTCGGCGCGCAACGCTTCGGCCGCTTTGACGACGTGGCTTTTTTCGACCAACGCCGCTTTGGCAAGATCATCGCGGCCCTTGGTCAGCGCGAGCTCGGCTTTTTTCTCCCAACCGTGCTGCTCATCCTCGAGCGCGGTCAATTTTCGATTCAGCTCTTTTTTGTCGGCGATCGAACGTGCCGCAGCCGTGCGCACTTCAACCAACGTGTCCTCCATCTCCTGAATCATGAGACGGACGATTTTTTCCGGATCCTCGGCCTTATCGAGAATCGCATTGATATTCGAGTTAACGATGTCGCTAAAGCGCGAAAAGATGCCCATAGCAGGTTCCTCATCAAGAAATCGTTCAATGGATATAGAGCAGGTTCCGTGCCAATTTCGATCAAGAAGTATTTGTCATTGATTTCATTGACTTTTTCCTAATTCGCGCGCAGGCGCCAATCACAATAATGAGTAATCTTTTATTAACTTTTAGTATTTTTTCTTATTTTATGAGATTTTATTTATATGGCAGATCGAGTCGGACTACCAACTATCGTGGGCGAAGCACCGGCGTTTCTCGAAACGCTGGAGCACGTCTCACGCGCCGCCCAGGTCGCGAAGCCGGTTTTGGTCGTCGGCGAGCGTGGCACCGGCAAAGAGCTTATCGCCTCACGGCTGCACTTCTTGTCGCCGCGTTGGGAACAGACCTTGGTCAAGGTCAACTGCGCCGCACTGACCGAGTCAATCCTCGAATCGGAGCTGTTCGGCCACGAGGCCGGCGCCTTTACCGGGGCAGCGCGCCAGCATCGCGGGCATTTTTAACGCGCCGATGGTGGCACGCTGATTCTCGACGAACTCGGCACGACGTCGCTGCGGATGCAGGAGAAGATCCTGCGGGTCATCGAGTACGGCGAGTTTGAGCGAGTCGGCGGCACCGAAACGCTGAGCGTCGATGTGCGCATCGTCGCCAGTACGAATGTCGATCTTGAGGCGTTAACCAGCGCAGGGCGGTTTCGCGCCGATCTTCTCGACCGCTTGGCCTTTGATGTCATTACGATCCCGCCGCTGCGCGCCCGGGTCGAAGACATACTGCCGCTCGCCCACGCCTTCGGCGTCGCGATGGCGGCGGAGCTGCACTATCCGTTGTTCGCCGGCTTTACGGCGCGCGCGGCATCGACCCTGCTTCGCCATCGCTGGCCGGGCAATGTGCGGGAGCTGAAAAACGCGGTCGAACGCTCGGTGTATCGGTTGGAAGATGCCGAAGAGCGCATCACTCGAATCGTATTTGACCCGTTCGCATCGCCGTACCGATTGCGATCGCCAGACATCGTCGCGACCGAAGACAGCAGCGAACCGCCGACGCGCACGACTAGCCGTAGCGCGGTCGAGCGATCCTTACCGGTTGATTTTAAGGCGGAGGTGGCAAGCTATGAGCGCCGGATGGTCGGCGCAGCTATGGAGCGCGCCAATCACAAACAAAAAGTGGCGGCCGAACTGCTGGGCCTGAATTATCACCAACTCAGGAACCTCTTAAAAAAACACGATCTCACGCCGGCGCCGACGCGAGATCGTTAGCCCTTAGGAGTCGGCTTCAGTTCGGTAACGGCGGACGTAGACGGCGGCCGCCCCAAACGCGACCGCGACGACGATGCCGCCCCAGGTAGAGACGGAGCTCAACAAACCACCGAAATCGATGAGTCCGGTGAGATCGATACCGCGGAACGGCTCATCCTCGTTCGGCAACATGTCGGTGTCGACGGTAATCGATGACGCGTAGGCGCGCGGAAAGTGCCCGTAGACGATCTCGATGAAATGCTGCGAGCGAAAGATCAGACCTTCGAGTAAGGGGATCAACACGAACGGCAACACAGCCCATAGAAACGGGGTTTTGCGCACAAAGGCCGAACACAGCAAGAACCACCCGACAAACGGCAGTAGCAAAACGCTGCCGGCAAATAATAAGTATGCGGACAGCGTAATGACTTGACCGATCTGCAGCGGCGCCCAGATCAATCGACCGGCGTCGCCGTCGCCCATCCAAACGACCAACGTGGCCACGATGAGAAAGGCCACTTGCAACACGCTCAGTACCACAAACACAACGATCGGCGCGGCGACCGACGCGGTCAGAAACTTAGCGATCACGGTCTCGGTATCGGTGACCGGTAATGAACGCCAAAAAAGGACGCTCCGGTCTTTGCGCTCGGCGTACAGCGCATCGAGACAGTAGAAAAACACGGTAAAAAACAGCACCAGGTTCATGAAGCCAAACGGTGCGAGCAGCAAGCCGTTGATACCGGTCGACGTACCGCCACTCGGGACGAAATTTAGCCAAGCGACCATGCCTTTGGCGCCTAAACCCTCTTGCGCTAAACCAAAGACCAAGGGAATAAGCGCACCGAGCAGAATTAAACCGGCGACGACGAGCGGTGCGACGATCAAGGATCGGTGCTCCCAGAACTCGCGCCGAACCAACATTGGGAAGCGCGCAATCATGCCGTGTCACCTCGCAATATCGCGACGAACAAATCGGAGATCGATGGCTTGCGCGTCTCACCAAACTCACGCAACTGGTCACGCTCGATGCCATCAAACAACATGATTTGCTTACCAAACCCTTTTCGTACGGACACCGGTCCTAGCTTGTTGGCTGCGTCTGCGTACTCACCGCTGGTCATCAGCTCAACGTAACGATTTTCGATCGACTCGATCGTCGCATCGAGCGCAATCCGACCATCGTCGATGAACATGACGTCGGTCAAAATGTGTTCGAGCTCGTCGACTTGGTGCGTGGTCACGATGATGGTTTTCTCGCCATCGTAGTAGTCGCCTAATAAGCGGGAGTAGAAGTCTTTGCGAAACAGTATGTCGAGGCCGAGGGTGGGTTCATCAAGGATCAACAATTCAGCGTTGATCGACATGATGATGGCGAGGTGCAACTGCACGATCATGCCTTTCGACAACGAACCGACCTTAGCGCCCGGTTTCACTTTCGTATCGGCGAGCAATTTTTCGGCCTGAGCCCGGTCGAATCCGGAATGCATCGTTGCGACATAGTCGAACAACCGCGCCGCCGTTATCCACTTCGGTAGTACAGCAACATCGGAGACGTAGGCGATGCGCTGCATTAACGACTTACGTTGCTTGAACGGATCGAGCCCTAATACGCTGAGGTCGCCACTGAATGACGTTAGGCCAAGAACCGCGTTTAAAAGCGTCGTTTTACCCGCACCGTTGGGGCCGATCAGTCCAAGGATTCGCCCGCGTTGGACATCGAAACTGACGTTATCGACCGCTCGCGTTGATCCATACGACTTACTTAGGCCGCTAGCCTCGATTAGCGAACTCACTCACTTTCTCCCTCGTCGTTATTACCGCCGCTAGCCAACAGATCGGTCAGATCGAGGCCGAGGCGCTCTATCGTCGCGTGAATTCGCGGCCATTCGTCGTCGACGAAGCGTTGCCGCTCGTCTTTCAGCAAGCGCGATCGCGCACCGTCAATGACGAACATGCCCCGACCGCGTTTCTTTTCTACCAATCCCTCGTCGACGAGCTCTTGGTAGCCTTTCAATACCGTTAGCGGATTGAGTCGATATTCTTGTGCGACGTTGCGCACGCTTGGTAAGACATCACCATCGCCGAGCACGCCCTCGAGGATCATCGCAACAACGCGGTCGCGCAGCTGCCGATAAATCGGCTGGCTATCGTTCCACGAATCGCTCATTGCAGCGGCGGTGACCAACAACCGACGCCCCTACAGCGTGGTAGCGGCCTCAGACGTCGACAGCAAAACGCGAATAGCATGCTCACCGGCATGCTCCGCAATTTCGTCAACGACAACGTCGAAGCTCACTGGCGACAGGCTTGGCGCTGCGTCGTCAGCAGCGATTTGGCGCAGATCGATCACCGTGCGATCACCGGTGGACGCATGCTGAATAACGTATTCAAGCCCATCGGCGCCGAACGGCGTCGTTCCATTGAGTGCGCTCTCGGCTGGAGCGCTGGTGTGGCTGGCCGTAAACGCGACCAATAAAAGCCCAGCGAGGGCTGCCGGGTACAACGTGTCGTTTAATGCCTTGAAGGTTGCCATGATGGTCCCGCCTCTGTTCGGGGTTACCGTGAAGTAGTGTTGTAGTCAACTATAACACCAAATTGCCTGATTGCAAGCATCGACGCAAAAAAAGCAGCAAACCTTTTAGATTTAACATAACGACTATGTAACCCCACCCTGTCACGGTGTGCGTTTACCGAATCGTGCACATCATGGATATCAGCGTCGCAATGACCGAAACGCCATCCGGCGACAGCGCTTTGGCCGCAGATGGGCGTCTCGCCTATGCTCGACCGATGGCGGCCGCCGACGACACCGAATTGATGCAGCGTTATGCCGATGGCGACGCCGGCGCGTTTGAACCGTTATACCGTCGCCACAACGATGCCGTGTTTCGGTATCTCGTGCGCTTGTCCGGCAACCCAGCAACAGCCGAGGAATTGGCGCAAGAGGCGTGGACCAAGTTGATCGATGCGCGGCGTCGCTATCAAGCGAGCGCACAATTTCGCACCTACTTATTCCGAATCGCCCACAACGCATTTATCGATCGGGTGCGGCGACACCGCCATCGCGAGGAGACGCTGCTGGCAGAACCAGCGGCGGACCCAGACAAACAACCTGAACGTATCAGCGACGATGCCGCGCTGCGCCAGCGCCTCCAAGCGGCGCTGCTCGCGTTGCCAATCGAGCAACGCGATGCCTGGTTGCTGCATGAGGAAGCCGGTCTCAGTATCGATGCCGTGGCCAGCGCGACCGGCGTTAACCGCGAAACAGCCAAAAGCCGAATACGCTATGCCGTGCGAAAATTAAAAGATCGGCTCGCCGCCGAACTGGCGCCGGGGGACTTATGAGCGAACAAACACCGTACCAAGGCGTCGATAACGACGGCCGCGATCCAGATTTGTCGGCCTTGTATCGGCGTATCTCGACCGAAACGACGCCGCCCGAACTCGATGAATCGGTGTTGCGGTACGCCACCGCGCGCCAACCGACGGCGTCGCGTTGGCGCCCTGCGTTGGCAATGGCCGCGAGCGTTGTTGTCGCTGTCGGTGTCGGACGCACCCTGCTAAATGATGAGACTGCGCTCATTGCAAGCGCGCCCGAGCCACGGACCGAATCGGTCGCAACCGAGTCGACCGACGCCGACGAGAGTATCGCTCCAGCAGCGACCGTGCAGCGCGCGAGTAACACTGTGGCTGTCCGCCAGGAAATTACGGCTGACGATCTGCGGGGTGCGAACGACGCGCGGCCAACGCCACAGCAACTTCGACTCGACAGCGCCGTTGAGCGCAGCGGCGCCGTGCAGCAACTCAATGAAGCGGCGCGCGAGCGCGAAGCCGATATCGACCGTGGAGCATTCAGCGACGCGCTCGATGCGCCGGCAATGCACGCTGCTCGATTGAAAGCTCCACCGGATCCAGCGCTAGCGGCTTTGTTACGCGAAGTCGATTTCGCATCACTCAGCAACGGCCCATGTGACACCGAGGTGGCGAGCGCCGGTCGTTTAACCGAATGCTGGCGGGCCGCCCGCGAACTGGGCGATCAGCGCGCGGCTGGCGAGCTCGAGGCCGCAATAAAACGGCGCCTTCCCAGCGCCGACTGGCCGGAGGAGCTGGCGAAATAACCTTCGCTGCAGTGCAGCATTTTTGGGTGGCGCATGCTAAACTGGCGGCCGCCTGAGAGAGGCGTCACGGCGCCCGTAACTCTCGGCGATGCCTTTGTCAGTTAGGACTATCGACACTCATGAAAGCCCCCGTTCGCGTTGTCATTACCGGTGCTGCCGGCCAGATCGGCTACCAGCTCGCTTTCCGTATTGCCTCTGGCCAATTGCTGGGACCGGACCAGCCGGTCATCTTGCAGTTGTTGGAGATTCCGCCCGCGCTGCCGGCGCTGCACGGCGTTTGCATGGAGCTCGACGATTGCGCGTTTCCGACGCTAATGGGCCTGGTCGCGACCGACGACGCGAATGTCGCCTTCCGCGACGCGAACTACGCCTTGTTGGTCGGCGCGCGACCGCGTGGCCCCGGCATGGAGCGCAACGATTTGCTGGAAGCGAACGCAGCGATTTTCTCCGCGCAAGGCAAAGCGATGAATGCACACGCGAACCACGATCTAAAAGTGCTGGTCGTCGGTAACCCAGCCAATACCAACGCGCTGATCGCTCAACAAAATGCCCCCGATTTAGACCCCCGTAATTTCACGGCGATGACGCGCCTCGACCACAACCGCGCCTTGGCCCAACTCGCCGCCAAAACCGGCACGCACGTCGGCGACATCGATGGCCTCATCATTTGGGGTAACCACTCGTCGACGCAGTACCCGGATGTTAGCCACACGAGCATCGGTGGCAACGCGGCCTCCGGGCAGGTCGATACAGGCTGGCTGGTCGGCGAATTTATCCCGACCGTGCAACAACGTGGCGCTGCCATTATCAAAGCGCGCGGCGCGAGCTCAGCGGCATCGGCGGCGTCCGCGGCCATCGATCACGTCCACGACTGGGCGCTGGGAACCGGTGACCGCTTTGTCAGCATGGCGGTGCCAGCCGACGGCAGCTACGGCATCGAGCCAGGCGTTGTGTACTCGTTCCCGGTGCGCTGCGCCGACGGCGACTACACGATTGTTGACGGATTAGAGATCAGTGATTTTAGTCGCGAGCGCATGGCCGCGACCGAACAAGAATTACGTGAAGAGCGAGCCGCGGTCGAGCATTTGTTCGATTAGTAACGAGCGGTTTTCCGCGTAGGCTGTCGGTGGCAGCGCGCATAGATCAATACGAGAAAGGTGCAACGTGACGGGATTTTTGGTTGGACTGAGTTGGGTGCTGCTATTCGCTGGCGGCTTTTTGTACTTAGCCTACAAGCGAGCCAGCTTAAACGCGTTCACAATTGCGTTAGCAGGCGGTGTCGCGGCCTACGTTCTGTTCGGTAGCGGCCATTGGTTGTGGAACCTGCTGCTGATTGGCGCGGCGGTCGGACTCGGCTTGTTGAATTTGCCCGAATTTCGCCGCGAGCGGGTAACTCGGCCATTGCTCGCCATGTACCGGACGATGCTACCGAGCATGTCGGACACGGAGCGCGAAGCGCTCGAAGCTGGCAGCGTTTGGTGGGACGGCGAGCTCTTTACCGGTCTTCCGGACTGGCAGCGCCTGACAGCCATGCCGGCACCAACGTTAAGCGCCGAAGAACAGGCGTTCATCGACGGCCCCTGCGAGGAGCTCTGCGAGATGCTCGACGACTGGGAAGTCACGCATGAACTCGCGGACTTGCCGGAACGCGTTTGGGCATTCATTAAAGAACATCGTTTCTTCGCAATGATCATCCCGAAAGAGTATGGCGGCCTTGGATTTTCGGCCTATGCCAATGCGATGGTCATTACTAAGTTATCGACCCGCAATGCCAGTGCCGCATCGACCGTGGGCGTACCGAACAGCTTGGGCCCTGGCGAATTGCTGGTCCACTATGGCACTGACGAGCAAAAGCAGCGCTATCTGCCGGGCCTCGCCGACATGTCCGAAATCCCATGTTTCGCGTTAACGTCGCCGCAAGCCGGCTCCGATGCGGCCGCCATTATCGACTCGGGTGTCGTTTGCAAAGGCGAATGGGAAGGCGAAGAGATCATCGGTATCCGCCTGAACTGGGACAAGCGCTACATCACGCTAGCGCCGGTCGCGACGGTTCTCGGCCTCGCCTTCAAACTGTACGACCCCGATAAATTGATTGGCGATGTCGAGGACTACGGTATCACCGCTGCGCTGATCCCGACTGACACCAAAGGCGTGACGATCGGCCGACGCCACTACCCACTGAACATTGCCTTCCAGAATGGACCGACCCAAGGTAAGGACGTCTTCGTGCCGCTTGACTACATCATCGGCGGGCGCGACATGGCCGGCAAAGGTTGGAAGATGCTCGTCGAACTGCTGTCGGTCGGCCGCGCGATCACGTTGCCATCAAGCGCCTTGGGCGGCGGCAAGGCGGCGGCATACGCCACCGGCGCCTACGCCCGATTACGACGTCAGTTCAATATTCCGATCGCTCGCTTTGAAGGTGTCGGCGAGGCGCTGGCACGCATTGCCGGCAACACGTACATCATGGACGCCGCCGTTAGTGTGACCTCCGGCGCGATCACCGAAGGTGAAAAGCCCGCAGTGCCATCGGCGGTGCTGAAGTATCACTGCACGGAACTCGGCCGCAAAGTCGCTAACGACGCGATGGACATACATGGCGGCAAGGGTGTCATGCTCGGTCCATCAAACTATTTGGGCCGGGGTTACCAGGCAACGCCGATCGCCATCACCGTCGAAGGAGCCAATATCCTAACGCGCAGCTTGATCATCTTTGGCCAAGGCGCGATTCGATGCCATCCGTTTGTACTGCGTGAACTCGAAGCGGCGCGCTCCGAGGATGCTGAAGCCGGACTGATCGAGTTCGACCGGGCGTTGTTCGGGCATATCGGCTACGCGATCAGTAACGCCGCGAGGTCGTTTTGGTTGGCGCTAACCCATGCGCGCTTCTCTGAAGTGCCGCTCGACACACCAACGCGACGCTTCTACCAAAACATCAATCGCTACAGCTCGGCATTTGCATTGGCATCGGATTTCGCGATGCTGACGCTTGGCGGCAGCTTAAAGCAACGCGAACTGTTGTCAGCGCGCCTTGGCGACGTGTTCAGTGCGATGTATCTGGCCTCTTGCGTACTGAAGCACTTCGAGAACCAAGGCCGTAAGACGTCGGATCTAGCGTTGGTTGAGTGGTCAGTACGAACGCTGATGTACCAAGCGCAAGAACAACTGCACGGGTTTTTACGCAATCTGCCAAATCGTCCAGTGGCGACCGTGTTGCGGTTTTTGATTTTCCCGCGCGGTCGTACGTACTCGGCACCGTCCGACGATATCGGCCAACAATTGGTCGAACTCGTCTCACGACCGACCGAAGCGCGGGACCGCCTCGCCAACTTCGCCTACACCGCCGTCGAGCCGGGCAACCCGTTGGGCTTGTTGCAAGAAGCATTGCAGCTGTCGAACGAGTTGGCACCGCTGCAGCGACAGTTACGCGAGCTTCGCAAAAATGGCGACATCGACGCCGAATACCTACCGCACCAAGTCGAGGCCGCCTTGGCAGGTAGCCATATCACCAGCGCTGACGCCGATCGCCTGCTCGCCTACCACGAGAAAGTACTGGCGCTGATCAACGTCGACGACTTCGACCCAGCAGAACTCGGGCGTGCCGGACAAGCCGTGTCACCGGCGATCACGTTGACCGGACGCGGACCGAAGCCGAAGAAAAAGCGGGCCGCGCGTCGAAAAACGTCGCAAGCCGCTCGGAAGCGCCAGGAGACGGCCGCGGAAGGGTAAACAATCGCGCGCTGCGCATTCCGTCTCTCGGCGAGGTCATTTATCCTTACGACTAGCCGGCATGTTGTGCACCTGCAGCATGCCGGTTTCCTGTAGTGGATCGAAAATTTCGAGCAAAAAAGTGTAAACCGGCGTAGAATAATTCTGTGTCAATTTAAAATGACACTGATTCAGTCTACTGCCGATTAGAGCGACGGACGATGGAAGTAAAAAAAATAGGCATTAGCGGGCTTGCCGCCTACGTCCCACAAAACCGAGTTTGGCTGGAAGATTGGTGCGAATGGACCGATTCGCACTGGCCCAAAATACGCGATGTCGTTGGCCGCAGCTTCCGTATGCGAAGTCAGAACCACAGCGTTTACACGATGGCCGCCTCCGCCGTTTTGCGGCTCATACGCCAATACGATATCGACCCAAGCAACGTCCGCTACTTAGGATTCGGTACCGAATCGAGCACCGATAACTCGGCCGGCGCAATCATTATCAAAGGCATGATCGACGACGTGCTGATTAGCGAAGGCAAAGCGCCGCTCTCGCGTAGCTGCGAGGTGCCCGAATACAAGCACGCGTGCCTCGGCGGCGTCTACAGCATGAAAGGCGCGCTTCGCTATCTTGCCCTCGACGGCGCCGGCAGCCAGGCGATTGTCGTCTGCGCCGATATCGCCGAGTATGCCCGTGGCTCCAGCGGCGAACCCACGCAGGGTGCGGGTGCCGTCGCAATGCTGCTTGAGGAAGATCCCACGATTTTCGAAATCGACCTGACCGCCTCAGGCTCGGCGTCGGACTATCGCTCTATCGATTTTCGCAAACCGATGCTGCGCTTCTGCGGACAAGACCGTTCCGAAACGCATCAGGTGCAAGACTTCCCGGTGTTTAACGGCAAGTACTCAACGACGTGCTACATCGATGAGACCCTGCATGCACTGCGTGACATGTGCACTAAGCGCGGTATTAACGCTGCTGAGCATTTGGCTGAGACCGGCATGGTATTTATGCATCGGCCGTACCGGCGGATGCCAGAAACCGGCCTCGCCGTCGCCTGGTTGTACGCGATGTGTGACGGCTCCGGCGAAGACCGCGCGCAGCTGGCAGCCCTTTGCCATCAAGCCGGCGTTGCACCCGACGAGCTGATTCGCGAGCTGCACGCCGAACCGGCGGTCGCGGCTTTAGCAACGGCCGAAGACTCGGGCAAAGAAGCGTATCCGCTAACGATGGCCTTGCTACGCGCGTTTCGGACCTCGCATGCCTATCGCACACGGGTTCTCGACAAACTGGCGCTCGGTTCTGATCCGATGCTCGATCTTGGCAATCTCTACACGGCGGCCTTGCCGGCATGGATTTGCGCCGGTCTTGAGGAGGCGGTCAATGAAGGCCGTGATCTTGCTGGGCGCGAACTACTGACGTTCGGCTACGGCAGCGGCGATGCGGCCGAAGTCATTCCGTTTCGAGTCGTCCCTGGCTGGGAGCGCGACAGCGCCAAAATCGGTTTTAGCGATGCGTTAGCCGATGCACGCGATCTGACCCAGGCGCAATACGAACGCTTGCACGACGGCAAGCGCGTGCCGGAGACAGACGCTGACGGGCGCGAAGAGTTCGTGATCGACCATGTCGGTCAGGCGACCGATGCGCGTTTCCAAGATATCGGTATCGAGTACTACCGCTACGGCAACGTCAGTCGGCTCAAAGCGTCCGCGTAAGGGCCACGAAGCGCCTTCCATTCCAGCTGGCACCATGGCGTAAAGCCATTATCGGGTGCGTCTAACTCGGCATCGAGCGCCGCGGGGCTGATGTAACGAAACGCTGCGATTTCGTTGTCATTCGGTTGCGGCGCCTCGTCGCAGCGACCGACGTAGACCCAACACAATTCGTGCTCTGAGCCCGTCGCGTCGAAACGTGCTTGGTACTGGAATTTGTAAACAAACGCCAACTCAGCACTGAGGCCAAGCTCTTGTTGCAGGCGGCGCGGAACGGCCTCGTCCATCGTCTCACCGGCGCGCGGGTGTGAACAGCAACTGTTCGACCAATAGCCAGGCCACAAGCGTTTGCCCGGCGCTCGTTGCTGCAGCAGCACGTCGCCGGCAGCGTTAAACAGGAACACGGAAAACGCTCGATGCAGGATACCCTCGCCGTCGTGGCAACGGTCTTTGCGCAGGTGTCCGGTTGGATTGTCATCGGTATCGACGAGAATCAGTTCTTCCGAATCGAATGAAACCGTCGGCGCCAATGGCGTGGTTGAACTCATGCCGATGCAGCCTTGTGCACACGTACTGCGAAACACTGAATACTACGTTGTTCAAACTGTCGTCGCACGGCGGGCAGCGTCTCCGGGTCGCAGACCGCGATAATGGCGCCGCCACCACCGCCACCGGTTAATTTGGCACCATAAGCACCGCAGTCGCGCGCGATTTGGCACAACGACTCGAGTTCGGCAGTCGAGACGCCCAACGAGTTCAACAAACCCTGATTAAGATTTAACAAGCGCCCGAGCCGCTCGAATTGACCGGCGGCGAGCGCAACGGCGACCGCGCCGGTGAGTGCATCGATCTCGGCCATGATGGCACTTACCCGCGCCGGCATTGCATCCTTAAGTGCCGCCACTTGCTCGACCATGCGCCGCGTCGGTTGTACGGTGCTCGCCACGGCTACCAACAGTTCGAGCTCGCCACCGACCGACAGCCAATCGATAGTTGGCTGTGTATCGCTGCCGCGTTGGTAGACCAGCGGTCTGGCGTAGACTGCCAACGTGTTGTCGATACCGGACGCTCGGCCATGCGCCAATGTCTCGGCAGCGAATGCATGTTCGTTAATCGTCGCGGCGTCGAGATTGAGACCGTAATGCGCATCGAGTGCGCGTATCACGCCAACGGCCAACGATGCGGAGCCGCCAAGACCAATGCCCGGTGGGTAATGCGCGTCGACGTGAATCGCGCACCGAGCGTCACCGAGGCCGAGCCGCTGCAACAGCGTCATAACAACGGCGTCGAGCCCTTGCTGATCGGCGCTCAAGGTGCGCCGCACTTGCCAAGCCGGAATGTGAATCGACACCTCATCCGCTGGCTCGACACGGACCCGCAGTGCCTCAGGGATCGGTACGGCAATCGCGCGGTAACCATGCACGACGGCGTGCTCGCCCGCGAGGATGATCTTCCCAGCCGCTGCCGCTCCGTGGCCATTGGCGCTCGCTTCGGCTTGCAGCACGCGGTGTAGCTCGCGCGCTTTCCAGGCTTTTATCTCACCGCTCGCGACGAGCGCAGTCGTCACCGCATCGGCCTGCTCAGCCGGTACACCGATCGAGGCCACAACGCTGCGCGCGTGTAAGCGCATGTGGCCGCGTTGGATGCCATCGGTCGCCAGCGCACGGAGCGCCGAAAAGTTTTGCCCGAGCCCGACGGCAACCATGAGCCGGGCCAGTTCGCCAGCCGATTCTACGCCGGCCAAGTGCAGTCCAAAGCGGGCACCGGGGTTGGCCGCTAAGGTACCGCCGACCGTCCCGACCTTCATCGGTAAGGTCAGTCGGCCCTCAAGATCGCCATTGGCCGCGACATGCCAGTCGGTCAGTGCTCGGTACTTACCGTCTCGTGCGGCATAGGCATGCGCAGCTGCCTCGATAGCACGCCAGTCGTTACCGGTCGCCAGTGCGATGGGATCGATGCCGTTCATGACCCCTTTGTTGTGCGTAACGGCTCGATACACATCAGTGACAGCGAATCGATTAGCGGCAACAATCGCATCGCGAACGGCCTCGCCAGTGTGCTGGCGCGTCGCGAGTGCTGCGGCGGGTATTTGCATGATCGCTGTGACGCGCGCCTCGTCGCAGTAGTTGGACAAGATCCGTAAGCCGGCACGTGCCTCGGCAAGCTCGGCCAGTCGTGCAGAGATCGCCTCGCACTGACTGTTGATGAGATTTGCCCCCATCGCATCGCAGGTATCGACAACGATATGGACGACCAGGCGATCGGAGTCGGGGGTCGAGCGCACATCGATGCGGCGAACACCGCCGCCACGTTTGACCATATTCGGGTGGACAGCGTCGACTGCCGCGCGAAGTTCTTCGTCGTGGTCGCTGAGACGTTGTCGGGCGCGCTCGCTATCGGTAACGCCGCGCAGTTCGATTTGCCCAATCGCCAGCGCGCGTTCGGCTTTCGTTTTGAAGCCGCCGTGGCGAGCGGCGAGCTTCGCGGCCGACGAGGCCGCTGCGACAATCGATGGCTCTTCGACGACAAACGGCACGATGTAATCGCGGCCATCGACAACGACGCCGGTGACCAAGCCCAGCGGCAAACCGAACACGCCAATAACATTTTCGATCATTCGATCGGCCGCCGCCCGAGCCAGCACGTAGCCGCTGCTCGCCAGTGTCGCCGCCTCGTCGCTGGCGAGTACGCCTGAATGGATGAGGCGCTCGATTCGCTCAGCCGGGCGGAGCCGGTAAAAACCGCTCAGCGCGCTTGCATCAATGGATCGTGGCATGACTCAGCTGGCCCTCGGTGCACACGGTTGAATCGGTGCCGACTTCGCTAACCCGGCGGACACGAGGGCGGCGTCGAGCGCGTTCACGTGCGCCGCGTCGGCGGCAAGCGCGACACCGACATCACCCCCACCAGCCCCACTCGGTTTATAGGCAACGCCGACTCGTTCGGCAATCGCGGCTATGTGCCGGTGCGCCGGTGACACGATACCGAGACCGGTTGCTTGATCGAATCGCTCGAGCGCCTGCAGGTAGCCGTGCGTTGCGGCAATGCCATCGCCGTCTTGCCAAGCTGAGGCGGCGTCTCGAGCCGACTCGCACAGCGCATCGATTACCGCGTTAGCCTCGGCCGCTTGCTCAGCCCAGCGCTCGAGCTGCGTGAGCATCGCCGGCGTTGACTGTGCAACGCCGGTGTCGATCATACGTAGCGAGGTTTGTGGCGCTGGCAGTGACGTGACGGCCAGGTCATCGCCGGCGCGTTCGGTACGCAGCAATCCGCCGTGCCAAGCGGCCGCCAAATCGACGCCGGAGCCGCGGCCCGACTGGCTGGCACGATGTATCTCGTGCACCGTCGCGAGTGTGATGATGCGCGGACACCACTCGGCCAGGGCCCGTGACAGCGCAACACAAACGGCAGCGCTGGAACCCAAACCGAGTTTGCGCCCGTCGGCATGCAGCTGGCGACTATCGATCTCAATATCGGCCCCGCTCGGCGGTAACCCTAGCGCTCGGATAACGGCGCTGACGAGCGCGAAACGCTGTGTCGCTGCGGAGCTGTCGAAACGCGGCTCACCAGCGACGACAGCAAACGGCTCCGGGGTTGCTGCGACACCCGGTGCATGCAACACATAGCGGCTGTCATCGCGCTCGCGAATGCGGACCGTCACCTCGCGGTCAACGGCCAAAACGATGGCCGGCGCCCCATACAACACCGCGTATTCACCGGACAAAACCAATTTGGCCGGGGCGCTCGCCGTCACTGTCAACATGCCTCAGCCAACGCTCCCGGACCGAGTCCGCAACGAAGCACATCGATTACGCCGGGTATCTCGCTGAGTGCGGCGGCGACCGTGTCGCCGCTGCCCGGCTCGCAAATCGCTTTGAGCTGCGGCCCGGCATCGATCGTAAAAAACACGGGTGTGCCGGCTTGGCGTAACGCGCGCACGCAATGCAGCGCAGCAACGGTCGCCCCGTTCCAATAAACGAGGCCCGGTTGTGCGGCCATCGCAACCGCGTGCATTTTTAAGCAACTGTGTTCGGCAACATCGGCGAGCTTCGCGAAATCCTTGGTGAGAACAGCCGCCAGCGCCGCTTCGATATCGGCCGGCTGCGCATCGACCCAGGCTGAGTAGAACGGCGCCGTCTGCCGGGTCAGTTCCATGCCGTCGGTCGAACCGATCGCTTTCGGCCCGGTCGCCGTTACGGCGATCACGACTTCTAACGGCCAGGCATCGGCTGGCGCAACCTCACGCACATCGATCGGATCGGCGGCGTGTGCCGGCGCAGCGAGATGCACGAACCCACCGAACAACGAGCGCGCCGCTGAACCGGATGCTTGCCCCGCCAAGCGAGCTAACTCCGGCGATGGCAACAAGCCGCCGTACAACGCGTCGGCGGCGACGACCAGCGCAGCGAAACCGGCGGCTGAAGACGCGAGGCCAGCAGCGACCGGAAAATTGACATCGCTCGACGCAACGATTGGCCGTGGAGCGACACCCGTCTCCGTCCGAAAGGCATCGAGACAGGCGATCGCGCGTGCCGTTGCGCGCGGCTCACTGGCACCGTTGATCGTTAACGCATCGGTCTCACCAAACTGCGCCCGCGTCGCCACTTGCAAGGTATCGAGCGTAATCGATAAGGAGCTGACAGCCGGCGTGTTTAGGCGTGTATCGCGTTTACCCCAGTATTTAACGAGCGCGATATTGGGATGCGCTGTAGCGAGAACCTGCGAAGCCGTCATGACGTCGTTATTGTAACCGAAACTGGCCGCTAACCCGCGAAGTTACCGTCGTCTTGCCAGCCGTGCGAGAATGTTGCGATGAGTTTTGAAGACCGCGTCGCCCGCTATACCGCCGACGTCGACGCATACCTAACCGACGCGTTGGCAGCACCCGGCGTCCCGCCACAACGCTTGCACGATGCCATGCGTTACGCCGTGTTTAATGGCGGCAAGCGCATTCGTCCCCTGCTCGTTTACGCAACCGCCGAAACGCTCGGGCTAGACCCGGCAACGACGGACCCCCTCGCGGCCAGTATCGAACTGATCCATGCGTTTTCGTTGGTGCACGATGATCTGCCGGCGATGGACGACGACGATTTGCGGCGCGGCAAACCAACGGTCCATCGCGCCTACGACGAGGCGACCGCTATCCTGGCGGCCGATGCGTTGCAACCCTTGGCGTTTGAACTGCTCGCGGCCGCTGGTGCGAAGTCGTCGCACCCGGAACGCTGGCTCGACTGCGTATTTCGACTCGCACGCGCCGCCGGCTCGCTCGGCATGACCGGTGGCCAAGCCATCGATATCGATGCCGAGGGACGGCAATTGGCCAGCGACGAACTTGACCGGATGCATTCGATGAAGACGGGCTGTCTGATCGCTGTTGCCGTCGAGGGCGTCAAGGCCTTGGCAGAACCGCTCCCCGAAGCGCAGCACTCAGGGCTTAGCCGTTTTGCAATCGCCATCGGCCTCGCCTTTCAGGTTCGCGACGATATTCTCGATGTTGAGGGCGAGACCAGCATCATCGGTAAACAGCAAGGCGCCGACGCCGACCGCGGCAAAGCAACATGGCCGCTGTTGTTCGGCATGGCGGCCGCAAAAGCGCGCTGCGAGACGCTACGCAGCGAGGCTTTTACGGCGCTCGACCCCTTCGGTCCCGCCGCCGATCCGTTGCGCGCACTGGCGATGTTGATTATCGATCGTGACCACTGAGTCACGTCCCGGAGTCGATGCGCGCACCGCTCGCTGGGTGCTACACGCCGATATGGACGCATTTTTTGCCTCGGTTGAGCAGCGCGACTTTCCCGAATTGGCGAACGTGAACTTAGTGGTTGGCGGCGATGGACCGCGCGGGGTCGTGGCAGCCGCCAGCTACAACGCGCGGCGCTTCGGTATTCGTTCCGCGATGCCGATGCGGGCGGCCCATGCGCGCTGCGCCGACCTGGTGGTCCGGCGGGGACGTATGGATGTGTACCGGCGCGAATCACGGCGGGTCTTCGAGATTTTTCGCCGCTTTACACCGCTAATTGAGGGACTATCGCTCGATGAGGCGTTTCTCGATGTCACCCAGTCGCTGGCGCTGTTCGACTCGGTCCAGGCCATCGCGACAGCGCTGAAAGCTGCGGTGAAAGACGAACGCAACTTGACAGTCTCGGTCGGCGCCGCGCCAAACAAGCTGGTCGCTAAAATCGCCTCTGACCTCGATAAACCAGACGGTCTGGTCATCGTTCCTAGCGCCGACATTCAAGCGACGCTCGACCCGCTGCCAGCGCGGGTGCTGCCCGGCATTGGCCCGCGTACCGGCGAGCGAGCCGCCAACGCCGGCCTCAAAACACTCGGCGATATCCGCACGGCGCCGGCCACCCGCTTGCAACAGGCGTTCGGCAAACATGCCGAATCGATGCGCCGGCGCGCCAGCGGCATAGACGACCGCGACGTAAACGTCGAGCGAATCGAAAAGAGCATCAGTGCCGAACGAACGTTTGATGTCGATCTTGTCGAGCATGGCGACATCGATGCTGAGCTCACGCGACTCGCCGAAAAAACCGCACGGCGACTGCGCGATTCCGGCAATCAAGCCAACGTCGTTACAGTGAAGATACGCCAGCATGACTTCACGACAGTTACACGCCAACAACGGCTACGGCCCGCCACCGATATCACCGATACGATTTTGGAAGCGGCCGTCGCCCTCGTGCATCACTGGCTCGATGAGCACGCGGGCGCACGGATTCGTTTGCTCGGCATCGGCGTCAGTGGGCTGACCATTGCGCGTCAGAACGACTTGTTCGGCGCGGTGGAGACGACCGGTTCGGTTGTCGACGCGACCGTCGACGAGGTCACCGATCGGTTCGGGCTCGGCGCCTTGACGCGCGCCAGCGCCATCCAGCGGCCCAAGCCGAAACGCTAGCTCGACCGGCGCTATGGAGCGCTGATGTATACTTTTGTGTGAATTTGCGAGCGCCATTGGTATGTATACCGAGTACTTCGGGCTGTCCGAAAAACCGTTCACGATAACGCCTGACCCGCGTTATCTGTTTATGAGCGAGCGTCATAGCGAGGCGCTGGCGCATCTGTTGTACGGCATCAACGAATCGGATGGCTTCGTACAACTGACCGGCGAGGTCGGTACCGGCAAAACGACGCTGATCCGCAGCATGTTTTGCAACTAAGCGACAACGCCGACATCGCGCTTATCCTGAACCCGCAGCTGTCACCGCGCGAATTTCTCGCGGCGATCGCTGGCGAACTCGATATACAGGGTATCGGTGATGATGACAGCCTCAAAACCTTACTCGATAGCTTGACCAGACACTTGGTGGCAAGTCATTCGGCGGGCCGACGGACGATTCTCGTTGTCGACGAAGCGCAACTGCTGTCGGTTGACGTCCTAGAGCAAGTGCGCATGTTGACCAACCTGGAAACGGCGCGGCAGAAGTTATTGCAGATCATCTTGATCGGCCAACCGGAGCTTCGCGAACTGCTGGCACGGAACGACCTCCGGCAATTGGCGCAGCGGATTACGGCGCGCTATCACTTAGAACCGCTAACCAGCACCGAAGTCGGCCAATACATCGACCATCGCCTAAAAGTCGCTGGCGCGCTGGGCGATCTATTCATCCCCGCGGCAAAACGCGAGGTGTACAAACGATCGCGCGGCATCCCGCGACTCGTTAACGTGCTTTGCGATCGCGCGTTACTCGGTGCTTACGTTCGCGAGCAACCGAAAGTAACGGCACGCCTCGTCAGTGAGGCGGCACGCGAAGTTTCGGGCGAGCCGGGTTCGTCATCGGCCGGCAACTGGTGGTTATCGGGTCTCGCGGCTGTCGCTGCATTGATCGTCGTCGCCGGCGCCTGGACATTCGTGCGCTACGCCGACGAGCAGCGGATTGCGCAACCGGTGAACGCATCCGAGCCATTGCAGATAGCCCGTGCCGAGCCACCGCAACCGGTGGTCACGGCGGCGCCCGAAACGCCGCTCAGCACGAGTGAACCGACACCAACGCCGATTGACCTGCCGGCATTGCTGCGCGCCAATCAAGACAGGACGGGGACTGCGTCAGCCTTCGCCGCGTTGTTCGCTGAATGGCAAGTGCCGGTGCCGGATGCTGGCGCACCGTGCGAAAGCGCCGCTACTAACCTAGGGCTGCGTTGTCTGTATTTGCGTGGCTCATGGGGCATTGTGCGGCAGCTGGACCGACCCGCTATCTTGACATTGACCGATCCGAGTGGCGACAGCCACCAAGTGGTACTAACCGGGATCGTCGACGACCGAGCAACGCTGCGCATTGGTGATCGCACGATCGATGTCACCCAAAGTGCCGTGTCGGATCTGTGGTTCGGCGAGTCATTGTTGCTGTGGCGGCCACCCAACGGCGAAGCGAAGTCGTTTGTTCCCGGGATGAACGACCCCGGGATTCAGTGGCTACGCCAATCGCTTGCAACTATTCAATTGGGCCCGGTCGAGAATCCGGACTCAACCGTCTACGACCGGTCACTGGAGCAACGGGTCCGCGAGTATCAGCGGACGCGCCGCTTAAAAGTCGATGGCGTTGTCGGTCAGCAGACGCAAATCATCATCAACTCGGACTTAGGCCTAGACGGTATTCCTCGTCTCACCAATTCCCGCAGTTAAAGGCGAGTCAATGTCACTCATACTCGATGCACTGAAAAAGTCCGATAACGAACGCAAAACCAACATTGCGCCCGATATGGCAGCCACACCTGCAGCGCGTGAGCGCCAGGGCCCACCGCTGTGGCTGTGGTGGTTTGTGGGCCTGCTGATCGTCAATTTGGTGGTCTTGTTGTTTGTGCTGACGCGTACCGATGCAGAGCCCGCGCAAACGGCGGGACAACGCGCGCTGAGCACGACGCCGGCTACCGTCCAGTCAACCCCAGCGCCATTGCCGGCGAAACAACCGGTCGAGTCCTTGGCCTCGGCAGCGGTTCCGCCGCGGCCAGACGTGCAGCCGGCGACGACGGCGCCAGCGCCGCGCCAGGGGACGGTCACGTATGCGTCGGAACCCGCGGCTGGCGAATCGGCCGTGACGCGTCCAGCCGCCACCGTGCAGCCCCCGGTCGAGGCGCCGCCCGATAATGACTTACCGTTGTTTGCGACGTTGCAGGCAGAAGGGCGACTCGCGCTCGATGAACTGAACATTGACTTACACGTTTACAACGCCGATCCAGCGCGACGTTTTGTGTTCATTAACGGCGCTCGTTACAACGAAGGTGAGACACTCAGCAGTGGCCCACGGGTCGATCGGATCCGCCGCGATGGGATCGAAATGTCGTACCGTGGACTTGCGTTCTTACTGCCACGCGACTAGCTGTGTCGAGTCCCGCAACGGCCGCTGCGCCGATTCCAACGCACGAGTTCGCCGACGCCCTGCTCGCGGGTATACACCGCGTCGTTAGCTCCCAAGAGAGCCTCAATCGGATCAATGTGTTTCCGGTCGCCGACGGCGATACCGGCACGAACCTGGCGCTCACATTGTTAGCGGCGCGATCGGCGTTGGAGCGCCATCGCAGCGATACGGCGGGGCAACTGCTCGAGCGGGTCGCCGACGCGCTTCTCGACGGCGCGCGCGGTAATTCCGGCGCGATCATGGCGCAGTTCTTCCAGGGGCTTGCCGACTCGCTACGAGAAAAAAGCGCATTAACCGTCAGCGCCCTGTCTTCTGCCTTAACGAGCGGTTCGGACTACGCTCGCGATGCACTGCTAGAGCCGCGCGAAGGTACGATCCTGTCGGTCATTCGTGTTATGGCCGAGGCGACGCGCGACGTGCTCGGCGATGTCAGCGATCTTGAGTCGCTATTGTCGCGCTCGCTCGATCGCTGTCGGGCAGCGTTGGCGCAAACCACCGAGCAGTTAGCAGAGCTCAAAAAAGCGGGCGTTGTCGATGCCGGCGCTCAGGGTTTCGTCAATCTACTGGAAGGCATGCTCGCGTATACGCGTGACCGGCAACTCCCGGACTTCGATGCCTTACCGGTCGCCTCGGAATTCTTGGCGACCGATACAGCCGGCGACGAAGTCGATCTCGATTACCGTTTTTGCACCGAGTGCATTGTGACCGGCGAAAATATCGATCGCCGGCTGTTGCGCGAGGAGCTAGCGGCGCTAGGCGGTAGCCTCGTGCTGGCCGGCACACACGGCAAAGCGAAGATCCACATTCACGTCAACGAACCGGCCGAGCTATTTCGAACAGCCGCCAAATACGGTGTTGTCAGCGGCGAAAAAGCCGATGATATGCACCGTCAGCAATCCAGCACCCACGCCAAACGCGGCGCGGTGGCGATCATTACGGACAGTGCTGCCGACCTTAGCGATGATTTACTTGAAGCGCTCGACGTGCACAGCGTGCCGTTGCGGGTTCACTTTGCCGATAAAGGCTACCTCGATAAGCTCAGTATTTCGGCGGATCAGTTTTTCACCGAACTTGCGTCGAACCCGGCCCACCCGCAAACCTCGCAACCGGCGCCCGGTGACTACCGTCGGCAATTCCAATTCTTGGCCAGCCACTACAACGACGTTTTAGCATTGAGCTTGACCGCCTCGGTCAGTGGCACCCACACAGCGGCCGTCTCCGCTGCGGAACGGATCACCGGCGCTGATCGACTTACCGTGATCGACACGCTGAATGCATCGGTCGGTCAAGGACTCATCGTTCGCGATGCCGCCGAGCGGGCAAATAGCGGCGAAGCGTTGGCCGAGATACGCAAGGCCGTAATCAATAACATCGAGCGCACCCGCTCGTTCGCGTTGTTGAAAGATCTAACGTACGCCGTACGCGGTGGCCGAGTTCCGTCGTGGGCGCGCTATATCGCCGATGTGCTGCAGCTAAATCCGGTGCTTGGTACGACGCCGGACGGACACATTAAGCCGATCAGTGCGCTGGTCGGCAGACACAACCGGGTCGCCAAGTTCGCTCGCTTCGTCGCCCGCCGCGCGCAAAGCGGTAAACGCTACCGTGTCGCGATCAGTCACGCCCAGTCAGCCGCCGATGCCGAGGCACTCGCCGAACGGCTTAACACGTTGCTCGATGTCACCGACGCTATCGATATCTCCGAGACCGGTGCCGCCATTGGTGTGCACGGCGGACCCGGCACGCTCGTGGCAGCGTTGCAGGAGCGTGATTAGTTTAGAACGCCAGCGACAAACCCATCGCGATAACCGGGTACACATCGTAGTCGCTCGCATCGTCGCGGAAATTATCCGCTTCGCGCGCGAGATCAGCGACGAACTGGGGGTCGCCAGACAATACGCCACCTGTCGAGGTCAGCGTTGGCCGCGGCTTGCCTTGATACACGGCACCAAGATCGAAACACAGTTGCCAATCACCGCCGAGGTCAATGTCGACGCCGAGTCCGGCGTACGGAGCAACACGATCAAACGCAACGTCGGCAGCTAAGACACCAACCTCCGCTTGACTATAGGTCGTATTGCCGATGGTGTAGGTCGCATTCGGGTCGGCCACTGCGATGACTTGATTGTTGTTGTACACGGCGCCAGCCGTTAACCGGAATCGGCCTCGCCACGGCCGATAGTCTGCAAGTGCGGTAACGCTCTCCAGCGCCAAGTCGCCGTCGTAGGCAACGCCGTCGATCTCGTCATCAAACGCGTAGTCGTAAGTCTGTGCGCCGGCACGAAGCGTCCATCGATCCGACAGATGCCAAGCACCCTCTAAACCGAGACCCAAGCTGCTCACTTTGAAGCCAATTGCACCATCGGCACTCGCAGCGAGTGGCGCGAGGAGCAATGCAGTGGCCAGTAACGAACGAGACATAACGCTCTCCACAGTGGCAATGCGACGACGGCGTGTCGTCTTCGATCTGTGTCGGCGCGGCAGCGGACGGGCTTTAATCGGTGTTTAAAGGATCGTCGGCCAGATTGGTTGGCGGCTCCAAGACATCCTCGGTCTTGTTGCGCGGGTTGTTAACGCGTTTCGATACCGCGCGAAAGCCGAACGCATCGGCGGCCGGTACGGCTGGCGACGTGCCGCCCAAGGCCTGTATCGAGCCCTCTAACCATGCGTCGGCATCGGCGCTGCTAACAATGACCGGCATACGATGATGTAACCGTGCCAACGACTCGTTAGGCTCGCGCGTCAGCAGAGTAAATGTCTCGACATCGTCACCTGAGTCTTTGTCGGTCCATGACTCCCACAGACCCGCCATGGCGAACGGCGCATCGTCCGCGCGCGTAACGAAATACGGCTGCTTACCGGTCGCACTCTTGTGCCACTCGTAGTAACCATCGGCCGGCACCAGGCACCGACGCCGCTTGTAAGCGGCCCGAAACGCCGGTTTTTCGTGGACTGTCTCGGCCCGCGCATTGATGAGTCGGTTACCAATCGCAACATCTTTGGCCCAGAACGGTACGAGACCCCAGCGCAGCATGCAAAGCTCGTTGGTCGCGTTGTCGGTGCTGCGGCGAATAACAGCGGCGAGATCCGTTGGTGCAATGTTGTAGTTGGCAACGACCCCCGGCATTTCCGCAGCCAGACCGAATAAAGCCGGCATCGCGTCGTGCGCCGAGAAGAACGCAAACCGACCGCACATTGGCTACGTCTGCCTGTTGGCAATGCGCGGCCTCATTCGCGGATCCCGATACCGCGAACCATGAGCCAGTAGCACATCGAGAAGAGCAACACGACAAAACCGAGCACAATCATAAAGGCCGTCGCGATCGGAATATCCGATGCCCCGAGGATGCCGAACCGAAAGGCGTTCACCATATAGAGAATGGGGTTGGCCAGCGAGACCTTCTGCCAAAACTCCGGCAGCAGCGAAATCGAATAGAAAACCCCACCAAGGTAGGTTAGAGGCGTAAGAACGAACGTCGGGACGATCGAAATATCGTCGAATTTGCGCGCGAAAATGGCGTTGATGAAGCCGGCCAGCGAAAACACGACGGCGGTCAGAAACACCATCGAGACGGTAATCACCGGATGCTCGACCGAGAGATCGGTAAAAATCAAAGCAATTCCAGCAACGACGGCGCCGACGGCGAGTCCACGAATAACACCGCCGGCAACGTGGCCGAGAATGATGGTTGCGTTGGACAATGGCGAGACCAGCATCTCCTCGACGTGACGGCCGAACTTGGCGCCGAAGAATGACGAAACAACGTTGCCGTAGGCGTTGGTGATGACCGACATCATGATCAGTCCGGGCGCAATGAACTGCATGTATGAGTAACCGTCCATCTGCCCGATTCGCGAGCCGATTAAGCTGCCAAAAATAATGAAGTACAGCGTCATCGTGATACCCGGCGGCACCAAGGTCTGGACCCAAATCCGGATGACGCGATAGACCTCTTTATAGACGATCGTCTTGAAACCGATCCAGTTAACCTGCCAGACGTTCACGATGCGGCCTCGGCATTGCGTTCCGCTTGGCGGTTCTCGACGAGATCAATAAACAGCTCCTCCAAGCGGTTCGATTTCGGTCGCATACTCACGATGTCGATGCCGTGGGCACTTAAGCGATCGAAAACCGCGTTCAGACTCGATGACTTATCGATCGAGATTTCGACGTCACCGTCTTTGCGCAGCTCAAGCTCGTAGCCATCGATCGTTGGTACGGCCGTCAACGGTTCGCGCGAATTCAACACAAACGTTTCGCGCTGCAGGCGCCGCAATACATCGTGCATCGAGGCGTTAATGACGATGGAACCGGCGTCAATGATGCCGACATGCCGACACAAGCTCTCGGCCTCCTCTAGGTAGTGCGTGGTCAATATAATCGTCGTACCGCGCTCGTTAATCTCCCGCAGGAAGTCCCACATCGTGCGGCGAATCTCAATGTCGACACCGGCTGTCGGCTCATCGAGGATCAGTAAGCGCGGCTCATGCACCAAAGCCCGTGCAATCATGAGCCGACGCTTCATGCCACCGGACAAATTTCGCGCGATATCGCCGCGCCGGTCCCACAGCTGCAGCTCTTTTAAGTATTTCTCGGCGCGCTGTTTCGCCAACGATCGCGTCAAGCCGTAGTAGCCGCCTTGATTGACGACGATCGACTCGATCCGCTCAAAAAGGTTGAGATTGATCTCTTGCGGCACCAAGCCGATCTCCGACTTGGCGAGCTCTCGGGCCGAGTCGATGCTATGACCGAACACTTCAACTTCGCCGCTCGACTTCGTCACTAACGACGAGACGATACCGATGGTCGTTGTCTTGCCGGCGCCGTTCGGTCCAAGCAACGCGTAAAAATCGCCGCGCTCAACATCGAGATCGATACCGCATAGCGCCTCAATACCGTTTGGGTAACGCTTGCGGAGCTGGCGAATGGTTAAAGCTGACATAAACTGCGGGAATGGTAAGCCATCAAAAAAGGCGCTAGCGGCGCCCCAGTACCGTAGTGTATCGAACTCACACCGGCTCGGCGTAAAACACAGTGGACGCGACGACCCATACAAAGATGGTCAGCGCCTTAGCAGCGCAATGCCCGGCGCTGGCGGCGGTACAGCGACGCTACGGCGCTCCACCGCCAAGCCGACGTCCGGCCGATCTAGCCACGTTGGTGCGGATCATTCTCGAGCAGCAGATCTCGATCCGGGCGGCCGACACAATTTACCGGCGCTTGCGCGCGGGTTTAGGACGCATATCGGCCACGGCACTGGTGGCGGCTGGCGAACCGACACTGCGGGGCTACGGATTGACGCGGCAGAAAGCCCACTACTGCGCCGAGCTTGGACGAGCCATTCGGCAACGCCGATTTTCGATCACAGGCGTCGCCCGATTAGCAGACGACGACGCGTTGGCGGCGTTATCGACGTTGAAAGGTATCGGCCCGTGGTCGGCGGCGATCTATCTGATGATGGCACTCGGCAGGCCAGACATCTGGCCACCCGGTGATTTGGCACTCGACCGCGCGGCCCGGCAATTGGTCCCGCACGGCCCAGACGATCCGGTCGAGCTAGCGCGCCGGTGGTCACCTTACCGGAGCATCGCCGCCGATTACCTCTGGCATTACTACCGACAAACAAACGGCTTGCAGAATCGACTGATCGTCAACGTCGATTAGCGTTCGAGCGTCCGCTCGGCAACGCCGATCGCCCGCGCCGCGCGCCGGGACCGGCCACCCTCGCCAGCCGCGCGCTGCAAGCGGTGCTGATGCCCCAACGAGAACAGTGTTTTTAACCGCGACCGATCATGGCGCGCTGCAGCCGACAGCATAGCCGGCCACAAGAACGGGGGGCGGCACAGCGCGGGGCGAACCGGGTTATCGACCGCGCGAATCGTTCGCCCAATGTCATCGATGTTCAATCTGAGGAGCAACTCGAGCTCGACGGCCGTAACACCGCCAGCGACGCGCAGGGCAAACCGCTCCCGGCGACCCAAACGCTGCATGAACCCGAGGGCTAACAGCGCCAATTCGACGACATTTGGCGACGGACAAAACAGCGTTGGCGCGGCCACAGGCTGGCGCGGCAGACTGACGTCGAACAACAAAAACGGTATTGGCTCCGCCAGCAGGACCTCACCAAGACCGTCGGCCGCCAGCGCTGTGGCCAGTGCCGGCGACAGCTCAGCCGCCAGCGGGCGGGCAATGTCAGGCTCCGCGGCGATCAGTCGCAAGAAGGCGCGGTTAAGTTGCTGAATATCGTCTAGCTCAGTAGCCGTGAGGCCGGTTGGGGTCATCGTTGCGCTCCTGGATTGTTGAGGGTTAATTTGCCATATATGGGCGTTTTGGAACATTGATGACAATATATTCCTTTCATATGCTACATATGGTCTAAAAAGTCCACAAAGGAAAGGGATATGACGGTGTTGCAGCCACGCTATTTGCACGAACGCAGTCAATTGGAATTGACACTGAAGCTCATCGCCGTCGAGGCCCGCACGCACACCATCAAGCGTTGCACCGGTCTTTCCGACGATCGAATTCGGAAAATCTACAGCCGTTACTTCAAGTCGACGACCGCAGCAACCGTGCGGCGGCGGCGCGGCAAATCCCCGCGGCAGGTGGCTTACTTCGTCAAAAACCCGGATCACCAGATGCAGGCGACGACGCTGTATTACCTATTTGTCAGCTCCGGCCTGCTGAGCAGCGATGCCGCCGGTACGATCATCCAGAATTGGCAGACGCCCGATATCGAGTACGGCCACCGGGCGTTGGCCGCCTACGACACGTACCGGCGACTCTACGCTGCACCGCTGTACAACTTTGAATGGGCGTGGGCATTGCTGCAGATCCTCGGTGACGCACTCGTGCTTACCGACTGCAATGATTGCCAGTTGCGCTACGTCCACGACCGGCTCGGCATCGACTTTCACCGCTGCCCCGGCTGCGAGCTGCGTTTGAATGTGCAGCGCCGCCCCGGCGTTAACCGCTTTGTCTAGATCTTGTCGGGCCGCGCTGTCACGGCGATTCCGTCAGCTTTTTGACAAAATCCGGTATGCTTCGCGGCAGCTGGGGATAAACCAGCACGTTATAACTAAGAAAAAACTGTAGACGGGGTAGACCATGTTTCAAGAGTTCAAAGAATTTGCCATGCGCGGCAATGTCGTCGATATGGCGGTCGGTATCGTGATCGGCGGTGCCTTCGGAAAAATTGTCAGTTCGTTTGTTGGCGACCTGCTAATGCCGCTCATCGGTGTCATTACCGGCGGCGTCGATTTCTCAAACAAATTCATCAATCTCGGTGAAGGCGATTACGCGACGCTGGCAGCCGCTGAAGAAGCCGGTGCCGCGGTCGTCAAGTACGGCACATTCGCCAACGTCGTTATCGACTTCGTGATCGTCGCGTTTGCCATCTTTATGGTGATTAAGGCGATGAATAGCCTGAAGCGCAAAGAAGAAGAAGCGCCAGCAGCGCCGCCGGAGCCTCCGAAAGAGCAGGTTCTGCTCGAAGAAATTCGCGATCTTCTGAAAAAGTAAGCATCGCTTATGAGACGGTGACGGCGCCACGCCGTCACCGTTTCTGTGTGCTGTTCCGTGGCACAATCCGGGCTCCGTAGTTCACGATCCCGGTATGCCTGAACCGCACAACGTCTTCGCCGGCGCCTATGTCGACCGCGCCGCCGAATTTCGCACCGACCCGCGCTGGCAAGCGACCGCACTGCGCCAAGAACACACCCGCTTCGTTCTTGTTAACGGTGGCACAGTCGCGGCAGTTCGTGATACGCAGCGCTTAGCCTTGTTGCCTGCCAGCACGGCAGGCTTCAGTCATGACCCGGACGATAGTGTGTTTTTGGGCTTACACGATGGAGCCCCGGTGTTTGCCTTGCTAGCCGACTCGCTGCCATCACTCGGCGGCGACGATGTCGACTTCATCGATTTGCGCGAGCTTGGTCGCTGGTTGCCAGCGCACGAGGCGAATTTAGCGGCTCACGCGGTCGGAATGGCGAGGTGGCGACAAGGACAACGCTTTTGCGCGCGCTGCGGTTCCGCAACAAAGCTCGAAGCCGCCGGCTATGCGAGCCGGTGCACTAACGAGGCCTGTGGCAATCGCACCTTTCCGCGCGTTGATCCAGCGATTATCGTGCTCGTCAGCCACGAGCAGCGCTGCTTGCTCGGTCGGCAGCCGAGTTGGCGCGAAGGCCTTTTCTCAACGATCGCTGGCTTCGTAGAGCCCGGCGAAAGCTTGGAAGACGCCGTCGCGCGTGAGGTCTATGAGGAAACGAACATTAAAATTCGCGCTGTGAGCTACCACTCTTCGCAACCGTGGCCGTTTCCATCGTCATTGATGGTCGGATTTCATGCCCACGCGACCAGTTTCGATATTCACTGCAACGATAACGAGCTGGAAGACGTCCGCTGGTTTACCCGCGACGACATTCGCGAACGACGCGTGAAAATACCGCCACGTCAGTCGATCGCCCGCCAGTTGATCGATACCTGGGTTCACGCGGGCGAGTAACGATGTGCCTGGCTTTAATCGCGCTAAACGCGTCACCGGAATTGCCGTTTTTGATGATCGGCAACCGCGACGAATTCCACGCCCGCCCCACGGCGCCAGCCCGCTGGTGGCAAGCTCAACCGGGACTGTTGGCCGGTCGCGACGAAGTAGCCGGCGGCACCTGGTACGGGCTAACGCGCAATGGGCGGTTCGGCTTGGTGACAAACTTTCGCGAGCGCACCGATGCAACATCCCCGCGTTCCCGAGGTCAGTTGCTGACCGATTTCCTAAATGGAACGGATACGGCCGAGCAATACGCCGAGCGCATCGAACTGGCCGCCTACGCGGGCTTTAATTTACTGATCGGCACCGGGCCCGAGCGCGCCTTCTACATCAGCAATCGAGCGGACGATCCGATCCGCCCACTCGGTCACGGTGTGCACGCGGTCAGCAACGCGCTGCTCGATACGCCGTGGCCGAAGCTCGTCAGTGTCAAATCGGCCGTTACTGATTGGCTCGCTGCCGGCGCGGCAGAGCCGTCGCAATTGTTCGCACCGCTGCGCGACATGACTCAAGCCAACGTCGGTGACACACCGGAGCTAGACCTGCCCGCCGGTTGGCACCGCGCGTTAACGGCGCCGTTCATCATCGGCGATGAATATGGGACACGCTCAACGAGCCTGGCCTGGATTCGTCCCGACGGACGGGCGCGTTACATGGAACGGCGCTACCGACCCGATGGTACGGTCAGCGGCGAAACCCGCGAGACGTTCGCACTCGCCACTTAAGCGTCTTTGTCGCTGAACGCGGCGCGCAAAAAGTCGCTGATCGCGTCGATCTCCGGCGGGCAAACAGCGTGTGCCATCGGGTAACTGTGCCAACTAACGGTATGACCAAACGCCGTTAATCGATCCCGCAAATCCTCGCCGTAGGCGAGCGGCAGGGTCGGATCGAATTCGCCATGCGCGACGAACACGCCAAGATCGGCATTGGCCGAGTGGCGCTCCTCCGCCAACGTGTCGGCGAGCGGCAGATACGTCGATAACGCGATAAGACCGCCGAGGCGAACCGGATAGGTCAATGCCGTAAAGGTCGCGATCGCACCGCCTTGCGAAAACCCGGCAACGACGATGTTCTGCGGCGGCGTGCCGCGCTCGATCTCGGCGGCAATTAACCCGTTCACAGCGTTGGCGCTAGCACGAATACCGGCCTCGTCCTGCTTGGCTTGCCGATCCAAACCGAGAATGTCATACCACGCTCGCATCGCCATACCGCCATTCAGCGTAACCGGGCGAACCGGCGCGTGCGGAAAGACAAATCGCAGCGCGAGATCCGGCCCGAGTTTGAGCTCCGGCACGATCGGCTCGAAATCGTGGCCATCGGCACCAAGACCGTGCAGCCAGATCACCGAACCGTCCGCCGGTCCCGCAGGATTTACTTCAACCGTATCGAGCACAGGTACTCCTTAGTTGCTATTGCATATAATGTGCATTATATGCATGATATGCGCAACTTAGAGGAGCGTCTACCACCATGCCCGCAGACCCCGAAGGATTGTCCCGTCGCCGCGCGGCGATCATTGCCATTCTCAAAGAGCAGCCTGTCGCGACGCAACGCGATGTCGTCGATCAGCTGCAAGCGGTCGGTTTCGACGCCACTCAATCAAGCGTCAGCCGCGACTTCAATGTTTTGGGCGTGCAAAAAACGACCCATGGGTATCGGCTGCCACCGGCAACAGCGACCATCGCGGACAGCGAACTGGGCGATGCCACCGGATTCATTCGCGCGGTACGTAACGCCGGTCCCAACCTCGTCGTCATTCGCACGGCAACCGGAGCGGCGCAGCGCGTGGCACTGGCCGTTGACCGGGCCGACTGGCCAGAGATTGTTGGCACCGTATCGGGCGATGACACGCTGTTCATCGCGACGTCATCGCACGCGGGAACGCGCAATATCATGCGCCGTATTGAGCAGCTCGGGCCGCGCGGAATCCGGCCATGAGCGCACCGATCCTACTGGCTTACTCAGGCGGTCTCGATACGTCGTTTTGTATCCCATGGCTCGCCGCTGAGCACGGCCGCCCGATCGTGACGGTCAATGTCGACACGGGTGGGCTCGACGCGGCGTCTATGGCCGATCTTGAAGCACGCGCGAAGGCTTTGGGCGCGATCGAGCACGTCCAAATCGACGCACGGCAGCGTTTCTTTGAGTCGACACTGCGGTACTTAATCGCCGGCAACGTTCGGCGTGGTCAACTGTACCCACTGTGCGTGGGTGCTGAGCGCAGCGTACAAGCGCAAGTCTTAGCCGAGGTCGCCGCCGAACACGGCGCCGATACGGTAGCGCACGGCTGCACCGCGGCCGGTAACGATCAAGTCCGCTTTGAAGTCGCGCTTCGCAGCAT
>JBCDBO010000007.1:0-87959 GCA_039183535.1 Pseudomonadota bacterium | reverse complement strand
GACGATGCATCGCTCGGTTGGCGACTCAAAGATGCGATGGCCCGAATTGTCCGCGAGCGGAGCGGCATCATCGTCGTGTTATTAGGTCAGCAAACGCCACGCGACTTGGTCCGTATGATCGACGACCTAGGCCAGGTCAGTGACGATCTTGCTGATCGCCGGGCACCGGCAGGAGCCCTGCGAACCTACGGTGTCGGTGCACAAATATTGCGCGAGCTTGGCGTTCAGAGAATGCGCGTGTTGTCGGCGCCGAAACAGATGCACGCGATCTCTGGGTTTGGTCTAGAGGTGGTCGACTATGTCGACGATCAGGAGTCCTCGCAATGAATGGCCCACGTATTATTGAAGGGCGGCGGCTTGTTCGCGATGCTCGGTTCGCGATTGTCGCGGCACGGTTTAACGACTTCATTGTCGCGCGTCTGATCGACGGCGCCGTCCATTGTTTAACCCAGCACGGCGCGGATGCCGGCGATATCGATATTGTGCGCGTTCCCGGCGCGTACGAAATGCCATTGGCTGTCGAGCGTGTTGCGGCCGAGCGCCGCTACGCAGCGATCATTGCTCTTGGTGCTGTCATTCGCGGCTCGACCCCGCACTTTGACTACGTTGCTGGTGAATGCGCACGCGGTATCGCGGCCGCCGGTCGTGCACACGGTTTGCCGGTCGCGTTCGGCGTCCTGACTGTCGACACGATCGAGCAGGCGATCGAACGGGCTGGGACCAAGGCCGGCAACAAAGGCGAAGAGGCGGCGTTGTCAGCGATCGAGATGGTCGACTTGCTGCGCCAGTTCGACTAGCGCACCGATGCCTGCCGACGTCGGTAAGCGTGGCCGAACGCGCGGGCTGCTTGTGCAAGCGTTGTATCAATGGCAGCTGACCGGCCATGACACCGCCGAGCTCGGCACGCAATTTCGTGATCGAGCCGAGTTTGCGCGTGTCGATGGCGAGTTATTCGCCGAGTTGTTGCACGACATCATCGATCGCCAAGCAGCCTTAGACCAGTTGGTTGACCGATGGGCCGACCGTCCGCGGGACCAGCTCGATCCTGTCGAGCTGGCGATCATCTATCTTGGGCTAGCGGAACTTAGCCGCCACTTGGAAACCCCATACCGTGTTGTCCTTAACGAGGCCGTTCGACTCGCGCGCAGTTTCGGCGCTGAGGATGGCCACAAGTACGTCAACGCCTTACTTGACCGGGCCGCGGCCGAGCTTCGACAAGCCGAGTACGGCGTGCGCCGCTCACCCTAGCGGACCGTGGACGAGTTTGCCCTAATCAAGCAGTATTTCGCATCGGTCGGTCATCGACGCGGTGTCGATATTGGTGTTGGCGATGATGCCGCTGTGATTAGCGCACGGTCGGCAGAGTCGTGGGTTGTTGCGACCGATACATTGGTCGCAGGGGTTCATTTTCCAGAATCTGAACCGGCCGATGCGATCGGTTATCGCGCGGTCGCCGTTAATGTCAGCGATCTTGCAGCGATGGCCGCGCAACCCCGTTACTGCACGCTCGCGCTGACTGTGCCGAATGGCGATCCGGCGTGGTTCGAGTTATTCATACAAGGATTTACTGAGGCCGCCGAGGCGGGGGATCTTGCGTTGATTGGTGGTGATACAACGCGTGGCCCCATGAGTATTTCGATCACCGTCATTGGCAGTGGCGATCCAGCGATGCTAACGCGACGCAGCGATGCGGCCGTTGGCGATGAGTTGCTGGTGAGTGGTTGCTTGGGCGATGCAGCCGCCGGCCTCACCCTTTTGCTCGGCGACGGTTCGCCGTCGGTGCACGCTGAACGCCTCGTGCAGCGCTTTCGCCGCCCACCGAATCGGGTCGCCCTAGCCGCCGCTGTCGCTGCGCTGACCGGTGCTGCTATCGATGTTTCCGATGGCCTTGTAGCCGACGCCGGTCATATCGCAGCGGCGAGTCAACTGGCCATCGATATCGACGCGAATCGAATTCCGCTCTCTGCCGATTTGCTCGCGGTTTACGAGCGCGATGCCGCGTTGTCGCTAGCGCTCACTGGCGGCGACGATTATGAGTTGTTGGTTACCGCGCCGAGTGCGGCTGTCGGCGCGTTACAAAACGCCGGTTTTACGTCGATTGGACGGTGTCTCGCTGGATCTGGCGTTACGGTCAACGGGAAAGCGCTGGTGGGCGCAGACGGTTACAAGCACTTCGGTCATGCCACCGGCTAATCACGGCGAACTGGTTCGTGCCGTATTGCGCGATCCGATTCACTGGCTCGCCTTCGCGATTCCAGCCGGCTTATCGCCGCTGGCACCGGGCACGGTCGGCTCGATCTGGGGTGTCGCAGCGGCGTTCGCCGCCGCCGACCTGACGCTGCCGACCCAGCTCGTGATCGGTAGCATCGGCTTCGTCATCGGCATTTGGATTTGTGGGATCAGCAGCCGCCGGTTGGGTGTTCACGACCATGGCGGAATTGTCTGGGATGAGGTTGTCGGCTGTTACCTCGCGGTATTGCCAGCTGGCGCCGATCCGCTGTGGTTGGCCGTCGGCTTCGGACTTTTTCGGCTGTTTGACATTGTTAAACCCAGACCAATTCGGGACCTAGATCACAGACTGCACGGAGGCCTCGGAATTATGCTCGATGACATCATCGCAGCGCTGTATGGGGCGCTGCTGCTTATAGCTTTGCAAAGGCTTGCTGGCGCGGTTTTTTGATCGTATTCCGGCAGTCGACAGGGAAACACACATGGGCCAGGCTGCCAGCGCTGCATCGAGCGATCAGGTCCCAGCCAAGATCGGCAAGTACGTCATCATCAACAAAGTTGGTCATGGCAGTACCGGTAACGTTTACCTGTCGCACGATCCGTATTATCGGCGCGATGTCGCGATTAAGGTTTACGATATAGACCACGACACCGACGACGCCGAACGCGCGCGAGTTGCGCGCAAGATGTTCTTTAACGAGGCGCACATGGTCGGGATGCTGCAGCACCCGAACATTTTGCCGATCTACGACGCGGGCGAGGAAGACGGTAAGTACTACGTCGTTACCGAGTACATTCAAGGTGCTCGGACCCTAGCCGGTTACTGCAAACCGGACAACTTGCTGCGAATCGACGACGTCGTCGAGATTATCTACAAATGTGCCAAAGCGCTGCATTACGCGCATGGACGAGGCGTCATTCACCGCGACATCAAGCCCAGCAATATCATGCTGACGCCGGAGAACGATGTTCGGATCATCGATTTCGGGATTGCGATTGTTACTGACTCGGATATCTCGCAAATACGCGGAATTGCCGGATCTCCCAGTTACATGTCGCCCGAACAGGTCCAAGCGGAAGATCTGACGAATCGATCGGATATTTACTCGCTAGGCGCCGTCATGTACGAGTTGCTGACCGGTTTCCGGCCATTCCGGGCAGGTAATCTGTCGAAACTGCTGCATCAAATCGTCTATGCGACACCGCAGCCGATTCATCGCTTTCGTGAGGAAGTTACCGATCAGCTTGAGAGTATCGTTGCGATTGCACTGCAGAAAGAACCTGGCAAGCGCTACAGCAATGGTCTAGCGCTTGCTGCAGAGCTGACGCGCGTCTACAAAGACTTACGCGCCAAATACGACCAGCTCGACAATCAGGAACACTTTGACCGACTCCGTCAACTGCGTTTCTTCCACGAGTTTTCGCAATCAGAGATTTGGGAAGTGCTGCGGGCCGGCGATTGGAGTGACTACCGCGCCGAGGACGAGATCGTCAAAGAGGGCGAAATCGAAGATCGCTTTTTCATCATCGTGTCCGGTGATGTTGACGTCAGCGTCAACGGGCAATCGGTCGGATCGCTGCGCGAGGGCGACTGTTTCGGTGAATCGAGCTATGTCGCTGGCGCGAAAAATACCGCATCGATTAAGGCTGCTGGGCCCGTGACCGCGCTGCGCGTCGGCGCAACGCTAATGGAGCAGATGTCGTCATCCTGCCAGCTGCGCTTTAACAAAGAGTTCTTACGCTCACTCATCAAGCGCTTACAGTCGTCGTAGCCACTTGCTTCGACACGGCTGGCATCTCGCCGACAGCCGCGTTACCGTGCTCGTATCGTGTGACCTTCTACTTGGGAAGAGGTGCTTATGCGTTACATCATCGCGGCCATTGTTTGCATATTGCTGAGCGTTCCAGCAGCGGCTCAACTCAATCTTGAAGTTGGCGTTGGTGCCGGGCCGAGTTTAATTCGCGACACCGATAACGGGGCGACTTTTCAAGACAACAGTTTCGGTTTCCAAATCGAAGTTGGCGTCAGCTTTAACGATCGATTTGCGATCTCGCTCGGTTATCTAAACCTTGGTGAAGGCAGCGATACGTTCGCCGGTGTGCCGACCGATATCGCGGTGGACGCTGCGACACTCGGGTTTCGCTGGACGTTTAACCCGGAGAGTCGAATCGAGGCGTATTCGCGCCTTGGATTGACCAATTACTACAGCGATGTCGACCCGGGTGGTGGCTTCGAGTTGTTTGGAGCGACCGCTATCGATTTTGGCGTCGGCGCCGCAATACCGGTCGGCGACAGCGGCCGCTGGTTCGCAGAAATACGCTACTTGGATGGCTCCGACCAGGAAGAGGGCGGTGTCGGCCTAATCGGCTATCGGCACCGGTTTTAGGTTCGCTGGTGCGACCGACTCAGTCGTCGTCGAACGGTTCGATCTCAGCGTCACCACCGGCTTTTTGCATCAGGATCTCAACCTTTTGCTCAGCCGCGGCGAGCGCCGCCTGACAGCGGCGGGTCAATTCGATTCCATGCTCGAACTGACGCATTGCTTCGTCGAGCGTCAAATCGCCGTCTTCGAGCGTTTCGACCAGTTTTTCCAGCTCGGCGAGTGACTCATCGAGCGATGGTTCGGTCGCGGTTTTTTTGGTGGCAGTCTTCGAGGCCATGACTCGTCGCTTGTTCGTACACGCGTGCGCGACGCTACCGTGCGAGGGGTATTCGGTCAACCGGTTCACGTTTGCACAACAACATGGTGGCGGGTTGGCGGTGCGACGCCACGCGAATTCGCGCTACACTTTGCCTCCCTGTTAGACCCAGTCGATTTACGCCGACACGATGCCTAAATCCTACAACGCGTCCGATATCGAGGTTCTTAGTGGCCTCGAGCCGGTACGGCGTCGCCCCGGCATGTACACCGATACGAGCCGGCCCAATCACCTCGCACACGAAGTTATCGATAACAGTGTTGATGAGGCGCTGGCCGGGCACTGTCGTCGCATAGATGTTGTCTTGCACGCCGACGGCTCCGTTGAAGTGGCCGACGACGGTCGCGGTATGCCGGTCGATGTTCACCCGAAAGAAAAAATCCCGGGTGTCGAGTTGATCCTCACCCGCTTGCATGCGGGTGGGAAGTTCTCGAGCGACAACTACCAGTTCTCGGGAGGGCTGCACGGCGTCGGGGTCTCCGTTGTAAACGCACTGTCGAAGCAATTGGAGGTTTGGATTCGGCGCGATTCGAAGGAATACAACCTGTCCTTTGCCGGGGGTAAGAAGCGCGGCAAGCTCGAGGTCGTCGGCAAAGTCGGCCGTGCCAACACCGGCACGACGATCCGCTTCTGGCCCGATGCCAAGTATTTCGACTCGGCTAAAGTTTCTGTTACTCGGCTGCGCCAGGCGCTAAAAGCGAAGGCGGTGTTGTGCCCGGGGCTGAAGATTACGCTCAAAGTTGAGAAGCCAGCCGAAAAACACGAATGGCATTACGAAGGCGGACTTGAGCAGTACCTGATCGAGGCGTTGGCTGGCGGCGAGTGGCTGCCGCAAGAGCCGTTCGCCGGAAGCCTTGAAGGCAATACAGAGCACGTTGACTGGGCATTGGTGTGGCGGACGGACGACGGACCACTCGTGGCTGAAAGCTACGTCAATCTCATTCCCACGCCGCAAGGCGGAACTCATGTAAATGGCTTGCGAACCGGTCTTACCGAGGCGCTCCGAGAGTTCGTCGATCACCGTTCCTTACTGCCACGCGGCGTTCGACTAGCGCCGGATGACGTTTGGGACAGTGTCAATTTTGTGTTGTCCGTAAAGCTAGAAGATCCACAATTCTCCGGCCAAACAAAGGAGCGACTGTCGTCGCGAGAGTCCGCCGCGTTTGTCAGCGGGGTCGCGAAAGACCGGTTTTCGCTATGGCTGAATCAACACGCCGAAACGGCGGAGAAGATCGCGCAGCTCGCTATCGCCAAGGCCCAACGTCGACTCAAAGCTGCCAAACAAGTCGTTCGCAAACGCATCGTCAACGGACCGGCCTTGCCCGGAAAGCTTGCTGATTGCACTTGCCAGCAGCCGGAGTTGTCTGAGCTTTTTCTGGTTGAGGGCGATTCGGCCGGCGGCTCGGCAAAGCAGGCCCGCGATCGCGAGACACAAGCGATTATGCCGCTGCGCGGCAAAATTCTTAACACCTGGGAAGTCGATACGCGAGAAGTCCTGGCCTCGCAGGAGGTCCACGATATTAGCGTTGCGATCGGTGTTGATCCCGGATCTGGCGATCTCAGCAAGTTGCGTTACCACAAGGTCTGCATTTTGGCCGATGCAGATTCCGACGGCGCACACATAGCGACGCTGTTGACCGCACTGTTCTTACGGCACTTTCGGGAGTTGGTACTGGCCGGCCACGTCTACGTCGCAATGCCGCCGCTGTATCGGATCGATGTCGGCAAAGAGGTGCACTACGCACTCGACGATGCGGAGCGCCGCGGCGTCTTGGATTCGATTGCGGCCGATAAGAAAAAGGCCAAAGTCGTTGAGACTCGGTTCAAAGGTCTCGGCGAGATGAGTCCGCAGCAGCTACGCGAGACCACGATGAATCCGGATACTCGGCGGCTCGTTCGCTTGGTAGTCGAGGCGGCCGACCAAGCGGACAAAATCATGGATATGCTGCTCGCGAAGAAGCGCGCTAGCGATCGCAGAGCGTGGCTTGAGACCAAAGGTAATCTAGCGACGCTGTAATGCGGAGATTGGCGTGCAAAACGAATTGAACCTCGAAGGCATCGAAACGCTGCCATTGCGTGAATTTAGCGAGAAAGCGTACCTCGACTATTCGATGTACGTGATCCTCGATCGCGCGTTACCGCAAATTGGCGACGGCCTTAAACCGGTGCAACGGCGTATCGTCTACGCGATGAGCGAGCTTGGCTTATCAGCCGCATCAAAACCCAAGAAATCCGCCCGAACCGTTGGCGATGTCATCGGTAAGTTTCATCCGCACGGAGATTCGGCGTGCTACGAGGCAATGGTCTTAATGGCGCAGCCGTTTTCCTACCGCTACCCATTGGTGTTCGGCCAAGGTAACTGGGGCTCGCCCGATGACCCGAAGTCGTTCGCAGCGATGCGTTACACCGAGTCGCGGCTGACCCCATACGCGGCCAGTTTGTTGTCCGAGCTCGGTCAAGGCACGGTCGAGTGGGGCCCAAACTTCGATGGCACGTTAAAAGAGCCGCTGTCGCTGCCGGCACGGTTGCCGAACCTGCTACTAAACGGTACGACCGGCATCGCCGTGGGTATGTCGACCGATGTGCCGCCACATAATTTGAATGAAGTCGTCAGCGCGGCTGTTCGTTTATTGGAGAACTCCCGCGCAAGCATCGATAACTTGCTCGAGCATATTCAGGGGCCCGACTTCCCGACGGGTGGTGAGCTGGTCTCGACCGCGCAAGAGATTCGCGACGTTTATGTATCGGGGAACGGTACGCTCCGACTGCGCGCTCGCTGGCATATAGAAAGCGGCAATATTGTTGTCACCGAGCTGCCCTACCAAACGTCGGGCGCTAAAGTCCTCGAGCAGATCGCTCAGCAGATTCGCGCGAAAAAACTGCCTCTGGTTGATTCGATCAATGACGAGTCGGACCACGAGGCGCCGACGCGACTCGTGATCGTGCCCCGCTCGCGCAATGTCGATATCGATGCGCTCATGTCGCATCTATTTGCAACGACGGCGCTCGAGCGGACCCAGCGCGTCAACCTCAACATCATCGGTCTAGATGGGCTACCACGAGTCTTCGATCTGAAGGGTTTGCTGTCGGAGTGGCTTGAATACCGCAAGCAAACCGTCACTCGGCGCCTACAGTTCCGGCTCGATAAAGTCACTGAGCGCCTGCATGTACTCGAAGGCCTGTTGGCGGCATACCTGAACATCGATGAGGTCATTCGCATCATCCGCGAGGAGGATGATCCAAAAGCCGCGTTAATGGCGCGCTTTAAATTATCCGATGTGCAAGCGGAGGCGATCCTCAACTTACGGCTGCGAAATCTGGCACGACTCGAGGAGATGAAAATTCGCGGCGAGCAAGACGAGTTGGCGGCGGAGCGTGTCGATCTTGAAAAAACGCTGGGCAGTGCTCGGCGCCTCAAAACGCTGATCCGCAAAGAACTGCTTGCCGATGCGGAGGCCTTTGGTGACGAACGTCGAACCGACATCGTTGAACGGGACGCTGCTGTCGCTCTGAGTGAGACCGATTTAGTCACCGCCGAACCGGTGACGGTGGTTTTGTCGCGCCATGGGTTCGTACGTGCCGCGAAAGGCCACGAAGTCGATCCACTGACGCTGAATTACCGCAGCGGCGATGAGTTCCAGGCGGCGGCGCGTGGCAAGTCCAATCAAACCGCCGTTTTCGTTGACAGCCTGGGTCGTGCCTACAATGCCGCCGCGCACACGTTACCGTCGGCACGGGGGCAAGGTGAACCGTTGGCTGGCCGATTTAACCCGGCGGACGGCGCCAGTTTTCGCGGCGTCATGTTGGGTGAGGCCGACGACAAATGGGTTGTGGCGTCAACAGCAGGTTACGGTTTCGTTGTGACCTTGTCCGATTTGGCGACCCGCGCGAAGGCCGGCAAGGCGATGTTGCGGGTACCGGCCGGTACCGATGTCGTGACACCGGCCGCGACCGAATGGGTAGAAGGCGAGCGCTTAGCTGCGGCCACATCGGCAGGTCACTTGTTGATTTTCGACCTGGACGACTTGCCGGAGCTGCCGCGCGGCAAGGGCAACAAGATTATCGGTATACCAACGAAAAAAGTGTCGAGCGGGGAGGAGTCGCTCGTAGCGATTTGCGCGTTGGCACCGGACGTAGCTTTACAAGTCCACTGCGGTGATCGAACGATGACGTTGAAGTCTTCACAGCTCGACGATTACGAGGGCGAGCGAGGTCGTCGCGGTCGACTACTGTCCAGAAACTACCGGCAAGTAACCCGGCTATCGCCGGCGCGTTGACTTATCCGTTGCTGTTGCGCTTGGCGGCCTCTTGGTAGGCCGGCCAATCGGCGTTGTCCTCGTCGGAATCATCGCTGGCGCGACCCGGCATCTCGACCGTATCGCCTTCTGGGGTTGCAGGCGCGGGCTGTTCAACCGTTGGGCCGAGGATCGAGTCATCCGCAAGTACTTCGTCGGACAACTGCATGGCCGCTTCTTGGGTCTGCGAGTCCCAGCCGTTGTCGTCGTCGGCATCGCCATCATCAAGCACAGCTGTACCGTCAACGTCGTGCGCGTTGGTCAGTAGAGTTTCGTCGGCCGGCACAACGTACTGGGCGCCATCGCCGCTTTGCCGCTTGAGATCGGCAACGGCCTCTGCGAGTTCGCGGCTTAGCTCTTGGGTTTGCGTAAACTCTGCCTCATAGTCGCGCGCAAGCGCGTCCATCTCAGCGATCGTCATCGACGCGGAGTCTGCCGTTGGGTCACTCGGTAGATCCGGTGTCACGTGGGTGACCGTTGACGGTTCGTCCAATGCGGCTGTTGCTGTACCGACGTCGATACTGGTGGCCGCCAGCGCTTCACCGATGTCAAGATCAACGCTACTCTCCGCCAATGGATCGCGCCCATCGATATCGTCGATGTCGGGCGCTGCATTGCTGGCTGTGTCGGCCAACGATGTCGGCAAGTCGACGGTGTATTCGTTGTCGGCCGTGTAGCCGGCGGATAAGTCGAACACATCGTCGCTGGTGTCGACAGCGGGTTCTGACTGCACGCGCGATGCGGGAGTAACGCGGGCCGACGGGACGGTCAGTTCGCTGGCCGGCAACGCCGACGCATCTGGATCAGCCGCAAGTCGCGGTCGCGGCCGACGGCCGAAGAACACGGCGCCGGCCAGGGCGACCAAAATGCCGAGTCCAACGCCACCGACACCGAACATCCAGCTGTCGACGCCGCCGCTCGGCGCGTCACTGGTGGACGTGGCTTGTGCCGAGTCGTACGACAAAATCTCGGGTTCGCTGGCGACCGATGCCGTCGCCGTCGGTGTTGGCTCAACGAACGGTGATTCTGAGATCGGTGCGTCGCTTCGCGGGCTCGCCGGCACGGGCTGTTCGGGTTCGGCAGTCGCGAGCTCCGATAACGCGGTTGGCGCCGTAGACAATGAGGCTGCAAGCTCCGTCAAGGCCGAGTCAGCGGAGGCTTGTTCGGCGGCGTCTATGGTGGCGTTGACCGGTACCGACGTGCTAACGGCCGTTGCTGTGTCAACACGCGGCGTCTGACCGAACAGCGGGATCGTGAGCGCTGCACCTTCGCGAAGGCGATTGATATCGCCGCGTTCGAACGCGCCTGGGTTTTGCGCGTACAGCTCATCGACGGCTGCCCACAGTGCAACACCGCGCCCGTCGATTCGGGCAGCGATTCCGGATAAGGTATCTCCGCGTACCACGGTGTACGTTTGCCCGGGTGCGATGTCCGCTCCAACGCGACCGCGGGCGCGTGGCGACACCGTGGTTGGACGTGGTCGAGATTGTGCTGTTGGCCGTGCTTGTCGCGCCGGCTCGGGCGCTTCGCTCGGCGCAGCGGCAAAGCTCGCGGTCGCCGGGTTTACGAACAGCTCGTACGAGCGGACGATATGCGGTGCCGTTGGACAGTCGATGCGTACGTTTAACCCGATTAACGGGTCAAGTACGCGCGGGATGCCGCGCATCGCGATCGTGCTGTTGCTGGTGCGGATACTCGCCATTTGTGTGTAGGCGGGCAGGCCACCGCGGGCGCTGCTGACGACGCTAACGCAATCTGCAGATAGCCGTTCATTCGGTGCGAGGCGGTAGGGGATCTCCAGCGCTAGCGGTTGCCCGATCGTGCTGGTGACGCTCGCTTCACCGAGTTCCAGTGCGCCCGCATCGGCGGCGAGTCCCAACCAAGCCGCCATCGATGCCGTGGCCAAAAAGCCAAAGCCTAACGCCCGTTGCAGTTTCAGCTTTTGCTGGACGGCGACCGTTGTTGGACAGGTTATCCCGGCGCTCGGCTGGTGACTCTCAATCATGCGATCGCGCATGCTACTTCCCCACGGACGTTATGGTTGCTGTCGCCTTGGCTGGCGCCATGGCGGTATCGGCGAAGACTAGACGTAGTGGAGCGTAGGGACCGCGACGGTCGTCATAGATTTATCGTTCAATCGTTAGAACCCGCAGAGCGTCGTTCAAGAGCGTGACACAGTTCACATTCCAGAGCTGCTGACGGGCATTGCCCGCGCTTGCTCATCGTCTTGTAAGACGACTTCCGGCTCATGCACGTAATGGCCTTGCATGTACTGGATACCGATTTGCCAGAGTACAGCCATCGTATTGGCGTCTTCGACCCGCTCTGCAATGCTAAGCGCGCCGAAATTGTTCGCTAATGCGACGATTCGTTTTACAGACGATTGCACGCTTTCGTTGGCGGCGATCTGAGCGATCAAGCCACCGTCAATTTTCACGTAGTCCGGTTGCAGGTGTTCGATCATCTGCGCGGGTTGACGCGCATTACCGACATGCTCGAGAGCGAAGCGTGCACCGAGATCGGCGATCGCTTTGCGTAAGCGTTTCGCCTCGCGCAGGTAGCGTGAGGCGTTTTCCTCCGATACCGAAAAGCAGAGATTGACCGGTCGATGTCCTTTCTGGGTAAACCGTTCGGTCAACCAGTCCGCCATTGATGCATCTTGCAGTGACTGATACGAGAGTTTGATGAACGCCATCGACGGCGCTTTCTGACGACAGTAATCTCCAGCCGCCGAGATGACCCATCGATCGACGGCTTGCATCATGTTGTTGCGCTCGGCGGCCGGAATAAATTCAGATGGCAGCACCGGTTTGCCGCGCGTATCAATCATTCGGATCAGGAGATCGACAATGCCGTTGTTCTCGCCACTCAATGCAACAATGGGTTGTTTGAGTAGGCGGAATCGATTTTCTACTAAAGCCGACTTAAGGTGTCGCGCCCAGATCGCATCGTAACTTTGGATCCGGCTGTCGGAGTTCGACGTTTCGTTGGTGACCGTTGAGTTACCGCCCGAGCGTTTACCGTCATCCAAGGCGGAGCGCGCGCCAATCAGCAGCGCATCGAGCCCACTCAGCTCTTCACTGGCGGCGCAAAGACCGACGGTGCAAGTAAGCGTCGTCGACTGATCGCCAATCGAAAAAACGTGTTTTGAGACTTTCTCTACGAAACGTTGGGCCCAGTTTTCGGCGTCCTGCAGGCGACCACGCTCAAGCAAGACCATGATCGAGAGGCCATCGAAGCGACCGCAAATATCGTTTGGGAGTAACTCGGCGCGGGCTAGGTCGGCGAACTCGGCGAAGACATCTTCCGACGCGATATGACCGACATCCGTGCAGACCCGTGAAAAGTTGTCGGGTCGAATCCAAGCGAGTACGCGTAAGCCTGATTTCAACGATTTCTTGAAGCGGCCGCGCAATACCTCGAGGAAGTGTTTGCGGTGATACAGCAGTGTCGCTTGATCTTTCGTTAAAGCATCTTCGCGAAGCTTGATTTCGCGTGTGTTCGGGCCTTCTTTATCGGCAACACAGAGAACTTTGACGCATGGCTCACCGTCATACTCGGTTTTTTGCAACCGAACACTGAGTTTGACATCTTCGCCAGCCGTCGTTACGGCGAGCGTATCCAGCGTTTCTTCGTTCCACTTGTCTTTGAGCGTGGCGACGATCGCGCCTTTCAGCGGGCCACGGCTTTCGGTCTTGAAAACGTCCATAATCGGATGGCCGATCAACTCGTCTTCGTTGCGGTAGTGCAGAAGTTGTAACCAAGCTGGATTGACATCGACGATGATCCCTTCCTGTACGTAGACGAGTGCGTCCGGCGTATCGGCAATCAACGCTCGTATCTGCTGCTTGTATTGGGTTGCGCTGTCGAGTGTTGCGTCGAGTGCATGTTCGGTGCGGAACAGGCGCAGCTCGCGATCGGCAACGGCAATGAGTCGAGCTGGATCGGTCAATTGCACGACATCACTCGCGCCGTCCCGGAACGCGGCGGACAGGCGCTCAGCGCTAAGGTCGGCATCGAGATACAAAATCGGTAGTTTCGCGTCGGTACGATTGCGCCAATCGATAAGATCGCGCGCTTTGGGTTCGGCCACGCTGCGGTCGATAACGACCAGCTCGGGGTCTTTTTGTAAGGCTTCGATCAACGCATCGTGCGAGCGACACCAATCGCAGTGAGAGGCTACGCCGGCATTTCGAAAACACTTGTTCAGCGCCTCGACCTGTTCTTCGCGGGCAGTGAGCACCGCCAGTCGAACCTGATTCGTGTTATTCAACGGAAAGAAACCTCGCTCGGTGCTCTGCGTGCGCAGAGAGTGTCGACGGCCAGTGACGACGGTCTTACAGTCTACGGATCAGCGAGCTACGCGCAGCAAATCCGTGTGAAAAACGTGACACAGTTCATTATGCTTGCTGTGACCCCCGTCATACGGACGCTAAAACGTCGCTCTATGTCTGTATCGGCGGGTACCGATACAACATAAACAATTCACGAGTGTCTCTGCGATGGCTTCATTTAGTACCAACGAGTTCAAGTCTGGACTCAAAATTCTGCTCGATGGGCAGCCCTGCACAATCGTGGAAAACGAGTTCGTTAAGCCCGGTAAAGGTCAGGCTTTCAATCGCGTCCGAATCAAAAATCTCAAGACCGGCAAGATCGTCGATAAAACCTTCAAATCGGGTGAGTCGGTCGAGGCGGCCGATGTCGTCGATCTGGAAATGCAGTTTTTGTACACGGACGGTGAGTTTTGGCATTTCATGAAGCCTGATACGTTCGATCAATTTGCCGCTGATGCCACGGCCGCTGCCGATGCGGCACAGTGGCTGAAAGGGGAGGAAACCTGTCAGGTCACGCTGTGGAATGGAGAGCCGCTTGCGGTCGCGGCACCCAACTTCGTCGAGTTGACGATCACTGAGACGGACCCAGGCCTGAAAGGTGATACGGCACAAGGCGGCGTAAAGCCGGCTACGTTGGAGACCGGTGCGGTCGTCAAAGTGCCATTGTTTGTTGAAGAGGGCGAGGTTATTCGCGTCGATACGCGCAGCGCCGAGTATGCGTCGCGAGTGAAGTAACGACGTAGCTCTAGAACACGGCTTCTAAGCGCCGCCCGATCCGCTCCAAGCCACGCTGATCGTCGGCGCTAAATCGATCCTCGGTTGGGCTGTCGATATCGAGTACGGCGACGACGTGGCCGCCGCGAATAAGCGGCACCACCAGTTCTGACGCGGATGCGCTGTCGCAGGCAATGTGGCCCTCAAACACATGGACGTCGGCGACACGCTGTGTGGTTTGAGTTGCCGCAGCCGTCCCGCAAACACCGCTGCCCCAGGGTATTCGCGTGCACGCCACCTGGCCCTGAAATGGCCCTAGAACTAACTCTTTACCCGCCGTGAGATAGAAGCCAACCCAATTGACGTCGGCCAGTGTGTTGAAAAGCAGCGCGCTGCTGTTGGCCAGTGCTGCTGTGCGTGACGCCTCTCCCGTCACCAAGGCGTCGAGTTGGCGGTATAGAAGGTCGTAATCGTCGCTCGGTTTGGGCATCGCTAGTCTCGCGGATTACGCTACAGCGGGAAGGGTACTACCGCATTGATGTTGTCGGAACCGGTGGCCACCATGGCGAGTCGCTCGACGCCCATCGCAACGCCGGCGCAGGCGGGTAGGCCATACTCAAGCGCGGCCAGAAACTGTTTGTCGATCGACGGAATCGGTTTGCCCTCGCGCTGGCGCTGTTCACAGTCTAGCGCGAACCTTGCCGCTTGCTCGTCGCTGTCGATGAGTTCTACAAAGCCGTTCGCGAGTTCCAAGCGCCCGTAGAAAACCTCGAAACGCAGCGCTGTGTTCGGATCACTCGGGTCGAGTGCGGCCAATGCGGCTTGGGTCGCCGGATAATGCGTGATCACGGTTAGCGCATCGTCAGGGAAGGCGTTGTCGACGCGCGTTGCCATTAGCAAATCGAGCAGCGCATCGCGACTTAGAGCCGCGGGCGAGTCAATGTCAGGCGCCAGGGCGGCTAACTCGTCGTGGCTCGCTGTAAAGACGTTCACGCCCAGCGCAGCGGCGAACACGTCGGCGTAGCGATGTTGAACGCACGTGACGCGCCGGTTCAGCGCATGGCGAATCAACGCGACTGTATCGTCGATGATTTGCTGGTAGGCGAAGCCGACTCGATACCATTCAATCAACGTGAATTCGTATTGATGTCGTTGGCCGCGCTCACCGTCTCGAAAAACCGGCCCGAGCTGATAGATGTCGGGTGCTCCGGCGGCGAGCAAGCGTTTCATCTGGTACTCAGGCGACGTTTGTAAGTACAGCGCTTGGTCGAGACCGCTAACCCGTACCGACAGCGAATCGATCGCGGGCTCGGTCACCGTATGTGTTGCGAGCGCAGCTGTTTGCACTTCCAGTACCGCGTGTGTATCGAAGTACTGGCGCAGTCGGCGGCGCAATTTGGCCAGTCCAATCAGCTGCGCCATGCTCGTTGACGGGCGCCACGTCGGGTCGTCAGGCACGGACCGGCGTGGCGATCCGTTCGCCTAATTTAACGGCGCTGCCAATGGCCAGATCGTCGCGCCACGAAAGTGTACCGGCGCCAACTAACATTATGACGGTAGAGCCAAGGTTGAATCGCCCGATTTCGTCGCCCCGGGCGACGGCATCGGGCGGCACATCCAGCGAGTCGGCATCGAATACTGTCTGAATGCTGCCAACCCCGATCGCCCCGACCATAACAATGGCGCAGGCGAGTGCATCGCTAGAGAAATCGAATACGGCACGTTCATTGACGACATAGAGCCCGTCGACCGATGCCGTCGAACGACCGTTTACGGCGAAGCGTGCGCTGCCGCTGCGTTGAATACGTCGAAAGCTCAGCGGCATCGGTGCATGCACCCGATGGTAGTCGCGCGGCGACAGATAGATCGTTAGGTAGTGCCCATTGCTTAGCGAATCGGCCAGGGTCGGGTTGACCACCAGGTCGCGAACGCTGTAGTCAATACCCTTCGCTTGTAGTACGCGTTGCTGGTCGATTTGCCCGATCGCTGACACAACCCCGTCGCAAGGGCTAACAATCGCGTCCGGATCGTTGTCCATCGGCCGAGCATCCGGTTGCAAACGGCGCGTAAAAAAATCGTTGAAGCTGCGATAGTCTTCGACTCGCCGGCGCAGACAATCGTCGAGGCTCACACCGTAAAGTCGCATGAAGCCACGCACGAGTGCCGATCGAATAACCGGGTTGTCACTGCGTGCAACGTTCCCTAAAAATTGCGACCAGCGCCGCCTAGGCCATTGCCAGCCGCTGGCGGTTGGATTTGGCGAGTTACTCAACAGCTGGCGCCTGCACGCGGACGGGCGCTAAGACTTGCAAGGTGCCGTGAGCATCGGTGTCGATTTCGATCTGTATTGCCGCGCCTTCTTCAAATTCGACCGTCGCACGAACCAGCATGATATGAATGCCGCCCGGCTCGAAACGAGTCGTCTCACCGGCTGGTACAACGAGTGCGGGCAAAGGACGCATGCGGCTGACGCCGTCGCTTTCGATCGTTGTGTGCAGCATTGCATCGGCGCTACCGGGTGCGCGCACGCCGGTAATCGTTAGCGGCTTATCGGTCGGGTTGTTGACGGCGAGGTAAGCCGCTGTCATAGCTCGCTCACTCGGTGCCGCCCGAACCCACGCGTCGGTCAATGAAGGCCCGGCCGGCGCATCGGGCGTACAGGCGCCAAGGCTCAGCAGAAATGCGGCAAACAGCGGTACTATTTTCATCGGCTTAGTATGCAGTGGCGAGTGCAGTAATGTCTGCAGCGATCGCTGCTTCGTCGTGTGGCGCACTGAAAACTGCGCTCAATTGTCCATCGGGGTTGATCAACAACAACGAGCTGGTGTGGTCAACGGTGTAGCCATCGTCCCCTTGCGGTACCCGGATGTACAAAACACCCAGCGGCTCGGTCAGCGCGCGCAGAGCCGCATCGCTGCCAGTGACGCCGATGAACGATGCGTCGAAAAAACGCGCATAGCGATCGGCGTCGTCCGGCGTATCTCGCTCTGGGTCGACGCTAACGAACATGACGGATACTTCCGGCACTGATGAACGTACCTCCGCCGCCATACTCGCCAACGTCGCTAACGTTGTGGGGCAGATATCGGGACAATTCGAGAAGCCGAAAAAGACCACGGTCCATCGCCCTGCGAAGTAGGTGTTCGTGATTGGTCCATCGACGCCGCTCAGCTCAAACGTCGGCAGTGATAACGGTTCGGGAATCACCGTGGCAGCATCGAAATTGGACTCGCTCGCCGCAGGCCGTTCGAGTGTGCGCTGCGCGAGCGCGCCAGCCAGCATCGCGACTGCCGCGATGGCGATTACCGTCAACAGTGAAAGTCGATTCCCCATAGCGATAGTTTAGGGGATAACTGCGGTTGCGTCGCATTGCCGGCGGCGGTCGCTTACACTCGGCAGCTTCTGTCTAGCCTATGGTTGGTCGTGTGACTGCCGACGCGGCCCTGCAATTTGACGATCATCGCGTCGGTAACGTGATTCAAACGCTCGCGGCGTATTTCGATGCGGCCGAGTTGGTGTTCGGTCATGGCACCGACAACGCCGTTGACGAAGCCGGCTGGCTGGTATTTCACGTTGCTGGACTCCCATTCGACGCCGATTCGGCGGCCCTTGGTTTGATACTCAGCGACAGCGATGTGGCCGAGATCGCTATGCTTGCCGTCGAACGCGCAGTGGGCCGCCAGCCCCTCGCGTATCTATTGGGTGAAGCATGGTTCGCCGGTTTACCGTTCTACGTTGATCAGCACGTCCTCGTGCCGCGTTCGCCGCTCGCAGAATTAATCGTCAGTGGCTTCGAGCCCTGGCTGTCATCCGCCGATATCTCGTCGGCGCTTGATATCGGCACGGGCAGCGGTTGCATCGGCCTTGCGCTCGCCCACTATTTCCCGGATATCGAGGTGATTGCTAGTGACGTTGATGCGGCTGCCCTAGCCGTTGCACGCCAGAATGTTCGGCGGCATCAACTCGGACATCGGGTTCGTCTCGTCGAGGCGAACGTCTTCGCTGGCCTGGCCAGCGCCGAGTTCGATCTCATTATCAGTAATCCGCCGTACGTCGATGCTGCAACCGTCGCGGCGCTACCGGCAGAGTATGTGTGCGAGCCGCAGCACGCGTTGTTGGCCGGTGTGGATGGGCTCGACGTCGTTCGAGAAATACTTGCAGGTGCTCCACAATTCCTGTCAGATCGAGGCATCGTTGTCGTTGAGGTCGGCGACACGCAAACGGCGGTCGACGCCGCGTTTCCAGAGTTGCCGTTGACGTGGCTCGAAATGAGCGACGGCGCCAGCGGAATCTTCTTGGCGACCAAAGCTGACCTTGTTACGTCATCACCGCTTGCCAGGTAACACAGCATGTCTGGAAATTCATTCGGTCGGGCCTTTTCGGTGACGACGTTCGGTGAGAGCCACGGCGTTGCGCTCGGGTGCATCGTTGACGGCTGCCCGCCAGGTTTGGCGCTGTCAGAGGCCGACTTGCAACACGACCTCGACCGGCGTCGCCCGGGTAAGTCTCGGCATGTCAGCCCTCGACGTGAGGCCGATCAGGTCAAGATTTTGTCCGGTGTCTTCGAGGGAGTGACGACCGGCACACCGATTGGTTTGCTGATCGAGAATACCGATCAACGGTCGCGAGACTACGGCGACATCAAAGACAAGTTTCGGCCCGGACACGCCGATTTTACCTATCTCAAAAAATACGGACTGCGCGATTATCGAGGCGGAGGCCGCGCGTCCGCCCGAGAAACCGCTATGCGCGTCGCCGCCGGCGGTATCGCCCGCAAGTATCTGCGCGAATCGTTAGGGATCGGCATTCACGGATTCGTCGCGCAAGTTGGCCCGTTGGTTTTGGCGGCAACGGACCTGAGTAGCGTCGACGACAATCCGTTTTTTTGTGCCGATCCAGACAAACTCGACGAGCTTGAACAGTTTATGGATGCGCTGCGTAAGGACGGCGATTCCATTGGCGCGCGAATAGATATTCGGGTGACTGGTATGCCCGTTGGATTGGGCGAACCGGTGTTCGATAAATTGGAAGCGGATCTCGCCCACGGCCTTATGAGTATCAATGCGGTCAAAGGCGTTGAGTTCGGAGATGGATTTCGAGTCGTCACCCAGCGAGGCAGCGAGCACCGTGACGAGATCGGTACCGACGGCTTCGCCAGCAATTCAGCGGGCGGTACGCTCGGTGGCATTTCGTCGGGGCAAGACTTGCTGCTGGGCATTGCGCTGAAACCGACATCGAGTATTCGTAAACCGGGCAAGACCGTAACAACCGCCGGAGAGACAACCGAGATCGTTACCAAAGGCAGACATGATCCGTGCGTCGGTTTGCGCGCGACGCCGATTGCTGAGGCGATGGTCGCACTGACACTGATGGACCACGTCCTGCGCCATCGCGGTCAAACCGGCCGCGCGGGCGGTGAGTAAGACGCACCCACGTGATGACCATGACGAAACTATGACCAAAGCCCTCAATGTTGCCGTACTCGGTGCTACCGGTCTTGTCGGCGAGACAATAATCAACCTGTTGCACGAGCGTCAGTTTCCCGTTGATACGCTGTTTCCACTGGCGAGTAATCGCTCGCTTGGCAAGACGGTCGATTTCGGCGGCAAAGCGATCGATGTTATCGATGCCGATAGCTTTGACTACCGCCAAGCGGCGATCGGCCTGTTTTCTGCCGGTGGCTCGGTTTCGCGAGTGCACGCGCCACGTGCAGCGGAGGCCGGCTGTGTTGTCATCGATAACACGTCGGAATTTCGCTATGACGCCGACGTTCCGTTGGTCGTGCCTGAGGTGAACCCGGAGGCCATCGACGAGTACCGCAATCGTGGGATTATCGCGAACCCGAATTGCTCGACCATTCAAATGCTGGTTGCGCTTAAGCCGCTGCACGATGTTGTACCGATTCGCCGGCTGAGCATTGCAACGTATCAAGCCGTCTCGGGCGCCGGGCGCAACAACGTCGAAAAACTTGCTAAGCAAACTGCTGACTTATTGAACGCGCGACCGCTTGAGCTCGATGATGCGGAAAAACAAATCGCGTTCAATGCGCTGCCGCATATCGATACGTTCGAGGATAACGGCTACACGCGCGAAGAGATGAAGATGGTCTGGGAGACTCGTAAGATTCTGGCCGTCGATGAGTTGGCGGTCAGTGCGACGTGCGTGCGCATCCCGAGCTTCTTCGGTCATTCAGAAGCGGTGCAAATCGAATTCGAAGACGCGTTATCGGCAGAGCAGGCTCGCCAGATTTTAGCGGCGGCGCCAGGGATCGAAGTGCTCGATGAGCATCGTCTTGGCGGTTATCCGACGGCGGTCACAGAAGCGTCGGGCAATGATCCGGTATACGTAGGTCGGATACGGGATGACATAAGCCTTCAGCATGGATTATGTCTATGGATCGTCGCTGACAACGTGCGTAAGGGAGCGGCGCTGAATAGCGTGCAAATTGCTGAAATTTTGGTAAAAAACCTTTTATAAGCTATAGTTAAGTCAATGAAAGCCAGGGATTCGGGCAACCGCAGCGGCGGTCAACGCCCGCCGTCACCGTCGGGCAACGATAAAAAGGCCGGAGATTTCGTTATGTTGCGTCGTATTGCGCCCGTGGTGGCGTTTTCGGCTATGGCGTGGGCCGGTGTCGCGCAAGCATTAGGGCTTGGGGACATCGAACTGCAGTCGGCGCTCAACGAGCCACTCGTTGCCGAAATTGAGTTGCTCTCAGTCACCCCCGACGAGCTTCGGTCACTGGAGGTATTCCTCGCACCGGCCGCCACGTTCACGCGGTACGGTCTTGATCGACCACCGTACCTGACGCGCATTCAGTTCGACATTCAGCGTGTGGATGGCGGCGCGATTGTTCGTCTGACCAGCGAGGCTCCGATTACCGAGCCGTTTGTCACGATGCTTATCGAGGCGAATTGGTCACGCGGCCGTCTGCTTCGCGAGTACACGGTCTTACTCGATCCGCCGATCTTTGCCGAACGTGCCGCTCCACCGCCGCCAGCTCGTGCGCCGCAACGCTCGACGCCGAGTGGCGGCACCGTCCGTCGGCCAGCGACCGCGACGCCGTCGCAACGACCGGCTGCGGCACCAAGTTTTGACGGCGACCAGTACGTGGTGCGCCGCAACGACACGCTGTGGGAAATCGCCGAGCGGGTCCGGCCCGCCACCGACTTAACCACCAACCAGGTCATGCTGTCGTTGTTCGATGCGAACCCGGCTGCGTTCGGTGGCAATATTAATCGACTGAACGCAGGCGCTACGCTGCGGATACCGAGTGCGGACGAGATGCGCGCCCGCGGCCGCAGCGCGGCGCTGACCGAGGTTCGGCGCCAAAATCAAGACTGGCGCGGCGGAGCGCCACAAAACGGGACGTTGCGGCTGCTACCGCCCGACGATTCCAGCAGTGCCGACCCGGCGCGTAGTGCATCCGTGAGCGGTTCTTCTTCGGCTGCTGGCGTGGACGGTGCCGCCGTCGCGTCGCTCGAGCGTGAGCTCGCCGAACGCGATCGGCTGTTGTCGATCCGTGACCGTGAGCTGGCTGAGCTGCGTGCCCAATTGGCGGGTACGCAAGGGGCGAGCGCCGCCGATATTATTGATGGCGTCGAACCCGAGGCAGCGGTCGACGACGCGACTGGCAGCGTCAGTCCTGGTGTTGACTTAGAAGCGACCAGCAGCGACGAAATTTTGGTCGATAACGCGCCCGACGAGACTGACACGGCGTTAGCTGCCGTCGACGGTAGCGACGCTGGCTCGCCGGACGCGGAAGATCCCGTTCCACCGACGCCCGCACCGACGACAACCACACCGCAACCGACGATCGCCGCGCCGGCGCCCGCACCAACGTTGATGGAGCGCGTCACCGGCGCCTTGGGCAGCATTTGGACCTGGGTTGGGCTCGGCGTCGTGGCCTTATTGCTGTTGTTGCCGTTGCTCGCGCGTATGCGTCGCGGGGGTGACGATGATTCGACCGGTACCTGGGAAGCGCTAGACGATTTTGAAGGTGTCGACGACGACTCCCGTGAAGCGACGTCGCGTTTGCGTGCACTGGCTAACGACGATGAATCGATCGTTGTCGTTGAGGCAGACAAGGGCCGGACGACGGCTAATCTCGACGAGTCGCTTGCTCCGGCGAAGCCGAGCGGTGCGCCCGCGGCAGGGTCCGATAACTACGCGATCGAAGATACGTTTAGCAGCGAAACGGCGGTCACGTTCGATCAGACCGATCCGATTGCAGAGGCCGACTTCCACATGGCCTACGGACTTTACGATCAAGCGGCCGATTTGATCACTGGCGCCATCGCTAGCGACCCACAACGTCGTGATTTCAAGGAGAAATTAGCGGAGGTGTATTTCGTCTGGGGTAACCAAGACGGATTCGTCAAGGCCGCCGAGCAATTGCACGAGCATATCGGTGGTGACGGTGACGATGGCTGGGACAAAGTCCGCATCATGGGCCAACAAATTGCACCGACGCATGCCTTATTCGCCGGCGCTGCCGCCGCACCAATGGAGTCGGTCGACCTTGATTTCGCCGCCGACAATCCCAGCAGCAGTGGGATGGACATCGACTTCGCCGTCGATGACGAAGGTGGTTCCGCCGAGCTGGGTGCCGACGGCGCCGCTGGCGATGGTCTCGATTTCGAATTTACGGCCACCGGCGCACACGATGCCGGGGAGATCGACCTCGACACCGGCGACTTGTTCGAAGCGAGTGATGAGCCGCCAACGGTTGAACGACTGGCCGATGACGACAGCCCCACGGTCGAGCGCTTGATCGATGACGATCCGACAGTCGAGCGTCCCGTCGACGGTGGTGCGACGCAGGAAACGCCAACAATCGAGAGCCCTGCTGTCGACGATCGCGTACCGCGCAGCGACGAAACCGCAGAGATCGACCTTGACGATTTAGGCCTGGATCTCGACGGTATCGAAGACAGCGCGGAGAAGTCGGCCATCATAAACCTGGCTGACATCGAAGAACTCGATATTGACTCGAGTATCGAAACACTCGGCGTTAGTCCGGATGACATTCCGCCTGTCGGCGAAGCAGATCCGACGCTGCAGCATCCTGCCAGCGGCGATAGCGTGACGGTATTGGCGCCGGGCAGCGCGGCCAGCAATGACACGGCGGCCGCCGGAGACGCCGATACCCTGTTAGCGCCTGTTGACCTCGATGACTCGCTAATCGCCAGTGCGTCGGACGACGAAACGTTGTTGGCCGAGGAAAGCGGCTTTCTCGATTCGAACGATGCGGGTGGTACGACCACCGGACGCGTGCCGGTCATATCGGACGACGATGTCGATCTTGATCTCGATGATTTGACGGCAGCGTTGCAGAAAACCGACTTCGGGCAGCTGGAAGACTCGATCGATGCCACGGTCGAACGGCCGTTGGAAAGTCCGCACCAAAACGATTTGGAGCAGGACGTAATGGCTGAATCGCTCGCCGACGACCCGCTTGATCTCGACGTCGGGCTGGACAGCAGCAATGACGATGATGCGCCAACTGCTACGCGGGCCGAGTCGCTCGACGGTGAGCCCGACAATCGCACGATGACCGAGGTTGGCACCAAGCTCGATCTCGCGCGCGCCTACATCGATATGGGTGACCCGGAAGGAGCACGCAGCATTTTGCGCGAGGTCGCTGATGAAGGCTCGTCCGCCCAGCAGCAAGAGGCGCGCAAACTCCTCGACGATCTGAACTGATTCGTTCGCGAGCAGCGTGCGTATCGCGCTCGGCATTGAGTATCTCGGTGAACGCTACATGGGCTGGCAACGCCAGCATCATGGGCCGTCGGTGCAAGCGGAATTGGAACGTGCGCTCAGTGAGATAGCCGCTCAATCGATCGATGTCGTTTGCGCCGGTCGCACCGATACCGGTGTCCATGCACTCGGCCAAGTCGTGCATTTTGATACAACGGCGGTCCGCAGCGATTACAACTGGCTCGCTGGCGGAAACTCGCGCTTACCTGACGACATCGCGGTGCGTTGGGTTCGTCGTGTCGCTGACGATTTTCACGCCCGTTTCAACGCGATCTGGCGACGCTACATTTACGTTATCCACGCCGCCGCGCAGCGCTCCGTTGTTAACCACGGTCGTGTCTACCGCGTTGCAGAGTCGCTCGATGTCGATGCGATGCATCGCGCAGCGCAGCACTTTGTCGGTGAGCACGACTTTTCCAGTTTCCGCGCGGCTGGATGCCAATCAAAGAGCCCAACGCGAAACGTCTCAGACGCGGCGGTAGCGCGCCATGGCAGCTACATTTGGTTCGATGTTCGCGCCAATGCCTTCGTTCAGCACATGGTGCGTAACATGACTGGTGCGCTAATTAGCGTCGGTCGCGGCGAACTTTCCGCAGATGCGATTGGCGAGTTGCTGGCGAAACGCGATCGAACCGCAGCGCCATTCGCAGCGCCGCCGCATGGTCTTTATTTGTGGTCGGTTGGCTACCCAGCCGCAAGCGGTCTGGTCGATGTCGGCACACTCAACACGGATCAGTCTATTGCCGGCGCGCTGCCGCTACCCGCTTCTTGGTCTTGTTGATACACTGGCGCGGTGAGTTGGTTCGAAAAAATTCTGCCGGCACGGGTGAAGACGCAAAGCCGATCGAAGTCGGTGCCGGAGGGTCTGTGGATTCAGTGCCCGAGCTGCAATGCGCAGCTATTTCGAAGTGAGCTCGAGAAGAACGTAAAAGTTTGCCCGCAATGTCGGCATCACCTGCGTGTGGGCGCACGCGAACGGTTGCTGATGTTGTTCGACGCTGAGTCAACCGCCGAAATCGGCGCAGAACTTGAGCCCGATGACCCATTAAAGTTTCGTGATTCCAAACGCTATCGCGATCGTTTGTATCAGGCCCAAAAAGCCACCGGCGAACGTGATGCATTAATTGCGATGCGCGGCACCATCGAGGGGCGGCCTTGGGTCGCAACGGCTTTCGAGTTTAAGTTCATGGGTGGCTCGATGGGTTCGGTCGTCGGTGAGCGATTCGCGCGTGCGGCTCGGTTGGCGTGCGACGAGCGCATACCGTTTGTGTCGTTCTCGGCAAGCGGTGGAGCGCGTATGCAAGAGGCTTTGTTTTCGCTCTTTCAAATGGCCAAAACGAGCGCTGCACTTGCGGAGTTAGGTGCTGCGGGTGTGCCGTACGTATCGGTCCTCACCGACCCAACGACGGGTGGCGTATCGGCGAGTCTCGCTATGCTCGGCGATATCAATCTCGCTGAACCCGGCGCCTTAATCGGCTTCGCAGGACCGCGCGTTATCGAACAGACCGTTCGCGAGAAGCTGCCGGAGGGGTTTCAGCGCAGCGAATTTTTGCTCGAGCACGGCGCCATCGATGCGATTGTCGATCGTCGTGACTTGCGTGCCTACCTAGACGGTCTTGTCGGCAAGTTGCTGCCGTTATCGGCATCGGCACCGGCTGCAGTAGCGGATTCGCCAGCGGAGCCGGAGTCCGCCGCTGACTAAGCTGCCAGCCCCGGGCGCTAACGCCGATCTAGCCGATTGGCTTGCCTATCACCAACAACTGAATCCCCGTGAGATCGAGCTCGGCCTCGAGCGGACGGCCACCGTCTTGTCGCGGCTCGATTGGCAACGACCGCCGTTGGTCATCACCGTTGCTGGTACCAACGGCAAAGGCTCATCGGTCGCGATGCTCGCTGCCTCACTGCGCGATGTGAACACGCTGGTCGGTACATTCACATCGCCGCATCTGGTGCGCTACAACGAGCGTATTGCAATTGATGGTGTCGCTGCGGACGACGCTGCCATCATCGCTGCATTCGAGTGGCTAGAAGCGGTCCGCGCTGATACGCCGTTGACCTATTTTGAGGCATCGACACTCGCTGCATTGCGCGTGTTCGAGCAGGCAAACGTCGATGCGGTCATCTTAGAAGTGGGCCTCGGCGGGCGGCTCGATGCGGTAAACGCGGTGCACGCAGACGCAATGCTGATTACATCGATCGATCTAGACCACAAAGACTGGTTGGGCGATACCCGCGAGTTGATCGGTCTTGAGAAGGCTGGAATTTTGCGACCGAATCGCCCGGCTGTGTTTGCCGGCTTGGACATGCCGGACAGCATCGACACCTACGCGGCCGCCAATGACGTGCCGCTATGGGTCGCAGGTCGCGACTACCAGTTGGATGTCGCTTCCAGTGGGAAATGGCGGTATCGCAGCGCTGCGGTAGAGCTCGTTGATTTACCGCCGCTGGGGCTGGCTGGGCGGCACCAACTATCCAATGCGGCTGGGGTCATCGCTTTGCTGCAGCGCTTGCAGCGCTTGCCGAGCGACATTGGCCAGCGCTTAGCTGCGCTGACGGTTACCGGTCGTTTTCATGAGGTCGGTCGCGATCCGACCTGGGTGCTGGACGTTGCGCATAATCCGGCGGCCGCTGAGGCGCTAGCGGCGGCATTAACGTCGCGGCCGGTTCCCGGGAAGACGCGCGCACTGGTCGGTTTGTTAGCGACCAAAGACTTAGACGGCACGATCCACGCTGTCGCGCCGGCGATCGACGAGTGGTACGCGGTCGGCGGCGAATCGGCGGCCAGTGTGCCGGCGTTGACGCTCGCCAGCCGCATCGCAGCGGCGACGACGAGCCCATGCGGCTGGTTCGATACGGTTGCCGAGGCGGTTGAGGTGCTGCAGCGTGATGCATGTTCAGGCGAGCGCGTCGTCGTGTTCGGCTCGTTTACCGTCGTTGGCCCGGCGCTGCGAGCGCTTGGGCTATAATCCGACTTTCGCTTATCGGTTACTGCGTGGCTGTCGCTGCCGGGTATGGCTCGCTTGGATCAATCCACTAAACAACGTCTCGTTGGCGCCGTTGTCCTGGTCGTCGCCGTGCTCTGGCTAGTCCCCGTGTTTCTCGACGGACCGGCGAACGAGACCGATACGATCAGCGAGTCGGTTAATCTACCGGGCCTTGAGACCACGCCGACCGAGCAGCGGCGTATCGATCTGCGTGAGCCTTTACCCAGTGCCGGCACGGCATCGCCGTCGGAGTCGGCGGAGTCGGCTGTTTCCGAGCCTATCGAGTTGCCGGCCGAGCCGCCGGCGGTCGCAGCGGACGACGAGAGCGTGACTACCCCGGAATCGACCGATCAGTCCGCTGCCGAGGTCGCCAGACCCGCGCCAACAGATGCTGCAACAGAGGCCAACGATGCGGTCGCAGCGTCCCCGAAACCGCCGGTCAGCGAGCCGCAGCCGCAGGCCGCAGCCACGAAGCCGCAAGCCGAAGCGACAAAGCCGCAAGCCGCCCCGGCCAGCGTGCCAGCGGATGGACTTTGGGCCGTGCAACTCGGCAGTTTTTCGGACCGCGACAACGCCAGCCGGCTGGCAGCCAGCCTGCGGGCCGATGGCATTTCGGCGTTTCTTACCGAGATCGAAAGGAACGGCACGACGCTGCACCGTGTTCGGGTCGGTCCGGTCGCTGATCGATCGGCGGCAGAACGTCTGGTGGCGGAGCTGGATCGAAAAGGCCACAGCGCGCGCGTCGTGCAGCATCCGTAGCCGTTACCCGGAGCAGTTAACGTGTCGATAGTCGATTTGATCATTGTGGCGGCGGTTGCGCTGAGCATGGTCGTTGGGTTCTTTCGCGGCTTTATCAAAGAAGCTGTGTCCGTTCTGGCCTTGCTGGTTGCCGCGTGGGCGGCGCTTCGATTTGCACCGCTCGGCAGCGACCTGATTGCCAACGTCGTCGGTTTCGGTGCGCTCGACCAATCCGTGGCACTCAAGATGTGGTTGGGACGCGCACTGATTTTCTTCGCCGTGCTGCTGCTGGGCGGACTGGTCGGTTGGGCACTGTCGTACGTCATCAACCAAACGGGCATGACCGGTACCGACCGCATACTCGGTATGGGCTTTGGGTTTTTTCGCGGCGCTTTATTGCTCGGCGTCGTTGCGCTGGCCGGCAGTTATCTCGGGTTTTCCGCCGACGCCTGGTGGCAGAATTCGAAGCTGGTTCCCTATGCCGAGCGAGTCGGCAACGGGATCAAGATCCTGGCGCCGAAGGCCCTTGAATACCTGCGCCCACCCGATGACGAGACAGCGCCCGAAATCGAGTCAACCGAGCCGCCCGTAGAAGCGCCGGTAGAAGCATGAATACGGGTCGAGGATAGGTAAATGTGCGGAATCGTAGGAATCGTCGGTCAAGAGGCGGTTAACCAACGTCTGTACGATGCGTTAACCGTTTTACAACACCGTGGCCAGGACGCAGCGGGCATCGCAACGCTCGATCACGCTTTGTTGCACGCCCGGCGCAAGAACGGGTTGGTCCGCGATGTCTTTCGGCAACGCCATATGCTGGGACTTAAGGGCAATGCGGGACTCGGCCATGTTCGCTACCCGACAGCTGGCGGGTCGAGTTCGGCCGAGGCGCAACCGTTCTACGTGAATTCGCCGTACGGCATATGTCTGGCGCATAACGGCAACCTCACGAACGCTGTAGAGCTCGCCGAATTGCTGCGCCGCGATGACCACCGCCATCTCAACACCGGCTCGGACTCCGAGATTCTGCTCAATGTGCTGGCCCACGAGTTACAGTCGCGCGCAGAGGATCGATTGACGCCCGAAACGGTGTTTGCGGCTGTCAGCGCGTTGCACCGGCGTTGCCGCGGCGCCTATGCGATTGCTGCGCTAATCGTGGGCCAAGGTCTAGTCGCATTTCGCGACTGTCACGGCATTCGGCCATTGGTGCTCGGTCATCGGCCGAGTGCTAACGGCACCGAATACATGGTCGCCTCTGAGTCGGTCGCGTTGGATGCGCTCGGATTCGAGCGACTCCGCGATGTTGCGCCCGGTGAGGCGGTCTTTGTGACGCTTGACGGTCGCTTGCACACCGCACAGTGCGCCGAACCGGCGGTGCATTCCCCGTGCATTTTCGAGTTCGTCTACTTCGCGCGGCCGGATTCGATTATCGATGAGCTCTCGGTCTACAAAGCCCGTCTGCGCATGGGCGAGAAGCTGGTCGATACCATTCACAGGCGCTGGCCGCAGCACGATATCGATGTTGTCATCCCCATTCCGGATACCAGCCGTACCTCGGCTGTCCAAGTGGCCCACGGCTTGGGCGTGAAGTACCGCGAGGGATTTATTAAAAATCGGTACATCGGCCGAACCTTCATCATGCCTGGGCAACAAATGCGGGAAAAATCCGTCCGCCAAAAGCTCAATGCGATCGAGCTTGAGTTTCGTAATAAAAACGTTTTGCTGGTCGATGATTCGATTGTACGCGGCACGACGTCGAAGCAAATTGTTCGCATGTGTCGGGAAGCGGGCGCCCGGAAAGTGTATTTCGCATCGGCGGCACCGCCGGTTCGTTACCCGAATGTCTATGGTATCGATATGCCAGCTGCCAGTGACCTGATCGCACACGGTCGCTCCGAGGACGAGGTTGAAAAATACATTGGTTGCGACGGCCTTATTTACCAGCGTCTCGATGATTTAATCAGCGCTGTACGGCACGACAAATCGCCAATTAAGACGTTTGATACATCGTGTTTCTCAGGTGAATACGTGACCGCCGACGTTACCGATGCGTACCTTGAGAACCTGGAGCGCTCACGCGGCGGTCAGTCGAGCGCAGCACAGCACGAGCTCGCCTTAAACGTCGATGACAAAGGCGACTCGCCAGGCAGCCGTTCGCGGATCGTAGCGCTCTGACGGCCGCGGCATGAAAATCCTGGTGTTGGACAACGATGCCGATTTTCGTCGTCTCCTTATGCATCACCTGTCTATTCCTTGGCCCGATGCGCAGGTTAGCGCCATCGCGCCGGTAACAATGGGGCCGTTGTCGGATGATTTTTCGGGTGCCGGAGCGGACTTGTTGATCTCGACGGAGCGTATTCGGCCGATGAGTCTCGACAAAATCCTGCAGACCGCTGCGACAAAAAGTGCCTTCCCGCCAGTCGTTGTACTCGCGGAGACGGCGGCGGATGTGCCCGAGTGGCGGACGCGCGGCGCGGCGGCAGTCATGGTTCGCGCGACCTTAAAGCACGACGCATTCATTGCCGAGTTGCGTGCTGCCATCCGCGCAAGACAGGCACTCGCGTCGACGAACAGTCTGTTTTTTTCGGCGGAGGAAGGCACGCTCGCGGCACGCGGTTACCGCTTTGTTAAGAAGCTATCCGGAACCGATTACTCGTCGGTGTATCTCGCGCAGAGCGAACGAGAGCTTGGCTATAAGGTATTAAAAGTCGTCCGCCATTTGCCCGATTTCAGTGACAAAGCTGACGAAACCTTTAATCGGTTCTTGCAAGAATACGAAGTTGTCTCGACATTACGTCACCCGAATATCGTACAGATCGCCGATTTCGGTGTCGGCGACGATCACGCCTATATCGTTATGGAGTACTTTCCAGAAGGCGATTTGCGGCGTCGCATCCGTACCGGAATGTCGCTCGACGATGCCCTCGTAGCGATGCGCGAGTTGGCCTCTGCATTGGCGGCGATTCACGCGGTCGGGATCTTGCACCGGGACCTCAAGCCCGGCAACGTCATGTGCCGTCGCGATGGGAGCTGTGCGTTGATCGATTTCGGACTCGCCAAACAGCTACGGCTTACCGCGGAAATGACCGGTACCGGTGAGATCTTCGGTACGCCGTACTACATGAGTCCCGAGCAAGGGCATGCTCGCGACGTCGATGCGCGTTCCGATTTGTACAGTCTCGGCATCTTATTTTTTGAGATGCTCACCGGTCGGAAACCATTCACGTCCGATAACCCGATGGGCATCATCTACAAGCACAGTCATGAACCACGTCCATCGCTGGGCGATGAGTTCGCGGCCTACCAAGCGTTGTTTGAAATGCTGACGGCGATTGACCCGGCAGACCGTTATCCATCGGCAGACGCTGTGCTCGAGGCGCTACCGTAATGCGCGTCGATCTGTCGCCGATCCGGCAATTTTTAAAGACGGCAACGCCTGTCGAGTGGTGTCAGGCCGCCGTTGCCGATCTCGACACACTCGTACTGGACCATGCCAATTGCGAGATGAAAGCGGCGCAGACAGCGCTGAGCCTGATCTATCGCTACCCTGAGCATGCAGCGCTGTGCCAACAGCTATCGCGATTGGCCCGCGAGGAGTTACGCCACTTTGAACAAGTGCAGCGCTGGCTCGATCGCTTAGGTATTCAGCGCCGCAAGCTCGGGCCGGCCCGGTACGCCGGTGCACTGCTTGGCGCGACCAGCGATCGGGACCCAGACCGTCTGCGGCAGCGGCTGATCGTCGGGGCGCTGATCGAAGCTCGCTCGTGTGAGCGTTTCGCCGCTTTGCTGGACTTTTTACCCGACGAGCTTGAGCCGTTCTATCGCGGTCTACTGGAATCGGAGTCGCGCCATTTCGGCAATTACTTGAGCTTGGCTGAACCGCTCGTCACGAATCTCGATGAGCACGACGCGGACATTGAGCGTTTGACAATACTCGAAGCAGAGTTGATTACGGGTCCCGACACGATTCTGCGTTTTCACAGCGGTGTGCCGACACTAGCGCGGGTCGACGGCGAGCTCGAATCCGCCACTGTCCCAGCGTAGGAAGCTCGCTTGGTCGTACCAATCACCAAGTACAATTCGCGTGCAAGGCGCGCCGTCGCACAAAAATCGGTGCACGGTGGGACGATGCGTATGGCCATGCAGCATCGTCGTCACATCGGCGGCGCGCAGTGCGGCAGTGATCGCTGCCGCGTTAACGTCCATGATAGCCGCATCTTTGCCGGACATAGCGTGCTGGCTTTGCTGGCGCAGCGATTCGGCCAGCACGCGTCGATCGGCTAATGGCAGCGACAGTATTTGTTGTTGCCAGGTTGGGTCGCGCGATTGTTGACGGAACGCCTGGTACGCCACGTCGTCGGTGCAGTACTGATCGCCATGACTTAGCAGAACCGGTTGCTCGTTCAGCGTAATGACGGCTGGGTCATCGAGCACTGTTACGCCCGTGCGCGTTGCAAACCTTTCGCCGATCAGAAAATCGCGGTTGCCGCGCATAAAAAACGTCGGTATTGACTCACTGTAGTCACGAATCGCCGTGACCATGGCATCGGTGTACGGGGCGTCGTCATCGTCGCCGACCCAGACTTCAAATAAGTCGCCCAAGATGTAGAGGGCGTCGGCGTTGCGACCAGCATCGGTGAGAAACGCTAGAAATTGCTGACCGATCTCTGGCGCGGACGGATCTAAATGTAGGTCCGAGATAAAAAACGTCGCCAACAGGGTTTACTCGTCCGTGATGACGGTGGCTTTCTCGATGATGACCGGCAGTGCCGGAACTTCTTTTTTGAACGGACCGCCAGGCCCCGTTGGCAAGCTGCTAATCGTATCAACGATATCCATGCCTTCGATGACCCTACCGAACACCGCGTATCCCCAGCGCTGCCGTTGTATGTCTGGGTTCAGCATCGTGTTGTTGGCGATATTTATGAAAAATTGAGCCCCCGCTGAGTGCGGATCCGACGTCCGTGCCATTGCAACGGTTCCGCGTAGATTGCTAAGCCCGTTGCCCGATTCGTTCGGTAGACCCTCATCGGTCTCTTCCGACTCGTACTTTGTGTCGTAGCCACCGGCCTGGATGACAAAATTGCGCACGACTCGATGGAAGATCAACCCGTCGTAATAGCCTTGGCGAACCAAGCCGACAAAACGCTCCGCCGTGAGCGGCGCGCGCTTCGCATCGAGTTCAATAACGATACGGCCCTCACTGGTCGTAAGCGCCACTTGGGGATGCGCGATCATGTCGGCGTTCGCGCTGTGCACGGCGGCGGCGGCGAGCATAACCGTCGCGAGCAGTCGGGGTAGTAGCATCGGCGTATTCCGTATGATCTGAAGCGGTTGCAACATAGCAGACCCGTGCGATAGCGACTACGATCGGCACGGGTCGCGTCGGTTTGACCGACCAGGACCCTAATCGTATGATCCGGCGACTCGCGGAAGCGAACTTGGACTAAGCCGGGGCATGGCGCAGTCTGGTAGCGCATCTGCTTTGGGAGCAGAGGGTCGGGAGTTCGAATCTCTCTGCCCCGACCAGTCCGATCGTTTCGCGAGCCGCTGTCAATGACCCCGCGGGGTCAAGACGGTGCACAACAACTCGTAATGCGCCCGTAGCTCAACCGGATAGAGCATCGGCCTTTGGGGAAAACGGAGCCCGTCGTGGGAAACGGAACCGCGGCGGTGGATCGCACTGTAACGGGGAAGCCTGCCCGGAGTACCGGTGGTAATCCCGTGGAAACCCGGCCGAGTTATGGCCCGCGCGCGAAGGCTGGCGTTATGCCAGGGTAGGGCACGGCACGCGATGCGTCGGGGATCCGTAGAGACTATACGTGCGACGCCTGCGATGGCGAAGAGATAGTCCAGACCACAAACTGCGCTTAGCGCGGGCCGTGAAAACGGTAGTGGTATGCTAAGCCGGCGGTTGCAGGTTCGAGTCCTGCCGGGCGCGCCATTGAAGGCGGGTTGTAAAGTGTCGCTTAGGCGGCGGAAGCGCCGAAACGGTTCGGTGTTTCGATATGGTGGGCGTAGCTCAGTTGGTAGAGCCCCGGGTTGTGATCCCGGTCGTCGTGGGTTCGAGTCCCATCGTCCACCCCATTTCCTTTGTTGTTGAACCACTTATTCATTGCTGTGGCGGGCCTCGCCCGGCACTGGTTACCTTGTGACCATTGACGAGCACACCCGTACGTCGGTCCGAGCGGTCTTGTCGCTACCAAGCGAGCCACCGGATCGTCGGCCTTATCGGCGCAGCGGAGCGGTTCGAATCGCAGCTTCCACGACCCCAATTCCCACGACAGCTGACGGCGCATCGCCACTGGCAAACGGGTGGCTGAGGCCGGTGTCCAGCCAGGCTAAACTTTTGCTACCATAGCCGGCTTGCCGGCCGCAGGCCCCTGCGAAAGTGGCGGAATTGGTAGACGCGCTGGATTTAGGTTCCAGTGGGGCAACCCGTGAGAGTTCGAGTCTCTCCTTTCGCACCAAACTAACGTTGGCATAGCGGTGGCCGCATTGGGCCACACGTTCGTAACGACTTATCGAGTTACAGGAAAAGAAGATGCAAGTGTCGGTAGAAGCGTCGAATGGGTTAGAGCGGACCCTGCGGGTTGAGTTGCCCGCGGAGCAAGTCGACGCCGAGATAGAACAGCGATTGCGTAAGGTCGGAAAAACGGCGAAGTTGCCCGGTTTTCGGCCCGGCAAGATCCCGTTGAAGGTGATCCGTCAACGCTTCGGTCCTCAGGTCCGCCAGGAGGTGCTCGGCGATCTGTTGCAATCGAGTTACTCAGCAGCGATTCGCGAACAGCAGCTGATGCCCGCGGGTTCGCCGCACATCGAAACCGAAAACTCCGATACCGGTCTTGCGTATAAAGCCACGTTCGAAATCATGCCGACCGTCGAATTGCAGGATATCGAGAGCATCGCTGTGACTCGACCCAATGTCTCGATCACTGAAGCGGATATCGATGCGATGCTAGCCAGCTTGCAAGAGCAGAAGGCGACGTGGGAAGTCGTCGATCGCGCGGCGGGTGAAGGCGACCAAGTTATCGTCGACTTCGATGGCGCGATCGACGATGAGCCGATTGCCAACGGTAAGGGCGAAAACGTTCCGGTCGTCTTGGGCAGCGGGCAAATGCTCGATGACTTTGATTCGGCGTTGCGTAACGCGAGCGCCGACGCAGAATTGGCTTTCGATGTCACTTATCCGGCCGACTATCCGCAAGAAGACTTGGCGGGCAAGACGGCGCACTTTACAGCAGCCGTCAAAGAAGTCCGCGAAAAGCAGCTACCACCGATCGATGACGATCTCGCTAAAGAATTCGGTATCGAAGACGGGGGCATCGAAAAATTGCGCACCGATGTCGAAGAGAACATGCGCAACGAGGTGGCCCAAAAAGTCCGCGCTGATGTCAAAGATCAAGCGCTCAAAGGGCTGCTCGACAATAACCCGTTTGATGTCCCACGAACGCTGGTCCACAGAGACGCACAGGCCATGCAACACGAGGCGATGCGCCGCATGGGTGTCGAAAGCCAAGACCAAGCGCCGCCTGTCGAGAACTTCACGGAAGCTGCAGAGCGACGAGTGCGCTTGACGCTGCTGTTGCAGGAGTTGGTGAGTAAGGAGCAGTTGGTCGTCAGTGAGGACGCCTTACGCGAGCGGGTTACCGAGATGTTTGCTGGCTACGATGAGCAATCGCGAATCGTCGATAACTACCTCGGTAACCAAGAGATGCGTACCCAAGTCGAACATATCGTTTTAGAGGACCTGGCGGTCGAGCGTTTGATCGAAAAAGGGTCGGAAGAGTCAAAGGACGTCGCGTTTAGCGACTACATGAATCCCTGATCGCGGTAGGTAGCGATCGGATCGAGGAGTAGGTCAAACGATGAGTATTCAGGCACTGAATTTAGTCCCCATGGTCGTCGAGCAGACGGCGCGTGGTGAGCGGGCATACGACATCTATTCGCGTCTTCTTAAAGATCGCGTTGTATTCATGGTTGGGCCGGTCGAGGACACGATGGCCAATGTCATTGTGGCGCAGATGCTGTTCCTGGAGTCGGAAAACCCTGACAAAGATATTCACTTGTATATCAACTCGCCGGGCGGGGCGGTGACGGCTGGGCTCGCGATCTACGACACGATGCAGTTTATTAAATGTGACGTCTCGACCATCTGCGTTGGCCAGGCAGCCAGCATGGGCGCGCTGTTACTGGCGGGTGGCGCGGCTGGCAAACGTATTGCGTTGCCCAATTCGCGAATTATGGTTCATCAGCCGAGCGCTGGGTTCCAAGGGCAGGCCACGGACATCGATATCCACGCCCGTGAGATTTTGTCGATGAAACAGCGATTGAATGAAATTTTGGCGCATCACACCGGTCAAACCGTAGAGAAAGTACAAGCCGATACCGAGCGCGACAATTTCCTGGCGGCTGAAGCGGCCAAGGACTACGGCCTTATCGACACAGTCCTGACACAGCGGACCGACGCTGCGACAGCTAATTTCGAATAAACGTCTAATTTCGCTCAAAAATTTCGGCCGATTATGCGCATTTTGCGAATTCTGAGGAATCGCGACTCCGTGACCTGCGTGCTATACAAAGCGAGTCCGGCATTGCACAATATTCGCTAGCTGAGGGTAGGAAGGCGGTATGACAGACGATACTCGGGGCAAGCACGACGACGGGAAACTGTTGTACTGCTCGTTCTGCGGGAAAAGCCAGCACGAAGTCCGCAAACTTATTGCGGGACCGTCCGTGTTCATTTGCGATGAGTGCGTCGAGCTTTGTAACGACATCATCCGTGAGGAGCTCGAAGAGAGCGCCGACCACGCCCGCGACGATCTACCGAAACCGACCGAGATAAACTCAACACTCAACGATTATGTCATCGGTCAATACCGAGCCAAAAAGGTCTTGTCCGTCGCGGTCTACAATCACTATAAGCGACTTGAGAATCGCAGCGGCGACCGTAGCAAGGACGAGGTCGAGCTGGCGAAGAGCAACATCCTGCTAATCGGTCCAACCGGCTGCGGTAAGACCCTACTTGCGGAAACCTTGGCGCGACTGCTGAATGTGCCGTTCACCATTGCCGATGCCACCACGCTGACTGAGGCCGGCTACGTTGGTGAAGACGTTGAAAACATCATTCAGAAGCTGTTGCAAAAATGCGATTACGACGTCGAGAAAGCGCAGACCGGTATCGTCTACATCGACGAAATCGACAAAATCTCGCGCAAGTCCGACAACCCATCAATCACTCGCGATGTGTCCGGTGAGGGTGTTCAGCAAGCGTTGTTGAAACTCATCGAAGGTACGGTCGCCTCGGTACCGCCCCAAGGTGGTCGCAAGCACCCACAGCAAGAATTCTTACAAGTCGACACATCGAACATTCTCTTCATTTGCGGCGGTGCGTTTGCCGGGCTTGAGAAAATCATCCGCGACCGCTCCACGAAAAGTGGCATCGGTTTCGTCGCCGATGTCCGTAGCAACGATGAAGACCTCAAAGTGGGTGAGTTGTTGCACGACGTCGAGCCGGAGGACCTGATCAAATTCGGGCTGATCCCGGAATTCGTCGGTCGCCTACCTGTCGTCGCGACGCTCGAAGAGCTCGATGAAGAGGCGCTTATTACGATCCTCGTCGAGCCGAAGAACGCGCTGACCAAGCAGTACCGACGCCTCTTTGAGATGGAGGATGTCGAGCTCGAGTTTCGCGAAGACGCGTTGCGCGCCGTCGCTCGCAAAGCGATGGCCCGCAAGACCGGTGCGCGCGGCCTGCGTACGGTGCTCGAAAACGTTTTGCTCGACACGATGTACGACTTGCCCTCGTCGACCACGGCGAAAAAAGTCGTCGTCGATCAAGCTGTTGTCGATGGCGAGAGTAAGCCCTACATCATTCATGAATCGGACGAGACACGCAGCGAGCCCGTTGACGCATCACCTCGTCCGACGGGCTCGGATCGTCGTTGATCGCTCGTTAATTCGACCGACCGCAGCGGTTGAGATCGATGCAACCGCCCCCAACTCTTTCTGATTAACGCACTCGTCTGCGCATGTCGTTGCGCAAAGGGAATTTCGTGGCCGAAGAAATCACCGAAAAATTCAAAGCTTTTCAAGAGCTAACGGGCGTTCCAGTGATGGCGCTGCGCGACGTTGTCGTCTACCCGCACATGGTCATCCCATTGTTCGCCGGGCGCGACAAGTCCAAAGAAGCGCTTGATTACGCCATGCAAGGCGATAAACAAATTATGTTGGTCGCGCAACGTCAGGCCGAGCTCGACGAGCCCGAAGCGTCTGATTTGTATGAAACCGGGACGCTCGCGACGATACTGCAGTTGCTGAAAATGCCCGATGGCACGGTCAAGGTATTGGTTGAGGGTGGCCAGCGAGCCGCGATTAACAAGCTATCTATCGATCGGTACTTCAGTGCCGACGTCACCGTCCTTGCTGAAGACGAACAATACGACCCGCGGGAAATCGACGTACTCGTACGCTCGGTCGTCACGCAATTTGAAAGCTACGTCAAGCTCAATAAGAAGGTGCCGCCGGAGGTGTTGACGTCGCTGTCGGGTATCGAGGATGCGGGTCGCCTAGCCGACACCGTGGCGGCGCATATGGCACTTAAGCTGTCTGACAAGCAACGCATTCTGGAGATACGCGACGTCAAAGAGCGCCTCGAGCAAGTGCTCGGTTTAATCGACGGCGAAATCGACGTGTTGCAAATCGAGAAACGCATTCGCGGTCGCGTTAAACAGCAGATGGAGAAAAGTCAGCGCGAGTACTACCTCAACGAGCAGATGAAAGCGATTCAGCGTGAGCTCGGTGAAATCGAGGATGCGCCGAACGAGCTCGCCGAACTCGAGCAACGTATCGAGTCTGCCGGTATGCCAAAAGAGGCGCGTGATAAAGCGACCTCGGAGATGAACAAGCTCAAGCTGATGTCACCGATGTCGGCAGAAGCCACCGTCGTACGTAATTACATCGACTGGCTTGTCAAAGCGCCGTGGAAAAAACGCACGAAAATTCATCGCGATCTCGAGTTGGCCGAGTCCGTGCTTGAGGAAGATCACTACGGCCTCGACAAAGTTAAAGAGCGCATTCTCGAGTATCTCGCTGTCCAACAGCGGGTTAAGAAATTAAAAGGTCCGATCCTGTGTCTGGTCGGACCACCGGGCGTCGGTAAGACGTCGCTCGGCAAGAGCATCGCTCGCGCGACCAACCGCAAATTTGTGCGCATGTCACTCGGCGGCGTCCGGGACGAAGCGGAGATCCGCGGACACAGGCGCACCTATATCGGCTCGATGCCAGGCAAAATCGTACAGAACTTGGCGAAGGTACAGGTTCGTAACCCGCTCTTCCTGCTCGATGAGATCGACAAGATGTCGATGGACTTTCGCGGGGATCCATCATCCGCACTGTTAGAAGTGTTGGACCCGGAGCAAAACGCGACATTTGCTGATCATTACCTCGAAGTCGACTTTGACTTGTCGGACACGATGTTCGTGTGTACCGCAAACAGCCTGAACATCCCGGCGCCGTTACTTGACCGGATGGAGGTTATTCGCATTCCGGGCTACACCGAAGACGAAAAGGTAAATATTGCCGAGCGCTATTTGATCCCGAAACAAATGCGCGAGAACGGATTGAAGCCAGACGAGCTAGCGCTGTCGACAGCCACGATTCGTAACGTCGTTCGCTACTACACGCGTGAGGCTGGTGTTCGCAATTTAGAGCGCGAGGTGTCGAAAATCTGTCGGAAGGTCGTCAAGCAGCTGTTGCTCGATAAAGGCAAGAGCACGGCGATTCGGATTACGCCGCGTAATCTTTCGAAATACCTCGGCGTGCAACGTTATCGCTTTGGCATCGCCGAAGAGAAAAACCAGGTCGGTCAAGTAACCGGTCTAGCGTGGACCGAGGTCGGCGGTGAGCTGTTAACGATTGAAGCGGCGACGGTTGCCGGTAAAGGCAAACTGACGCACACCGGCCAACTTGGCGATGTTATGCAGGAGTCCATTCAGGCAGCAATGACGGTGGTTCGTAGCCGCGCGAGCATTCTCGGCATTGATACGGACTTCCATCAGAAACGTGATGTTCACATCCACGTACCCGAGGGCGCAACGCCGAAGGACGGACCGAGCGCAGGTGTCGGTATGTGCACGGCGTTGGTGTCAGCATTGACGGGTATAGCGGTCAAAGCGAACGTTGCGATGACCGGCGAGATCACACTCCGCGGTGAGGTACTGCCGATCGGCGGGCTCAAAGAGAAACTGCTGGCGGCCCATCGGGGCGGTATTTCCACCGTTGTAATACCGGAGCAAAACGAGAAGGATCTTCCCGAAATTCCGAAGAACATCAAAGATAAACTGACGATTGTTCCTGTGAAGTGGATAGATCAAGTTTTTGAGTTGGCGCTGACCCATCAACCCCTACGTCAGTCCAGCGAGGCGGATAAGGACGAAACGTCAGGCGGGAACGATAACGACAAATCGGCACAAGATGCGTCGCTGTCGCACTAGTCAAACGGCTTGAACCTTTATGACGCTTATTTGACAGCAGTAGTCAGCGGCGCGTATAAGCTCCGGGCATCGCAGCGGAGTTGCAAGCGCTCTGCCGCGACTGGCCGACAGTGACGTGGCCGGCCGTGTATGCAGTTTGCTCGGCCAGCTCGCTTGCGTAACTGCACTTTTTTTAGCAGACCGAGGGGTATCAAAATGAACAAGGGAGAATTGGTTGACGCCGTCGCGGACGCGACAGAGCTGTCGAGGAGCGACGCCGCCAAGGCTGTTGATGGTGTCCTCGACTGCATCACCAAGACACTCAAAAACGGCGACACCGTGTCGCTCGTCGGCTTCGGCACATTCAGCGTAAAACACCGCGCTGCACGTACCGGACGCAATCCGCAAACGGGTCAACCGATCCCAATCGCGGCTAGCAATGTGCCGGGGTTCAAGGCTGGCAAAGGCCTAAAGGATGCCGTAAACTAGCGCGCCTTTCGACGGGGTGCTTAGCTCAGCTGGGAGAGCATCGCCCTTACAAGGCGAGGGTCGGGGGTTCGATCCCCTCAGCACCCACCAGAAATCAGGAGTGGTAGTTCAGCTGGTTAGAATACCGGCCTGTCACGCCGGGGGTCGCGGGTTCGAGTCCCGTCCACTCCGCCATATCAAGGGCCTCGGCGAGAGGCCCTTTTTTTTGGCAAACTTCGCTGAACTGCCGCACGTTTAATTCAATACCCGTCGCTGCGTGACGCTCGCGACATCGTTACAAACCAACCCGTATGCTTACAAACATTCGCAACCGTTTAACCGGCACGCTCGGTATCGTCATCCTGGCCGTCATCGCCGTCACTTTCGTGCTCGTTGGGCCAACGATGAGTTTCACCGGACAAGCGTATTATGCGCGCGTCAATGGGCTCGACGTCGATCCGAACGAGATTGAGCGGCTTTACCAAAATCAAGCGGTGCGCGTGCGCGAGCAGTTCGGGACAATTACTCCAGACATTGAGGCGCGCCTGCGCGCCGACGCGCAGCAACAAGTCATTACGCAGAAAGTCCTTGAGTCTTACTTAGCCGATAACCGGATTGTTGCCTCGCCCGATGCCGTTCGCGAACAAATCGTTAACGATCCGTCGTTCCAAGAAGATGGTGCGTTTTCTCGCGACCTTTATCGACAAGTACTTGCGGGACCTGGGTTGCCACCCGAGCGCTACGAGCAGCAAGTCGCTCGAGATATCGCTTTGCGCCAAGTCAGCGAGGGGATTGGTGGAACGAGTTTTGTCACGCCGGCGGAGCTGCGTCGATTCATCGAATTGACCTTCGAACAGCGTACGGCCGCTTACGCTGTATTCCCGCTCGCCGATTGGCAGGCGGACACCGATCCTGACGACAGCCGCATCCAACAGTTTTACGAAGATAACGCCGCTCGGTATCAAACGGAGGCGAGCGCGGCGTTGTCGTTCGTCGAGCTGAGTGTCGATGATCTAGCGGCTAACGTGACGGTGACCGATGAGATTCTGGATAACTATTTCGCGACCGTTAGTGAAAACTACCGCACCGATCCAGAGCGTAACCCGCGGCACATTCTTATTACCGTCGACGGTGAAACCGACGATGCAGCGGCCAGCGCTCTGGCCGCATCGTTAACGGAACGCGCGCTAGCGGGCGAAGACTTCGCATCGCTGGCCGGCGAGTATTCAAAGGACGGCGGTTCTGCATCGCGCGGCGGCGATCTTGGCTGGGTACGTCCCGGGCAGTTCGTTGGTCCGGTCGACGAGGCGGTTTTCGCCATGGGCGTCAACGATATTCGTGGCCCAATCAAAAGCGATTTCGGTTACCACGTCGTTCGCTTGGACGGGGTTCGTGAGGGCGGTATCCCCAGTCTCGACGACGTTCGTGCTGATGTCGAGGCGGACTATCGCAACATTGAAGCAGAGCGGTTGTTCGAAGAGCGTGCCGATCAAATGGATGATGTTCTGTTTGACAACCCCAGTCTTGAGACGCTCGCTGGCGATCTCGGTTTGAGCGTCCAGGTCGCTGATCCATTTACACGGGCCACCGGCGCGCGCTTCCTCAATGATGCGGCGGTGTTCGATGCAGTGTTTGGCGATGCTGCTGTGCGCGACGCCACGTTGAGCGAGCCGATTGAATACCAAGCGGGCCGACGCGTTGTCTTGCGGGTCGATCGTTTTTCACCGCCGGCAACGCGACCCTTGGACAATGTACGCGACGATATCGTCGCTACTTTGAAGCGCGACGACGCGCTTGCGGCGCGCGACGCCACGTTAGCGACTTTGCTGGGCACGGCCCGAGCCGGCGGCTCGTTTACCGATCTCGTCAGTGAGGCGGGCGGTACGGATCCGAGCGACGCGACGATGCGTCGCGACGAGCTTGGCACGTACCCCGGCGATCTCGTTCGAGCCGTTTTCAATGCAGCGGCGCCGGCCGACGGTGTGTCTAGTTTCGGTCGGGCGACCGGTGATGGCGATGACGCGATCGTTTTCGCGTTGCAGTCGATCGCGCCCGGAAACCCGTCCGATCTTAGTACGGCGGAGCGGGACGGTCTGCGTCAGCAGTTGGCGCAGCGACTCGGCTTCGCCGACATCTCGTCGCTGGTCTTAGCCTTGCGTGACGATGCCAAAGTCAGTTTTGGTTCGTTGGCTACCGTCGATCCGGATGCAGGCCTTTGATTCTTCCCAACAGCTCGACGCGCGTACCTAGGTCGGCGTTCGCCTAATGCGTTTGGCCTTACATTGGCAGATCGGGATCGCGATCGTTTTGGCGTTCGTGGTTGGCGCTCTGACGTGGTCGATGCCCGATGGGCAACAGGCAACGCTCGTGGGCGTCTTTCAATTCGTTGGTGCGTTATTCATCAACGCATTGAAAATGCTGATCGTCCCATTGATCGTTTCATCGATCATTGTCGGTGTCGCCAATATTGGTGGCGGCGATGACGTAGGTCGTCTCGGTGGCAAAACGTTGTTGTTTTATTGGGCGACGACGCTTAGCGCGATTTTGGTCGGGTTGTTTTTAGTCAACATTGTTCAACCGGGTTTGAGCAACGGTGAGCCGGCCCGCGATTTGTTGGATTTAACGGTGTCGGCTGGTGAGGTGAGTTCGCGGGTTGGGTCGCCGGGTATGGGCGATTTGGCCGATATTTTTCTACGCCTCGTGCCGTCGAACGTGGTTGCGGCTGCCGCCAACGCACAGCTATTAGGACTGATTTTTTTCAGCTTGCTATTCGGTTACTTCATGGCGCGCGCCAGCCACGATGTCGCGGAGCCGTTATTCCGTTTTTGGAACGGCGTTTTCGACGTCATGATGCGGATGACCGAGTTCGTTATGAAATTTGCGCCGATCGGCGTTTTCGGGTTGATTGCCGCCGTTGTTGCATCGCAGGACTACAGCGAGTTTGAGCGATTCCTCGGTGTGCTGCTGAAATTCGCCGGCGTCGTTGCTGCCGCTCTGCTCATACAGTTGCTGGTCGTTTTGCCGTTGTTCTTGCGCTTCGCTGGCAGGGTCCGTGCGTATGCGATGTTTCCAGCAATGGCGCCAGCGCTACTGACGGCGTTCTCGACCGCCTCGTCGTCAGCAACGTTGCCGATCACGATGGATTGCGTTGAGGACAACGCCGGCGTCTCGAAAAAGATTGCGAGTTTCGTATTGCCGCTAGGCGCGACAGTCAATATGGCCGGAACCGCTCTGTACGAATGCGTTGCGGTTATTTTTATCGCCCAAGCGTACGGCGTCGATCTAAGTATCTATTTACAATTTGTCATTGTTATGACGGCATTGCTGACGTCGATTGGCGTCGCTGGCGTGCCGTCCGCATCGCTGGTGGCCATCGTCATTATTTTGCAAACGGTCGGGTTACCGGCCGAGGCGATCGGTATTTTGTTTGTTTTCGATCGCATACTCGACATGTCGCGTACCGCCGTGAATATTTTCGGAGACGCCTGCTGCGCGGTCATTGTGGCGCGGCGCGAGGGGGAGACGACTGCCCTGGCTTTGGATGCTCCATCGGCGCCTTCCGCGGCCTAGACAAAGGCCGCACCCAGCGCAGCTAGTCGCTAATCGTTGCCGAGTGACATGCCAATCGTTCGGTAGCCGCCATCGACATAGATGATTTCACCGGTGATGCCAGCAGCGAGATCACTGCACAAGAACGCAGCGGTATTGCCGACGTCCATGGCCGTCACGTTCCGACCGAGTGGTGCAATTTTCTCGACGTGATGTAGCATCTCGCGAAAGCCACTGATACCAGCCGCCGCCAACGTTTTGATCGGCCCCGCCGAGATTCCATTGACTCGCAGACCGCGCGGACCAAGATCCTGAGCGAGAAATCGAACATTGGCTTCGAGACTCGCTTTGGCAAGTCCCATCACATTGTAATTCGGCACTGCGCGTATTGCGCCCAGATACGACAGCGTTAGCAGCGAACCGCCGCGGCCTTCCATCAGCGGCAATGCCGCTTTCGCCAGCGCCGCAAAACTGTAGCTGGAAATGTCGTGCGCGATTTGGAATCCCTCGCGTGTGACGCTCTCAATGTAGGTGCCGGCGAGTTGCTCGCGCGGTGCAAAGCCGACGCTGTGGACGAGAACATCGAACTCAGACCAGGTTGCCGATAACGACGCCATGCACTCATCGATTGCTTCATCATGAGCGACATCGAGGGGCAGCGTGAGGCTCGATCCAAGTTCGCTAGCCATTTTCTCGACACGGCCTTGCAGCTTGTCGTTCTGATACGTGAAGGCGAGTTCCGCGCCTTCACGTGACATGGCCTGGGCAATACCCCAAGCGATTGAGCGATTACTCGCTAGCCCTACGATAAGCGCGCGCTTACCTTGCATGAAGCCCATGACGACCCCTAAGAACGGTGAGACGAGAAACTAAAGTGTGTCACGACGCTAGCTACTTTGCTGTGCGACATCGACATAGACGGTAATGCGTTGGCCTGGGCGCAGAATCGCCGTCGTCGACAGTGCGTTGTTCCAACGAAGCAGATCACTGACCCGGACCCGAAAGCGCGCCGCGATGACCGACAAATTGTCACCGTTCCGAACGGTGTAACGAATCCGACGTGTCTCTTGAATCCCCTCGGTCGGCGCCGCAACCGGTGTGGCAGCCTGCGACGGTGCAGCGTTTGCCCAGACCACGAGCTCGCGCCCTGCGCTCAGCGTGTCACGCGGAGCCATCGCGTTCCAGCGCGCCAGCTCTCTGACGCCAACGCCGTACTGGCGCGATATCGTCCATAGGCTGTCGCCGCTGCGCACAACATGGACGAGCCGTTGGCCACGGCGAGTCTTATTCTGGGTTTGTTTCTGCCGTGCATCGGCCGTCAACGTGTAACTCGACAGTGGTTGGCTCGATACGGGGACGGTCAACGCTTGCCCAATGCGGATCGTCGAGCCGCGTATCTTATTGGTTTGCCGCAAGCTCTTGACGCTAATGCGGTAGCGTTCGGCGATTTCCGACAGCGTCTCGCCGCTCTTAACGACATGGCGCTGCCAGCGCATGCGCGCATTATCGGGAAGCGTCGCAAGCGCTTCACGGAACCGAGTAGCGGCTTCTACCGGCACTACCAGTCGATGCGGCCCCGCCGGTGCGGTTGCCCATCGATTGTAGCCCGGGTTTAGACGATGCAATGTCGCCAGCTCGATGCCGGCGAGTTCAGCGGCGAGCGCTAAGTCGATTTGCCCACCGGTTGCGGCGGCCACAATGACCGGCATATCACTAACGATGGGTAGTGCCACACCGTGTGTCTGCGGTTCGCGAATCAGCGATGCTAGCGCTAGAAAGCGCGGCACGTAAGCGCGTGTTTCTTTCGGCAATTTAGCGCGAATGCTGAAAAAATCGATCGGCTTGCCACCCGCCTGGTTGCGACGGACGGCTTTGCGCACATTGCCTTCGCCTGAGTTATAGGCAGCAATCGCGAGTAGCCAGTCGCCATCGAACATGCGGGCCAGTACTTCAAGATAGTCGAGCGCCGCGCCGGTAGCCGCAATGACGTCGCGACGCCCGTCGTACCACCAGTTCTGCTCAAGTCCGAAGCGACGACCGGTACCCGGAATGATCTGCCAAAGCCCAGCGGCGCGGCCGTGAGAGTAAGCAAATGGGTCAAAAGCGCTCTCAATGATCGGCAATAAGGCCAATTCGACCGGCATGCCGCGCTTTTCGAGTTCGCCGACGATGTAATAGAGATAGGGCTGGCCGCGCGAGAAGACGCGGTCGAGATAGTCCGGGTGCCGTTTAAACCACGCCAGCTCCTGCTCGATAGCGGTCGCAGCCGGTGTCGTGATTGAGAACTGACTTGCAATGCGTTGCAGCAGATTGCCATCGGCGACAATCCACGGCGGCGGTGCTGCGCCTGCCGGTGATAGCGTGTCTTGCATCGCGGGCACGGCACCGCGCAAGTCGTCCGATATCGGTGGCGGAACGTTAGCGGCCGCGTTCGACAGGGCGAGCGACGCAAGAAGTGCGGGGAAAACACGCATCGGGGCATCCTACACACGCACTCCCAAGTTTCAAACCGACTGGTCGTTGTCGCTATAGCGGCGGCGCCTACGCTACACTCCGCCTATGACTCACGAATGGCTATCGTCGCCGCTAGGCCGGGCGCTTCTCGACGCGGAAGGCGAGCTGGTACGCGGTGCGCTGGACGGGATCTTCGGCGAGGTTGCGGTCCAGGTGGGTTGCTGGGGCGAACCAGACCATTTTCTGCGGCACGCGCGCACGCAGCGTGCCGGGGTCGTTGCCGGCGAACCGGGTGCAGGCGTCGCCCTGGTGTCGGCGCCGGATCAGCTTGGCATCGCCGATGACTCGGTCGATTTGTTGTTGCTGCCACATACCCTCGATCTCTGCGAGCATCCGCACGCTACGTTACGCGAGGTGACGCGGGTGCTGCGTTCGGACGGCGAGCTGATCATCCTCGCGTTCAAGGCGGGCGGCTTGTGGGGTCTAAAGCGGCTCTGGCCAGGCAGCCGATTCCCTAATTGTGCGAAACGCGTCGTTGGTGAACGGCAGTTGAGCGATTGGCTCGAATTGCTCGATTTGCGAGTCTTGACCCGCCAGCGCTACTTTTTTAAGTGGCCGAGCGATACCGGTGCGCTCGAAACGGCACCGGTGTGGCAACAATGGGGCGAGCGTTTTTGGCCTGAACTGTCTGCCTGTTATCTGCTGCGCGCTCAAAAACGCCTGCGAACGCTTATTCCCGTTCGCCGACGTTGGCAGTCACGCAAGAAAGTCGTCGCCGGTTTGGTCAAACCGTCGATTCGCACGGTCGACTCACAGCGTCGTGTTATCGCAGTACCGCCGTCACATTGGAAACGGCGTTGACCGATACGGTTGTGATTTACACCGATGGCGCATGCCGTGGCAATCCTGGGCCCGGCGGATGGGGCGCGTTGTTAACAGCAGGCGCTCGGCAGAAAGAGATTTGGGGCGGCGAGCCCGAGACGACCAACAATCGTATGGAGTTGACCGCAGCGATCGAGGCACTGCACGCGCTGAAGCGTCCCAGTCAGGTCGTTTTGTACACCGACTCGGTCTACGTGAAAAACGGCATCACCAGCTGGATGAGTGCTTGGAAACGACGTGGTTGGCGTACGGCTGGTAAGCAACCGGTAAAGAATCGGGATTTGTGGCAGGCGCTCGATGAAGCCACACGAGCGCATGAGATCGACTGGCGATGGGTCAAAGGGCATGCTGGCGATGCGGGCAATGAGCGCGCCGATGCGCTCGCCAATCGCGGTATCGATGAACTAGGCGCGTAAGGGCAACATGCGACAAGTCGTACTCGATACAGAGACCACCGGCATGAGCGCCGCAAACGGCCACCGGATCATCGAGATCGGTGCCGTTGAGATCGTCAACCGTCGGCTGACCGACAACGTCTTTCACCGCTATCTAAACCCTGAGCGGGAGATCGATGCTGGGGCAACCAACGTCCATGGAATTCGTATCGAGGATCTTGTCGACGAGCCCAAGTTCGGTGAGATCGTCAACGATTTCCTCGACTTCGTGGACGGCAGCGAATTGATTATCCACAACGCCGATTTCGACGTCGGGTTCATCAATGCCGAGCTCGCCCTCAGTGGTGCGGCTGCGAGCGACATTGGTTCACGCTGCGAAGTACTCGATACCTTAGCGATGGCTCGTGAGATGCATCCGGGATTGCGCAACAATCTCGACGCGTTGTGCCGTCGTTACGATGTGGATAATTCGAACCGAGAGCTGCACGGCGCACTGCTCGACGCCAATTTATTGGCGCGGGTTTATCTTGCAATGACCGGCGGACAAGCCAGTTTGTCGTTAGCCGAGTCTGAGGCGCACGCCGGTCCTGGACATCAAGCTCATGCCGAAACGGCCGATAACGTTCGGCAATTCAACGTTGTCCGGATAGAGGCCAGCGACACGGATCGATCGGCGCACGAGCAATTGCTCGATAAGATCGCGGCAGCGAGTGGGCAGGCGCCTTTGTGGCGAGAGACGTCGTAGCGGCGGGTTTGGCCGACGTCCTGCAACGAATTACACTACCGAGCGTCCCGCACGGCGGCGGCGATGTTACTTAGGAAACACTGATGGAATACACACTTGGCCAGGCGTTTCGCCAGAACTTCCTTGGGCAGTCACCCGTTTGGTACAAGCTAACGATTATCGGCTTCCTTATTCTGAACCCGGTTTTGTTGGCGGCACTCGGCGAAAACGGCCCGTTCATCGTCGGCTGGCTATTGGTGCTCGAGTTCATCTTTACCCTAGCGATGGCGCTCAAGTGTTACCCACTCGCACCGGGTGGCCTGCTGGCGATCGAAGCGGTCGTCATTGGTCTGACGACGGCCAAACACGTGTACGTCGAAACCGAGCACAACTTCCAAGTGATCATGCTGCTGATGTTCATGGTCGCTGGTATCTACTTCCTCAAAGACATGCTGCTCTACACGTTCACGAAAATTTTGCTGAACGTACGCTCAAAGACACTCTTGTCGTTGATGTTCTCTTTTGTTGCCGCCGTTCTGTCGGCGTTTCTCGATGCGCTGACTGTCACCGCCGTCATTATCACTGTTGCTGCTGGCTTTTACGGTGTCTATCACCGGGTCGCATCCGGCGTACGCTACGACGACGATCACGATGCGGGTCAAGACGATACGGTGGAAGACCGGGCGCGGGCCGATCTCGATCAATTTCGGTCTTTTCTGCGCAGTCTCATGATGCACGGTGCCGTCGGTACGGCGCTCGGCGGCGTCTGTACACTGGTCGGCGAGCCGCAAAATCTGAAGATCGCCGATGTCGCCGGCTGGGAGTTTGTTGAGTTTTTCTTGAAAGTCGCCCCAGTCTCGATGCCGGTGCTGGTCGTCGGGCTGATCACCTGCGCATTGCTCGAGAAGGTCAAGATCTGTGGCTACGGTGCTGAGATTCCGCCGAACGTCCGCGAGGTTCTTGAAGACTATGACAAGGCGATGGCCGCCAAGCGGACCAAACGCGACACGATGGCGTTAATCGCGCAGGCATTCGTTGCCTTGGTATTGGTCGCGGCCTTGGGGCTGCACCTCGCCGAGCCCGGCGTGATCGGGTTGATGGTGATTATTTTGGCCGCGGCATTGAACGGCGTGACGCAGGAGCATTCGTTCGGGCATGCCTTTGAGGAGGCACTGCCGTTTACCGCGCTGCTCGTCGTCTTCTTTGTCATCGTCGCCGTCATTGCTGATCAAAAACTGTTCTCGCCGGTCACGACCTGGCTGCTCGCGCAAGAGGGCTCGACGCAAACCGCGCTCTTTTACGCGGCCAATGGCTTCCTGTCGATGATCAGCGACAACGTCTTTGTTGCGACGGTCTACATTACCGAAGTCAAGAATGCGCTGGATGCCGGCATTATTGACCGCGAGCAGTTCGACATGTTGGCTGTCGCGATCAATACTGGAACCAACATCCCCAGTGTCGCGACTCCGAATGGCCAGGCGGCGTTCCTGTTCCTGCTGACATCGGCCCTGGCGCCGCTGATCAGACTGTCCTATGGCCGGATGGTGATTATGGCCTTGCCATACACGGTTACGATGAGCATCGCGGGCCTGCTGGCGGTTATGTATCTGCTGCACTGACGGCGCTACTGCTGGGCTCATCTGGCCCGACGGCCGGTTTTCGGCGCCGAGCGCCGTCGAGTCGTGATCTACGTCCTAACGCGACAGTGATCTAGGTCCTGCGGTGCAGGCCCGACCCGTTTATAATCGCCGCGTTTGCAGCCAGAGCGCGGAGGCTCGGCGTGTTTGATTTGCAGAATGCCCGGATCGGGATTGTCGGGCTTGGCTACGTGGGTCTGCCGCTAGCGGTCGAGTTTGGGAAAAAATTCCCGACGATTGGATTCGACCTCAATGAGACGCGTGTTGCCGAATTACGGGATGGCAGTGACTCGACGCTCGAGGTTGAGTCCGACGAGCTCCGTGTCGCTGATCAGCTTAGCTACACGACTGACGTCAATGGCCTCAAAGACTGTAACGTTTACATCGTTACAGTTCCGACCCCGGTGGGGCAGGACAAACGCCCGATCCTAACGCCGTTGAAAAAAGCGAGCCAATCGCTGGCGACCGTTTTGTCAGCCGGTGATGTTGTTGTTTACGAATCGACTGTCTACCCGGGCGCTACCGAGGAAGTCTGCGTCCCATTGCTGGAAGCCGGTTCCGGCCTGACAATGAACAACGATTTTTTCGTAGGCTACAGCCCCGAGCGAATCAATCCCGGCGATAAAGAACATCGTTTGCCGACAATCTTGAAAGTAACGTCCGGGTCGACGCCGGAGGCAGCCGCGCGTATCGACTCGTTGTATGCCTCGATTATCACGGCCGGCACGCATAAGGCATCATCGATCAAAGTCGCAGAGGCGGCGAAAGTGATCGAGAATACGCAGCGCGATCTCAACATCGCGTTGGTCAATGAACTCGCAGTTATATTCGATCGTATCGGTATCGATACCGAGGAAGTATTACTCGCTGCGGGTACCAAGTGGAATTTCTTGCCTTTTCGACCAGGACTAGTTGGCGGGCATTGTATTGGTGTCGACCCTTACTACCTGACCCACAAAGCGGAAGAGCTCGGCTACAACCCGGAGGTGATCCTCGCCGGCCGCCGGATCAACGACAACATGGCGCAGTTTGTCGCCAGTAAGGTGTTGAAGCTAATGCTCGCCAAGCGTATTAACCCGTGCGACTCACGCGTGCTCGTTCTCGGGTTAACCTTTAAAGAAAATTGCCCAGACGTTCGTAACACCAAGGTTGTCGATGTCGTTGCCGAGCTGGAGACGTTTGGCATTGATGTCGATGTTTACGACCCATGGGTTGATCCAGCCGAGGCGCAGCTCGAATACGGAATCGAACTTACGGCTGAGCCACGGCCTGCCGCGTATGATGGCATCGTCCTGGCCGTTGCACACAACGAGTTCGTCGATATGGGCGCAGATGGTATCCGTGCCTTTGGCAAGCCGCAGTCCGTGCTCTACGATATTAAGTATGCATTGCCGGCGGATTCGGTAGACGAGCGCTTGTAAGGCGCTTCGGGCAGAGGGCTCACGTATGAAAGTGCTGGTCACAGGCGCTGCTGGGTTTGTCGGTTATCACACGGCGGAATACCTGCTCGCTCGAGGCGATACCGTTGTCGGACTCGATATCGTTAATGATTACTACGATCCGAGTCTTAAGGAAGCTCGTGTCGAGCGGTTGGAAAAGCATGCAAACTTTGAGTTCTTGCGCGTCGATCTCGTCGATAGAAAAGCCATCGAAGACATATTCGCTCGTCACCGTTTCGAGCGGGTCGTGCACCTCGCGGCTCAGGCCGGTGTTCGTTACTCCATCGAAAATCCCCACGCATACATCGAAAGTAACATCGTTGGAACGATGCACGTGCTGGAAGGCTGCCGCCACAATGACGTCGAACACTTAGTGTACGCATCGTCCAGTTCTGTCTACGGTGCTAACAGCGCGATGCCGTTCTCGGTGCACGACAACGTTGATCACCCACTGGCCCTCTACGGTGCGACCAAAAAGGCCAACGAATTAATGGCGCATACGTACTCAAACTTGTACGGGCTGCCAACAACCGGTCTGCGGTTTTTCACCGTTTATGGCCCTTGGGGTCGGCCAGACATGGCCTTATTTTTGTTTACTAAGAACATTGCCGCAGGGAAGCCAATCGATGTATTCAATCACGGCAAGCACACCCGCGATTTCACGTACATCGATGACATCGTGGAAGGCGTCGTCCGAACCATGGACCATACGGCCAAGCCGAACTTGGACTGGGATGCGTCCAAACCCGATCCAGGGACCAGTCGGGCGCCGTACCGGATTTACAACATCGGCAACAGCTCACCGGTCGAGCTGTTGGATTACATACGTTGCATAGAAGACGCTTTGGGCCGCAAAGCTGAAATGAACCTGTTGCCTCTGCAGCCTGGCGATGTGCCTGATACGTACGCCGATGTCGAGGCACTTGTTAACGACGTCGACTATAAACCGTCGACTCCAATTGCAACCGGAGTCGCGAATTTCGTCGCTTGGTATAAGACTTACTACGGTCTGCAGACGCCGAGTCAGTCATGAGCCAGTCGCGCCAGCGGAGTCCAGGTACGTTCCCGCGCGACTTACCCGCTTTTGCCGCTTTAGCCGAACACGCGTACGGTGCCATTGCCACCGCGCATATGAAGACCTTATTCGCTCGCGACAAGAAGCGTGTCACGCGATTTACGCTCGATGCGGCTGATGTTCATCTCGACTACTCGAGAAATCGAATCAACGCGACGACGTGGCGCCTGCTGGTAGCGCTGGCGCGTGAAGCTGGCGTGGAACGGGCGCGTGATGCGATGTTCGCCGGCGAGCACATTAATGCCACCGAAGATCGCGCTGTCTTACACGTGGCGCTGCGGGCGGCGCCCCGAGATCGCTTTCGCATCGGAAAGCAGAATTGTACGGCTGATGTACATCGAGTCCTCGATGCCATGGAGCAATTTGTACGAGCCGTTCATGCCGGGCGTATCCAAGGACACACCGGCCATCGTTTCACCGATGTCGTTAATATTGGTATTGGCGGATCCGATTTGGGTGTCGTTACGGCGCTGCGAGCACTGGAGCACTATCGCGGCAAACGGCCAAGAGTACACTGCGTCTCGAACGTAGATGGTACCCAGCTCGCCGATCTCAAGAAAATACTGAATCCGGCAACAACGCTGTTCGTCGTCTGTTCGAAGACGTTCACGACGCAAGAAACGATGGCGAACGCTCATGTGGCGCGCCGCTGGATTCAGCGCACCTTGGGACCGGGTGCTATCGCCGATCATTTCGCGGCGGCTTCGACAAACCACGAGGCCATGGATGCTTTCGGCGTGCATCGACAATATCGGTTCGGATTCTGGGACTGGGTCGGCGGGCGCTTCTCGATTTGGTCAGCGGTCGGGTTGTCCGTGGCGCTGGCGATCGGTATGCCGGCGTTTCGAGACTTTCTTGCCGGAGCCAGAAAGATTGATCGGCATTTCCGGGTGGCGCCACTTGAGCGCAATATGCCGGTTGCACTGGCGCTGTTAGCGTTCTGGTACAACCAGTTCTTTGGAGCCGACTCGCAGGCGATATTGCCGTATGACAACAGGCTGGAGCGCTTTCCGGCGTTCCTGCAGCAGATGCATATGGAGTCGAATGGAAAATCTGTACGGGCGGACGGTGCCTCAGTGAGCATTGACACCGGTATGGTGATCTGGGGTGAGGCTGGCAACAATGCGCAACACTCGTTCTACCAGCTGTTACATCAAGGCACTCGCTTCGTACCGGTCGATTTCATCTTGTCTGCGCGCTCCTCCGGGGCAGGTATGGCCGAGCACCGCCTTGCGATCGCTAATTGCCTAGCTCAAGCGTCTGCGTTGATGGCTGGACAGTCCGCACGTGACTTGCGTGCCGCCGGAATCGTAGACGCCTCATCGGTCGCGCATCGCGTGCATCCGGGCAATCGGCCTAGCAATACCTTACTGCTGCCTGAGTTGTCCCCTGCGACACTCGGGCAGTTAATTGCGATTTACGAACACAAAGTCTTCGTTGAAGGTGTGCTGTTCGGCGTTAATTCGTTCGATCAATGGGGCGTGCAGTTAGGTAAGGTGTTGGCGAACTCCGTCGTCCAACGACTCAAAAAGCCGACACAGAGCAACCAGCTTGATGCAACAGCAGAGCATCTACTAGCGCGGCTGCGCCGTCTCGGAAGTTAGATCGGCGAGTCGGCAAAAAGCGCCTACAGCGGCGGTTGCTCCAGCAAACATCTGCCCCTAAACTAAACGTTTTGCGGCAGACGCGCCCCTTCATGGCCCGACCTTCGCGCTCTCGACCTTGCCGCTCGCCCATTGGGTTTAGCGTTCGTACCCTAGCAATAGCGACTCTCTTGCTAGCTGGGTCAACGGGCATCGTCACTGCTGGGCCTTGGCTTGAGCCCGGAGATATCTGGCTCAAAAGTGATATACAGCTACTGGCCGACGCCGGCGTGATTACGAGCCCCATTTCCAGTTGGCCGCTATCGTGGGGTGACATCGCACAGGACATTAATGCGGCCGTTGACATCGACAGTCTGAGCAAAGGCGAAGAGGCTGCTCTCATGCGACTCCGGGCACGCATAGGCGACGAGCTGCGTGTCGGCGAACCGACAGCCGATGCCGGAATTCGCCTTGCCGAGAAGCCGCAACAGATTCGCAGTTTCCAGGATACGCCTCGCGGTGAGCAGGAGCTTTGGGCAGCTGCGGAGTATACCGGCGAGCGGTTTTCCATTCGCTTACGCGGTAGCCTTGTCAACGACGATCCATTTGACGATACCGATGCGCGTGCCGATGGGTCTTATGCAGCGGCGGCAATCGGTAATTGGATCGTTGGAGTCAGCCTACTGGATCGTTGGTGGGGGCCTGGTTGGGGTGGCAGTCTGATTCTTTCCAATAACGCCCGTCCTATTCCTGCGTTGGTGCTCGAGCGCAATTTTTCTTCACCGTTTGAGAGTCGTTGGTTACGTTGGATCGGACGCTGGTCGACCAGTGTGATTTGGGGAGAGTTGGAAAGCGAGCGGGCTGTTCCAAACACGCGTTTTTTCGCTTGGCGCGTTAACTTCAAACCGCTCCGTTCGCTCGAAGTCGGCCTCCTTCGAACCGCGCAGTGGTGTGGCCAGGGGCGGCTCTGCGACCTCGATACGTTTGCTCGTGTCTTGGCCGGTCAAAGCAATCTTGACGAGGGAGACTCGGTTGATGAAGCAAATCAATTGGCAGGCGTCGACCTTCGCTGGTCTCCCTTACGGCACCGACCTATAGCGTTTTACGGTCAATTCATCGGCGAGGACGAGGCGGGCGGATTCCCTAGTCGGTTTCTCGGCCAATTCGGCATCGAAACGTGGGGCGAGTTCGATCATGGCGCCATTCAATGGCGAGCATTTGCCGAATTCGCCGATACTACCTGCCAGTTCAATGAGGCGTCACGCGTATTTAATTGCGCTTACAGAAATCAGTTTTACCCGACGGGTTACACCTATCGCGGCCGCAGTATCGGCTACGGTGCTGACAACGACACGCGCAGTCTTAGCGCTGGTATTGTCGTCCACAGTCTTGGTGTCGGTGATGTAGCGGTGACGGCGCGTACCCTTGAAGTCAATCGTGGCGGCGCCGAAGATTTGCGGCACACCATTTCCAGCCTACCGCTGGACGTCACCGATATCGATTTCCAATACCGGCGCAAAATTGATTACGCGGACTTATTGTTGTCGGTGGGTGCTGAGAGGCGCGAAGACCTCGCAACTGGCGCTACCGACGATTCACTTCGTGCGTTCGTAAGTCTGGATTTCCGATTCTAATGGTCGTAGCAAACGTGATACGTCGCGCCGTTTACCTGGCTATCTCGATCCTGGTTCTTGTCGTAGGTTCCTCGGCGTACGCTCAAGTAAGCGGTTTGACGCCCGAGCAACAGCGATTACTGCAACAATTACCGGCTTCGCAACGACAGGCATTGATTAACCGCTTCCTGCGCCAGCAACAGCCCGCGGCTGTGCCGGGTGTGCAGCCAGATGCCGAGATGCAACTGCAAACGCTCGAGCCAGATATCGAGGGGCAGGATGAGGAAGATGGCCCGCCTGTGTTTTCGGCCGGCGATTCGCTCGTCGTTCTCGTCAGTGTCGATGAAGAGGACGAGGAGCTAGAACCGGCTATAGAACGATCGATCGAGTTAATTTCAACCGCCAACCCTTTTAGGCTTGACGGTCGCGGAATACTGTCGCTACCGGGGACTGCCGGTATCCAGCTTGCAGGCCTGACCGAGGACCTGGCGCGAGTTCGCCTTGCAGCGGATCCGTTGCTGGCGGGCCTCAATGTGGAAGTGATTCTCCTACCGCTCGAGCGCTACGGAGAGGCGGCGCTAGAGCCTTATGGTTACAACGTGTTTCAACGGCGCAACGGTTTGCTGCCAGAAACATCCACGTTGCCAGTGCCAACGAACTACGTCATCGGGCCTGGGGACACGGTGCGCGTTCAGATTTTCGGTGCACAATCGGCCACCTACGACCTGGAAGTTGGGCGTAATGGCGACGTTAACGTACCTGATATCGGTCCTGTCACCGTTGCTGGCCTCACGTTCGATGATCTTAGAGAAGAGGTGTCGCGTCGAGTCGCGGAGCAACTGATCGGAGCACAAGCTAGTGTTACGTTGACTCAGCTGAGGTCGATACAGGTTTTCCTTGCCGGTGACGTAGAGTCGCCAGGCACCTACAACGTCAGTGCGCTAGCGACGATGCTCGACGTTATGGCGAAGGGGGGCGGTGTGCTGCCGTCTGGCTCGCTTCGCGATGTGCGCCTAAATCGCAACGGCACGACCATCGGTGTATTCGACCTGTATCAACTGCTCCTGTTCGGCAATTCGACGGGTAATCGGCGCGTGGCCGAGGGCGATGTCGTCTTCGTTGCGCCGGTGGGGCCGCAGGTAAGCGTATCTGGTGCTGTCGGACGGCCAGGCATCTACGAGATTCGCCGCGAGCTGGATGTACGGGGTGCACTGCAGTTGGCAGGTGGGGCCAAGCCGCAGTCGCTGCTGAGCGGTGCTCGTCTGCAAAGAATTGATCCTGCGAATGGTCTCGCTGTGGTCGGTTTGGACCTATCGGACAACGCAGCATTGACAACCGCGCTTCGGGCCGGTGATTCGTTGATCGTTCCTGGCGATACGGAACAAGTCGATCAGGCGGTCGAATTATTCGGGCACGTGCATAGACCGGGTTTACGCGATTGGCGTGCCGGTATGCGACTTTCTGATTTGCTGCCATCGAGTCGGGACTTGCGCACCGAAGCCGACGTCGGCTACGTACTGATTGAGCGTCAGGTGAGTCCAAATACTGATATCGAGGTTTTGTCAGCGAGTCTCGCTGATGTCTGGTTAGACAACGCGTCAACGGAAAACCTCGCACTGCAGGCCAGAGATCGTGTCTTCGTTTTTTCTCGTACGGCTGCGCAAGGTCGCACCGTGTACCTTCCGGCAATCTTGGATCGATTGAAGCGCCAGGCGCGCAGTGGTCAATCTGCGCCGGTCGTTAGGATCAGTGGTTTGGTCAATCATCCAGGCGAGTATCCGCTTGAACGGGGCATGCGGGTATCGGATTTGGTTCGTGCTGGCGGCGGTTTGGCAGAGTCGGCGTTTACAGGGTCGGCGGAATTATCGCGCTTCACTACGACCGGTTTAGCCGAAAGAAACACAATCTTGACCGAAGTGGATTTGCAGGGCGCCCTGGCAAAGGAATCCAGTGCCGACACAGCATTGCAGCCCTTCGATTTTTTGAATATCAAACAGATCTCTGGTTGGGCCGAGCAGGGCGTAGTCGAGTTGATCGGAGAAGTTACGTTCCCTGGCATCTACCCCATTAGTGAGGGCGAGACGTTATCGTCGCTTATGCGACGTGCCGGAGGCCTGACCGAGTACGCGTTCGTCGAGGGTAGCGTCTTTACACGGGAGTCGTTACGGGAGCGAGAGCGAGAACAGCTAGATGTTTTGGCTGGTCGGATTGAAAGCGATTTGGCTGCTTTGGCGCTGTCGGACAATACGCAGACGGAAGCACTTACTATCGGAAGGTCGCTGCTAGCCCAATTAGAAAACACCGAGCCGGCAGGGCGCCTCGTCATTGATTTGGGTTCGCTACTCGACGGCGCAGCCGACCGTGACGTACTGGTTCGTGATGGGGATGTCCTAGTCGTTCCCCCGCGCTCGCAGGAAGTTACGATTATCGGGGAAGTGCAGTATGCGACATCGCATTTGTGGGAGCCAGGGATTACCCGCGACGAATACATTGACCGCAGCGGCGGCGTGACCGTCAAAGCGGATCAGCGTCGCATTTATGTTGTGCGTGCGAATGGCGAAGTGGTCGTGAACAATCGGTCACGGTTTTTCTCACGGTCGCGCGGATATGACATCCGGCCTGGTGACACGATCGTTGTGCCGCTGGATACCGATCGCGTGAAGCCGCTCGTGTTGTGGTCTAGCGCCACGCAAATCTTATACAACCTCGCGATCGCCGCGGCTGCCGTCAATTCGTTCTAATCGCAGCCTGATTGAGAAGCCGGTTTGCGGGGAATAGCCTCTCAGCGCTCGCGTTAGTTTAGGCGTCAGTGCGTGTCCGGAAGAGTTGCGATTTCGCTCGCGCCTGGCGGTGGATGTGCCGAAAGCGGCTGCGCGCGTCCCGCGACAGCAACGAGGTTCTCGTCGATGTTCAGTCGTCTCAGTTCAGACTGAATAAGGGCCAACGCCCGTTGTCTCGATACGGCGGAGACGACGGTAACGTAGATCAGTACGACATACAGGCGTACCGAGGGGTTGTCGACATAGACCAGCGACAAACGACTTTTCCATGGTCGAATAATGCGGTTGTATTCAAGGTCCGGATGTACCGTTTCTTTAAGGATATCGCCCTCATCGGCAAACACGACCGAGGAGAAATCGGTGATTCCAGGCGGCAGCGTCAGCAGCCGCATTTCATCCTCGGTATATAGTTCTACGCCCCATCGCATCACATTCGGTCTCGGCCCGACCAAGCTCATGTCACCACGAAGGACGTTCCAGAGTTGCGGAACTTCATCGAGCTTCAGTCGGCGCACGATCTTACCGACTGTCGTTATACGTGTATCGGTCGCGGACGTTGACGTAACGCCAGTCTTATCGGCGTTGACGGTCATTGATCGCAACTTGACCATCCGGAACGGTATTCGGTTCTTGCCAATTCTCTCGGCGACATAGAATGGCGAGCGAAAATCCTGTAGCCACACGGCCAGCAGTGCCAGGGCCATAATGGGTGCGAGAGCGATCAGCCCTAACGCGGCAAGGCCGAAATCAAGGACTCGAAATCGCATCCGTCAAATACGCGCTAGGACTTTACGGACGATCGCTTGTGCGTTCATTTCGTAAGTTTCCCGCAGGTAATCCTGGCTACCAACGATACTTGAATACCGGTCGTCGAGCCCAACGCGAAGCAACGGTGCGGCCGATCGGATCTCGGAGACCACTTCGGCAACAGCACCGCCGAGACCGCCCACGATCGAGTGTTCTTCGACCGTGACCAACAAGCCGCAGTGCCCGGCGAGTTTGGCGATGCTGTCCGTATCTAGCGGTTTGAGTGTCACAACTTCCGCCACACCGGCACGAACGCCTTGTTCGTTAAGCGACTCTGCGGCGATAAAGCACTCCGCAAGGATTCCGCCGATACCAATCAGCATAACGTCCGTCCCGTCCCGGTGCAGCTGGACGCCAGCTAGGTTAGGTTCGGGAGCGGGTGAAATACCGGCGGATGATTTATCGATGCGTAGATACCCAGGTCCGTCGTGGGCAATCAGAGCATCTACCGCGTGGACCGATTGCCAAGGATCGGACGGCGCTATCACCTGCATGTTCGGTAGCGCCCGCATGATGCTGAGATCTTCTGTAGCGTGATGCGACATACCCAACGGGCCGTAAGAAAAGCCGCCACCAACCGCGAGGACATTAACGTTAACATCGTGGTAGCAAACATCGTTGCGAATCTGTTCCAAACACCGCAGCGTTGGAAAGTTGGCAATTGAATAGGTAAAGACGATAAACCCTTCCAGCGCCATACCGGCCGCCATCGCCGTCATGTTTTGCTCGGCTACTCCGGCATTTATGAACTGGTTCGCGCATTTTTCCCGGTACTCGTTCAACACGCCGAAGCCCAAGTCGCCGGTAATAAGTATGATGCGTGGGTCTTCAAGTGCCAATTCGGTTATTCGTTTGACGACGTGATCACGCACCGTCCAATTCTCCCATCGCCGCTTCGTACTCTTCGCCTTGTGGCGTTCGGTAGTGCCAGAGCACGGAATTCTCCATGAAAGATACGCCCTTTCCTTTGGTCGTATGGCAGATGATGCAAGTCGGTGCATTGCCGCTAGCTGACGGTGGCTCTAGAACGGCGCGCAAAGCGGCACAATCATGACCATCGGCTTCTTCGACATTCCATCCGAAGGCCCGCCACTTGTCGACGAACGGCTCTAGGCCTAGCGTATCCGATACGGTGTCGAGGCTTTGGATCTTGTTGTAGTCAATAATAGCGGTCAGATTTTTTAGCGTGTGATGTGCAGCGAATAGAGCGGCTTCCCAATTTGAGCCCTCATCGCACTCGCCGTCGCTCAGTAAGCAGAATACTCGCTGCTCACCGCCCAGCATCGTCAATGCCTTGGCCATGCCAACGGCAACGCCCAACCCGTGTCCTAGCGAACCGGTCGACAGTTCAACGCCGGGTACACCTTTGTGCGATACATGACCGCTTAGAATTGACCCGTCTTGATAGTGTTGGTCGAGGGTCTTTTCGGGAAAGAAGCCGGTATGCGCCAGCGCTGCGTAGACTGCCGCTCCGGCGTGACCTTTGCTCAGTATGAATCTATCCCGGTCGCTATTTGCGGGCTCACCAGGGTCAACTCGAAGAACAGCCCCGTAAAGAACGGCTACGATATCGGCGATAGACAACGCTGAGCCGACATGGGAACTCTTGCCGAGGTGAGTCATCCGCACGACGCTTGTGCGGATCTTGTGCGCCAGCTCATCGAGATCCGACGCTGGCTGCGCCTTGCTTGCGTTCATGATTGGCTAGTCCAGTACGGCGAATCCGATGTAGGGGTCAAAGTCGAACCGCTCGAGCCGGAATCGATATTCTTGAATTTTCTCCAGCATGGCTTGCGTCTCGCCCGGCCATAAAGGGTTGTCGGGTTGGTCGAACGCCACGATCGCACCACGCGGCATTCGCGGTAGGAAGTGCTCTAAGGCGACTCGTGTGGGCTCATAGAGGTCGAAGTCCAGAAAAAGAAGACTGACGACAATATGCGGATTTTCTTCGATAAATTTCGGAATGGTCTCTGTGGCATCACCTTTGATCAGGCTCAGCTTTGGAATGTGCCCGAGGAATCGTGAGGAATCGAAGACCTCCGCTAACTGCTCCAGCTCCTCTTTGGAATCCGCAGCAAGATCGCCGGCTTTGACGTGATCCGAGTGACTGGTCTTGTCTTTGCCCGATACCGTCGGAAACCCTTCGAAGCTGTCAAACCCGTATACGCGTCTGGTCAAGTTTACTGGCTCTAGGATTGCCGAAAACTTACACCAGGACATCGCGCCGAAACCATGGTTAACACCGCATTCGACGATTGAGCCCTTAACATGAATAACCTTCTTGAAAATCTCGTAAAGGGCAAGAAAGCGAGTTAGGTTTTGCCGTCGGACGTATTTGGGAAAGTTCTCGAGTTTGCTCTCCCAAGAGGCTGGGTTAGCCTCGAAGCACGCTTGATTACGAGCCCCTTCGCCGGATTCAGCTGCAGTTCGCAGGCCGCCTGATACCGCTGTCTTTTTGCTCATCGTGTGCTTATCGCCTCCAGAGACCGTCAATGTCTGTCGTAGAACTCTCTGATGCTGTCGCAGACGTATTCGACATCGGCATCGGAAAGAGACGTGTTCATCGGTAGCATTAGATACGTTGTTGTCATCGCATCGTTGTGGGGTAACGGCGCACTATGATCGAGAACACTTAGCTGGTTAAGCGTTCGCCCGCCCCATTGCAACAAAGTCCCAATGCCTTTGCCGGTAAGGTGATCGCGCAGTTCGTCGCGCCGCTCTGCGTCGATTTCGTAATTCTGGTACACGTCAAAGTGGCGCGGGTCGGCGTTCGGTCCCGGCGGTAGCGACACTTCACGAAGATCGGCGAGATGACTCTCGTAAATACCCGCTAGGCTGCGACGCTTGGCGATGTCGTCGTCGTAGGTTCTGAGTTTGAGGAGGAGTACGGCGGCATGCACGTTGTCTAAGCGCGCATTGTAACCGAAGCTCGCAACGTCACCGTCGCTCGTCCGGCCGTGGTCTCGCAACAGCCGTATGCGCTCAGCGATCTCGTCATCGTCGGTGCAAACGGCGCCACCGTCGCCGAAACAACCGAGCGTTTTGGACGGATAAAAACTGAATGCGCCAGCCTCGCCAAACGTTCCCGCTAGTTTCCCGTTGAATGATGACCCAAGTGCCTGGCAAGAGTCCTCAACCAGTATGAGGTTGTGCTCGTTGACGATCTCCATGATCGGGTCCATATCGGTCGTCCTACCGTTCAGCTGCACAGGCATGATCCCGCGTGTCCGCGGCGTCAGCGCAGCTCGTGCGGCCTCGCCAGTCATTAAGTGGTCGGGCCCGCAGTCGACTGGAACGGGGATGGCGCCACAGTGGTGCACGGCCGCCGCGGATGCGACGAACGTGTGCGCGGAAACAAGTACCTCGTCACCAGGCTTAAGCCCTGCTGCCTTACCGCCACACATCAGTGCCATTGTGCCGTCCGCGACCCCGATGACGTGTTTCACATTGAGGTAGTCGGCGAGTCGCCACTCGAACTCTTCCAATTCAGGGCCCATGATGTAATAGCCGGACGTGAGTACGCGCTCTATTTCCGAGAGGAATGCCTCGCGCCGTTCGGCAAATAGCGCCGGGTAATTGAAAAATGGGATTTTTCGTTCTTGCACGTTTCAAGCCTGTTGTTAGCTGCTTGTCGGACCGGAGGTCTCGACATACTGGGGTGGTCTTATCGCGTTGCTGTTGCGTGTCAGCGACGCAACAGCCTTAAAGTTTGCCCGCTCCATTCCTGTTCGCGAAGCTGTGTTTGCCGACTCCACGATCATATAAAGCGGTTGATTATCCGGGTTTTGAGCGATCAGTGATAGCACGGTTGGGTACAGTTTTTGCCCGCGCGCCGCAGTAACCGTATAGCACCCGCCTACCTCAAAGCCGGGCCGTGCGATGTTCGGCAGATGGTGCGACGTCGGCGTGACAACGCTAAAGTGCAGCACATGGCCAGTATCGCTAACGTACCCCCAGAAGCGGATGGAGCGGGCAGGCAAAGAACCGGTCAGAACACCCCAAAGCTGCAACAGCAGAACTTTGGCAAATTCGAGCCGTCCGGCCTTTAACGCGCGCCAAATCCAGCGCGGCTGGAACAGCGTAAACTCGACCGTCTGACCCGGACACGAACTCCGGGTAAACGCCGCATTGCCGTTGTCCGGCGCGTATTCGTACAGCAGGTATTGCACGAACGTCGCAGGCGACCTACGAACGCACTGGGCCTTGGCCGCGTCGCGAGGTCAGATCCGTGAAGATGCGTTCCATCGATTGTCCACCCTGGTCTAAGCCGATACGGGCACGGTAGAAGTTAAGCCCGTTTTGACCCAATGATTCGAGCTCAGCCGCCGACATTTGGCCGAGTTGCAGCATCGCTTGTGCCATTGCCTCGACGTTGTCTGGAGGGCAGACAACGCCGGAGTTGCTGTCCGAAACGAGGCGGGCTGTATCGCTAGTAGCCGCCATCAGTAAAGGAATACCCATGGCGAAAGCATTTTGTGTTTTGCTGGGTACGGTCCAGCGAAGTAACGGCACATCGCTCAAGTGCACCAGCATGGCTGTGGATAAGGCCGAAATCTTCGGCATTTCGGTATACGGGCGCCGGTCTTTGAAAACAACATTCGTCGCATTCAGTTCGCGGCACAGCGCCTTTAGTCGTTGCTCTTCAGTGCCGGTACCAATCAATACCAAACGCAGTGCCGGTAATTGCTCACGGACCTCGTGAGCGGCACGAATGGCTATCTCCAAGTTTTGAAACACGCCAAAGTTGCCGGCATAAATGAGATTGAAGTTGTGCGCATCGATACCGAGGTCTGCGGCGAGTTTTTCGTCTTTCGGCATGGGGTGAAAGAGCGCCTCGTCCGCCCAATTGTAGACGACATGCAGTTTTTCATCCGGCACCCTTCTGTCCAGCAGCACCTTACGCGGTGCGTCAGCGAGCACCGTGACGGCTGATGCATGCCGATAGAGCAAGTTGCACCACCAGTGAAGTATTTTGGCGGAGATCCGCTTCAGTCGCCCCTGGCCAAACATGCCGGACTCAATCGCCGAGTCTGGCCACATATCCGAGACGTGATAGACGTAGGGAATCCGTCGGATGTACTTAAACAAGAGGGCGGCCACGCCGATGGTCGGTGGTGGACTGACGACAAAGCACACATCGGCTTGTTTCACCGAAGCCACCCCGATAGTCATTGCCGAGAGCGCAAAACTCACGTAATTCAAAATACGACGGAAAGCTGAGCTGTCATGGCTCGGATAGAGCGGCACTCTCATTACGGAAACACCGTCCATGACTTCCGTTTGGCGAAAGCGAATACGGTAGCCCGGATATAACTTGCCACCCGGGTAGTTCGGGAATCCGGTAAGAATCTGCACACTGTGACCGCGCTCTTTGAACCAACGAGCCAAGGGTAGGGCACGTATGGCCCCGGGCTCCGGGTCACACCACTGGGTATAGATGAGAATACGCATACAGTCGTGGCAGTCCTATTGGCGTCAGGCTAAACGGCTCTAAGACCGGCCGCGTTCGTGTTAAGCCATATGTCCAGCATAAGCAGCCCGAATGTCTCGCGCGAAAATTTCGTCGACGCCGTGAATCGAGCTTTGCGTAGGTCGTACAAATCGCCGAATGGAGAATTCGCGACGGTCTCGCGGATTCGATCGGCAGACTGATTAATAAACGTACCTATCGGCGTCGTAAAACCCATCTTATCCTTTCGGTAAATCACAGAATTGGGTATCTGTCCCTCGGCCATTTTTCGTAAGTGACCTTTCAGTTCACCGTCTGGAAGAAACTGGCTGGTGTTGGCCTCTTGTAGATGACGCAAAAGTTTTTGATGCAAAAGCGGTGGCCGGCTCTCGAGCGAGTGGCGACCGCACATTTTGTCGTCGATGTTCAACAGCCCAAGTAGAAAGTTCTTTTGGTCGAAGCGCAGCATTGTACTCAGCGAATCCTTTTCCACTTCTTGTATGGCATTGAATGCGTCAGTGAAGGATTGCTGGGCTGCAGGCTGATAGAACTTGTAGATAGACATATCGCCTTTTTGATGACACAGCTCAAAGCGTTCGGCGGGATCGCTAAGCTGCATCACGCGTTCGAACAACGCACGGTAGCTATCTTGGCGACACTCGCCACGCGCCAGTGAAAAGCGAACGTAGCCTGCGAACAGTTCGTCGCCCCCAGTGCCCGTGAGAATAACCTTGTAGCGTCTCTTTACCTGACTAAGTAGATCTTCGAGCGGCAATATCACGGAACCAATACTCAGCTCATCGAAATCCTCGGCGATAGCGCTGAGTTTTTCGACTAAGGGAAAATCCTCTTCGGCATTAACGGTAAACAGCCGAGTCTGCATTTCGCGAACAACTTGCTGAGCGTAGAAAGTCTCATTGCAGTCGGGGTCTGAGAAGTTGCAATGGTAGGCAATCTCGGGTTTCGCGAGACTGGTGATCAGGCTGGAATCGATACCGCCGCTGCAAAAAGTCGTGAACGATGTATCGCTAACGGTGGCATCGAGCACACATTCACCGATGAGTTGGCGCGTCCGGGAGAGCCATTCGTCATTAGGTTCCTCGCCTTGGCCGGGTTGGCGCGATCGAAAAATGTCCTCGTAACAACGAGTGGTTCGCTCCATCGAACCTAGGTCGATCTCTACGATATGCCCGGGTAACACTTTTTTTACGTCGGTAAAGAATGTCTTATCGCCAAATGTGTATTGGTATCTGGCGTACTCCGACATTGCTAGGTAGTCCAGCGACAATGACTCCGGGACGGTTTCGGCAATGGTTCCCAAAAGGGAAGAGACGCAAAGCGAGTCGGCTGACTGGTGGTAATAGAGCGGTTTAATTCCAATTTGGTCACGGACAAGGATGAGTTTGTTCTCAACCTTGTCGTACAGTAAAAACGCCCAGAAACCGAACAGTCTCTCCAGGAATTTCTCGCCGTAGAGCGTCCAGCCCTCTAGTAAAACCACCGCATCGTTTGCATGCCGCGGTAAGTCGCGATGTTGGGCGATCTCCTTTTTCAATGACTCGAAATTATAGATTTCGCCGTTGTACGCTAGGACGTAGCGCTCGTTCTCAAGCGGCTCGTCGTTGTCATGACCAAGCCCGAGAATCGCAAGGCGCGTATGGCCGATATTCAGCCTGCCGTTTGACCAAAAGCCCGTCGCATCAGGGCCTCGGTTGCGCAAGCTATCCAATGTCTTGTGAGTAAACGGTCGATTGATCCCGACCGTTGCAATGAGTCCGCACATGTGAAGGCCAGTCTAGTTTGCGTGTCGCGTTAATGTGGCGCCGAGCAGTTTCGGCGACGTTGGTGCAGTCGTAGCATCAAAATTCACTGCAGCGTTCGATCATTTCCCGGTTTTGTCGAAACCACTCGATTGTCGCAGACAGTCCACTTCTCAGCGTGGTGTTTGGTTCTAGTCCCAGTACGCGGCGTGCTTTCGAGATATTCGCTTGCCGCGTCCGGCTGTTGTCCCAAGCCCGCCTGGGTGCATACTGTATCGTGCTTGATGATCCGGTTAGCTCGATGATGGATTCGGCGAGTTCCAGTATCGGCGTCTCATGTCCCGTTCCTAGATTCACCGCCTCGCCATGTGCCTCCGGGGTTACCGCGCAACGAATGAGTCCATCGACCAGATCGTCGACGTAAATAAAGTCGCGGGTTTCCTCACCGGTACCGGTAATGGTCAACGGTCGATTATTCATTGCTAGCCAAATAAAGTTTGGAATCACATTGCGGTACTGTCCCGGCACTTCACCGGGCCCATAGCAATTGAAGAAACGGCATCGCACTGAGCTGAGTGACGACAAGTAGTAGTTGCAATAGAACTCTCCTAGCGCCTTGGTGATCTGATAGGGCGTATCGAGATGTAAGCTAACCGGCATGTCTTCGGCAATCGGACCTTCGACATCATGCCCCGCAATCGAGCAACCGGCGGAGGCGTATACAACACGACGTGAATTGTTGGCGGCGGCCCACCGCAATACTTGCAGCGTGCCGGTGCCATTGGTACGAAGATCATCCAGTGGATGATCAACGCTGTTTTGGTTCGCGAAAAATGCGGCCAAATGAAAAATATAGGCGTCGGCAGCCAGCGTTGCGGTATCGAAGAAGTCGACGATATCGGCTTGCTCAAACCGCACACGCGGATCTTGAGGGAGCAGCCAGTCGTAACCGGAGGACAGATCATCGACGACACAAACCTCACCGGCCCCTTCGTCCAGCAGCTGCTGAACGAGCCGCGAGCCTATGGCGCCGGAACCTCCAGTAACTATGCAGTTTTCGTTTTTCACTCTCACGTTGGTAGAGGCTCCTAAGTTGAAAGGTGCGGCTCAATAGCGGCCTTAGTATTAGCCGGCGCCCGGATGAATAGTTCTGGTGGCGTCAAGCGCAACGGTTGAGAGCCCGGGCAGCAAGCGATTCGGGCTGTGCTTACGCCAACGAGTAACACAGCGGCGATTAGATCGAGGCCAGTTCGCCCGAGAGATCTGCAGGTACGTAGCATTGGCCTACCAATGTAAGCAGCTACCATCGCCGTAGCAACTATCGCGTTTATCGTTTTCTCCTGCCGACCCTTAGGCGTAGAACTCGGTTATCGCGTCGGCGACCCGGTTCGCGTCAGCATCGGTCATGTGGTCACCGATAGGTAGGCTAACGAGCGTATCGGCTGTATCGGATGCAGCAAACGTGCGAGTCTTTTGCCGTAAGTAGTCGTAGGCCTTGAGATCGGGTAGCGCCACTGGGTAATGGATGCCGGTCTGAATATCGACGCTCGCGAGGAACTTTCTGAGTTCGTCTCGCTGTTTCGTACTAACGACAAACAAATGATAAGCGTGTCTTACGTTGTCGGCGACGACCGGTAAGCCAAGCGCCTCAATTCCGCTCAGTTTTGTGTGGTAGACCTTCGCGATCGCGTTGCGACGTTCGATCCATGCATCCAAATGGCGGAGTTTCGTCTCGAGTACGGCCGCCTGTAAGCCATCTAGCCGGCTGTTACGACCCTCGAACTCGTGGTCGTACTTATCGACTCGCCCGTGGTTGGCGATCATTCGGCTTCTTTTTGCTAGGCCCGCGTCGTTGGTTACGATCGCGCCGCCGTCACCGTACGCACCAAGGTTCTTGCCCGGATAGAAACTAAACGTGCCGATATCACCCACGCCACCGATACGTTTTCCATCGATCTCGGCGCCGTGGGCCTGGGCGGCATCTTCGATCACACGCAGATCGTGCTTCTGCGCCAATGCCAAGATGTCGCGCATTGGGGCCGGTTGGCCATAAAGATGGACTGCCATAATAGCGGCTGTCTTTGGGCTTATCGAACGCGCGCAGTCTTCTATGTCGATTAAATGCGTGTGCGGATCTGAATCGCAGAACACGACACTATGCCCACTTCGGGTTACGGCCTCAGCGCTGGCAATGAAACTATTGGCGGGGACAACGATCTCGCTATTGGCGGGTAGGTCGAGCACTTCGATAGCGATTTCCAGTGCGTCGGTACCGTTGCCCACGCCAACACAAAACTCTGCGTCTTGGTAGCGAGCGAAATGCGTCTCAAAGTTAGCGACCTCTTTGCCGCCAATGAAACTGCTGTTTTCTATGACTCTTGCGATTGCCGCATCCATTTCTGGGCGTATCGTGTCGTACTGCTTTACGAGATCCAGGAACTTAACCATCAAAGAGGCCTAATCAGTCGAGCGGGATTGCCGGCATAGACGCCGGGTTTCGTGATGTCTTTAACCACCACCGAACCAGCGCCGATAACGACGCGATCGCAAATACGGACCGGCAGAATCGTCGCATTACTACCAATGGATACACCGTTACCGATCTCGGTGGCTGACCATTTGGTCTTATCACCATGCGCAGGTCCGCCGGCAGCAAACTTGTCGTTGATAAACATGACGCCGTGAGCGATAGCGCAGTCGTTGCCGATGGTCACGAGCTCACAAATGAATGTGTGCGATTGAACACGGGTTGCGTTGCCAATGACGACCCCTTTTTGAATTTCGACAAAAGGGCCAATGAAGCAATTGTCGCCAAGTGTGCAACCGTAGAGGTTTACCGGTTCGACTATTTTGACGCCGGCCCCCGCGATCACATCGCGAACACCAGCACTCAGGCGTTGAACGTCGTGCCCGGATGAAGAAGGCATTACTCTGGGGCTTCGCCCAGCCGGCACCGCCGTGGTCTGAATCGAAGCTCAACCTCTTTGCCGGTTTCAACCGACTCGTAGATCGCGGAGATGAGCTCAAGACTCTTGCGTCCCTCCAGGCCATCGACTAGCTGAGGGGTGCCGGTTGTAATCGAGCGTACGACGTCTTGGTAATACTCTTTGTGGCCAAAGCCGTAGACATTCGGTGGATTCGACGAGTAGTTTTTGACGACGTCCGCGTCGCTCTCGTCTTTCTCGGCGAATTCCCAGTGGCGCATCTCATTGACCGCAAAGCCGGCGATTTCCACGGTGCCGGCTTCGCCTAACAGTGAAATAGAGCCCTCGAGATCAACCGGGCGCGTCGCCGTCGTCGCTTCGATGACACCGAGAGCACCATTGGCGAACTTAAGAACGACAACGGCAGTGTCTTCGGCCTCGATATCTGCAAGCGCCGTTTTCGCGACCGCATAGACAGAATCGACCTTGCCCATCATCCATTCCAGCAGATCGACATGGTGACTGGCTTGATTCGCAAGGACACCGCCGTCTAGCGCCCATGTGCCACGCCAACTGTCCTGGTCATAGTACGCCTGCCTGCGGCACCAGCGCACTCGCACCGTTCCGAGAATGAGCTTACCAAAGCGGCCTTGCACAAGCGCTTCGCGAAGCTTGCGAACGGGTAAGTTGAAGCGATTCTGTTTGACGATGAAAAGCCGTGCATCATGCTGATCGCACGCGCGGATCATGCGATCTGCGTCATCGAGCGTCAGTGCCATAGGCTTCTCGACGATCAGCGGCTTGCCGTAACGCGCCAACTCTGTCGCGTGATCGGCGTGTTTACCGCTTTCCGTTAAGATGGTGATTGCATCGATGTCGTCGCGTTCAGCAAGGGCATGCATGTCGTTAAAGTGCGGGACACCGAACTCTTTACCGTAGGCCTCAGCGCGATCATCTTTGATGTCGCAGACCGCGCCTAGCGCGGCGCCGTCAATTTGGCCGCCACCTAGCAAATCTGCGTGTCGGCGGGCAATGCGGCCGCACCCGACCAAACCGAATCGAAGCAAGTTGTTCTCCCTAGTGATTGAAGCCGTCGCTGACGGCGTGGATTCTAACAGCGTCAGCTCTCGGAGTGGTGGGTAGCGTTGTCGTCAAACTCGATCCGCAAAAGGCGCTGATCGTCACGGCGCACGGCCTGTCCGCCCGCGAAAGCCAGATCTGATTTACTGCTCGATGGCGCAAGAAGGAAGGTCCCGTACTGGAACAGAATCGGCGAAAGTCTATCCTTTCTTTGCGTGTGAATCTGCTCCCAGTCCCAGCCATTGCTGCTTGCCAGGATGTTGACGCGGTCCCCTTGAATGCCTGCACCTGGCTCAACCACCGTTGACAGCAGCATTTTGCTGACGGTCTTGGTGCTGTAGAAGACTGTGCCGGCTACCGGCCGGATCTTCTCAAGAGTACCGGTGCGAGGGTCTAACCACTGAATGTAATTTTGTTGGTGCTCGGTATCGGTGGGTAGCACAACCCCATCTTTCGTTGGTATGAGCGTAACGGCTCGGCAGAGCTGGTTGCCACCAACCACTCGGTCTAGGTTGGCCCAGTCGGCGCCACCGACAAATACGGCGCTTTCTGCATCCGAATCGCCTGTAAGTACCCAGCAGCAATCCCGGTACGGGTCGTAGTGAACGCCATGTACGTGGCGAATGCTGCCGGCGGGAAATTCGTAAACAGCCTGCCATGTATCACCGGCATCGAACGAGCCAACGATTCGAACAGCTTCGCGCTGATCGTTGCCCCAATACTCGCCGTAGAACGCTGCGCCGCCCGGCGTGGTGCAGAGCGTAAGCGGCCGGCTACCGTGTCGAAACCGATGCACCACCGTAAACTGTGTCTCGCCGGGCGCCAAGCGAACGATGCCGCCTTTAACCACCCCGAGTAGGGTGCCATTGTCGAGGATACGTAAGCCGTGAAATCCCGCCCTTAACAAGCGGCTCGAAAGCGTTAGACGACCGGCCAGTTGGTGGGCGAATCCAGCATCGAGACGGCCCACCACATCAAAACGCTCTCCATGATCACTCGATTTGTAAAGGGTATAGCCTCGCGATGCCCAGAGTCTGTCGTGCTCGTCGACGAGCAGAGGCCGGTAGCGGCCTAATCTTGAGATTTGGACTGTGTCCATAGTCTGTAATTAAGGTACACGGGTGCAAGGATAGCAATCGTAGCGGACTGCACCGCGACCCATAACCGAGAGATCGGTCCGAGCGCGGCTGGGGAAGTGCTTGGCGCGTAATTAAGCCGTTGCATATGGGCCCGGTGACTGCGTTCTACCAGCGCAGCTTGTTGTGCGGAAAGTCCGTTTTTCCATTTGTCACGATTGTCGGCGTCTACCGGTTTAAGCGAGTTCCGCTTCCAGTCGAGCTCGTTACTCGCAACCAGTTTCTCGCCGCCCAACGCTGGATTCATCATGTTCGCGTCGTATCGAAGATCGATTTTCTGGCAAATACGACGGATGACGGTTTCCGGGTCATTCAATAAGGTCTCGTAGCGGACCTCCAAATAACGCTCACCAAATAATGCGGCACCCGCCCGGCGGGCAATATCGAGCTGCACGCGGCCGCCGAAGACGTTCCAGATAAAAGCCCGGTCCTTCGACCAACTGGCTTTCGTTTTCGATAGGGCTACATCTCTAGGGTCCCGATAGATATGAATCAAAAAGGCATCGGGAAATGCGCGACTGAGGCTGGGAATAAACTCTACGAGACGCGGGTCTTTGTCACCCGCTAACGCCACACCGTTGGTTGGGCCCCAATGATCAACGACCCGTCGAAACAGTGTCACACCGCCATCGTGCTCCGACAAACAGGCTTCGATGTCTCGGCGGTTCATTTTCAGGCGTTCAAACGCGTGGTCAGATTCGAGTTGCTCGGCTAAGCCGCGGCGGTCGTACGATCGACGCAGCTTCGAAAAGCGGCCGGAGAATACTACCCGCCTTAAGAAACTGTTCTCAGGGAGAAACGCGATTTCCGGGCTAGAGTTCAGCATATTCTGCAGTAGTGACGTTCCGGAGCGTCCGACGCCGACAAGAAACACGAACCTTCTACTAGGCACAACTGGCTCTATCGGATGTGTCCGCTTGCGCTATCTCGCGCGCTACGTGTGTTAGGTATGTAATAAGCGCGATCAACAACAAGAGGTAGGTGGTTGCACTGAACAAAAATGCGCTGGCACCCGTAATCATGCCCATCGTCATTTTGTAGATAAACCACGCGTACAAAAACATCGTCCAAACAGTTCTCGGAAGTCGAGCAAATACGCTGGCGAGCAAAGCGATCTGTAGTCCGACCAGTACGCTGGCAAGGACGATTCCAAATTCGCCCCAAACGGCATAGGCCTCACCGATAAAATAGGTGACGGCGACTCCGACACCGGCGCTTTCCAGGTCTCGATAACCTGTAATCTCGCGCATGGCTTGTCGGGCCGGGAGTTCCTCTCCGCGATGCGACCAACTACCGCCCTCGCCAGAGCGCAGGTATCGCGGTTGCAGCGTGCCGATCGATACGCGGTCTTTCTCGAAGATTTTGAAAAAATACGGAAGTCCAGCCCACTGACCGTAGAAAATACGCCCGCCTAGAATCTCAACCACACTGCGTTCACCGGACCAGTCCTCTCTGCCAGACCCGGACGCCATAAACAGCGGAATCATTACCGCCAGCATCAGAAAGCCGTATCGACCTAGCTTGAATATCGGGATCGGGCGCAAAAACGCGTAAAAAACGATGACAACCAGTAACGCCATTGCGATCGGTGACTTCGCGAGACTGAAGCTGGCCGCGAGCAGTGTGTTCACGATGGCGATCAAAACCTTCAGGAATCGGCCGCGCTCAATGAAAAATGCGGCTAAGCAAATTGACAATGGACAAAGAAAAACCAGATTGATGTTGAGAAGTGTCTGGCTAATATTCGCCCGCGCTTCGGTGCGCAGCAGTAAATAGCTCGTCGGATCGGCGAGCAGGTTTAGCAGCGGTAACCGGAAGCCGGTTGCGATGAACAAGTAAGTCGAAACCAACAAGGAGCTGCCGGTTAACAGCAGCCAAGCATGAAAGTAGTAGCCTTTTCTTTGCTGAGGCAGCGGCTTGGACAAGAACTTATCGTGATTGCGATGGGCTCGACATAGCATTGCGACAATCAGGACGATGGCGAACGAGATGCACGTCCACAAATAGGCGAGATTGACGAATCTCGGCGCCACTCTCGCGGTTAGGGCGTGAAAAATCCCATCCTGGTCGATGAGTGCAGCCACCGGGAAGCCCGCTATCGCGAATACGCCGACAACACACCATATAAACCAAAGCGGTTTCATGCTATGCGCTTGTTGCCATGCTTCGCATGCGCTGAATTATACCGAGACACATAAAGAATACTGCCCCGTACGCGAGCGCTTGACCGATGGAAAGGAGCAAGATCACTTGGTGCTCGTCGAGCGCGCGGAGATAGCCGATCAGGAATGCCGCGACCATTAGTAAAAACCGTGACCCTTCCCAGATAAGCTTTAGTTTTTGCCGGTCCGCTATCAAAAAAACGTGTAATGAATGATCGAACACCATGAAAGCCAGCAGTCCCGGCACCATGTACGCAGCGATGATGCCGGCATCGCGCCAGTCCTCGCCGAAAGCCAACGCGAAAATTTCAGGGCCAAACAGTAACAAGATAGAGAATGGCAAAAGGCCCAACAAAAACAGCCGCAAGCAAAGCTTGACGTAGAACTGAAGTAGCGCGGCATACGCCCGTTCGTTCGCTAGTTCCACCGAACGTACGTAGGCGACCCGCGTGACCGACTGCACGATTAATGACAAGCCTCCGCGTATCGAGCGTGTTGTAAACGCGTATAGACCCGCGGACGAAATACCGAAGAGAACTGACAGGAACACCGGCGGCAGCATTAACGTCAACGTGCTAATCAGGTATCCAGGTGTGTAGCTAATCGAAAACTCTCTGTATCTGCTTAGAGCATTCGTTACTCTCCCGGCCGTTGTGCGTCTGACGATCTTGCCGAACTTAGACCGTGATCGAAATGCGAATGCGATCGCACCGGCGAGCTGGCTCACAACGTGCCCAACAATCAAGCCAAACCCAGAAGAGCTAAGCAAACCCAAGGCGACTTGTACGCCGACCATAGTTGAGCTTTGGCCGACTTTGATCACCGCAAGCCCGGAGTAGTCCTTTTGCCGAAGCAGCCAGTAGTAGAGCACCACATTTGCACCGGCGGAAAAGATGGCTAACGGTAGCCACTTTGAGTACGCGTGGATTTGCTCGAGGACGCCCAGAGTCTCAAGCACACTGACCGGGTATATAAGGAGTACCACGCTTACGGCCGAGAATACCGCCAGTACGGCGAACGAGCCAATGACCAAATTTGCGGCCGTGTTATCGCGCCGAGGAAGCGGAATAGCAACATGGAAGTTGAGCGTGCAAAAGACCGACGCGATTGTGAAAACCGAGAGGAACACCGAGAAGACGCCGAATGCGTCGGGCGGATAGAGCCGCGTCAGAAGGGGCGAGGTCGCAAGTAGGATAACGTTAGCCGCCGCCGAGCCGCTCGACAGCGTCGCAACATTACGAAGGAAGCTCCCGCGTTCAAAATAACGACTCTGCATCGTTCGCAAGAACTCGAGAATGCTCGGCATATAGGGTCGCTCTTTGTCTTAGCTTTGGCCCAAATCAGCGCGCCCGACGAGACTCGCGCCGGGCACAACAGACTGCGGTTTTTCGGCCGTTGGCCTGGCGTAAGGAGGTGGCCATGATATTGCGTGTGTGGCAGGATCACGCATCGCGTAACGAAGGTCAACGATGACCGATTCCACTTCGACCACGGTGCCCTCAGACTCAGATCTCGGATTAGGTGATCTGTTCCGCCTAATTCGTATAGTTTGGCCGTACGCGTTCGTCGGCGCCGCGTTAGGTGGGGCGGCAGCGATCGCTCTTTCTTTTCTGGTCACTCCTAGTTACCGCGTTGATGTCCTGTTGGAATACGTCGGTGATCCAACGAAACAGGAGAGAGTTGGTGGTGGTGGCGGCGCGGGCATCGGCGGCCTTGCGGCGTTGGTCGGCATCAATGTTGGTTCTGAGGGTAATCCGAAAGATGCCGCGCTCGCGGTCCTCAGATCCTGGGAGTTCAGCACCGAATTTATTCGCAACAACGACTTGATGCCTGTGTTGAATGCCGAAGATTGGAATGCCGAGCTCGATACGTGGAATGAGGATCCGCCGAGCGAGTGGTTCACTGTCAAGCGTTTCTTACGTGACAATTTGTATGTTTCAGAGGATGCGAAAACTGGTTTAGTGACGTTGAGTGTCGATTGGACCGAACCGGAATTGGCTGCCTCTTGGGCTTCCAAGCTCGTGGCGGCGGCCAATGAACGTTTGCGTGTAGTCTCTGAAAAAGAAACATCTAGAAGCATCGAGCACTTAGAGGCCAAGCTTGAGGAGACGCAAAACACGGAGCTACAAAGGGTATTAGCGGCGCTGCTGCAAGCCCAAATTGAGTCTCTCATGTTCGCCGATATTCGCGAGGAATTTGCTTTTCGTACGCTGGACCCAGCTGTTGCGCCCCCATTAGAGGAATACGATTTTCCGAATCGGCTGCTGTTCGCCGCGGTCGGGATTTTTCTCGGCGGCTTGCTTGCGGCGCCGTTGGGTCTTCTGTTTTATCAACGCCGGTCTAGGAGCCGAGTGGCGTCGGCATAACGGCCTCTTTCTGACAGCCAGCGGCTACCATGCGCTTTATCGTTTTTACGCGTACCCACTGGAGTGAGCCGCCAAGGCTTCGTCGCCAAGTGTCCGAGCTGCTTTTGCGCCACGGACATGAGGTCCACTTCTTTGAGAAGCGCCGGTTCGGCAGACGCACGAACAGCGTCAAAGAAGGCGATCGGCTGTGGCGTCACATCGGTCCTCATCTCCTTCATCACCAATTGAAGATCTTCGGTCCTACGAACGGGTTGGACGCGCGTTTCCTCAGCTGGATTTTTCGTAAGCAAGTTGATTTTTCAGAGGACGACATCGTACTCAGCTTCTGTTACGACTTTTTCTTCCTTCGCGATCTATTGCCGCGCAATACGATCATCCACGTCGTCAACGATGACTACATCTCGGCTGCGATTCGTCCGCACAAGGCGTCTGCAAAACGGTTGCTCGAAACCTCATCGCGGCGAGCCGATCACAATTTGGTCGTTTCCTACCTAATCGAAGAACAAGTGCGGGTCGCAACCGATAAGGTGTCGTTGTTTTTTCCGTGGGCTCGTCATAACTATGCCCGACCGGCGGCAGGGAAAGACAGGACTGAAGTGTTGTACTGGGGCTATATCAACGAACGTATCGATCGACAGTTGGTAACGGGCGTTATGGATGCCGGAATCACCGTGAATTTCGTCGGCAATGTCATCGACTCGCCGGACACACGAGCGATCTTGGCTCACGAGAACGCGTCCTACCATGGCCCAAGCCCCCTCGAGGACATCGCGGATGTGCGAGACAAGTGTTGCGCCGCGATAATCCCGTATGACATCACGAACCCTTACGTACCCGCCGTTACGATAAGTAACAGAGGGTTTGAGCTATTAAGCTTCGGGTTCCCGCTTATATTTTCGGACCTTCCGCGGCTTCTCGAGGCTCCCGACGGACTCATTCGACGGAGTACAGATTTGACGCAATTTATCCGGGCGATTGACGAGTCGCGAAGCAGATTCGATGAACTGCAACCAACGATAGAAGAGTTCCTGAGCGAGCACACACCCGATAGTCGGTACGCGCAATTGATGACGGTGATCGAGAACGCTAGAAACGCGCATTGACCGGGTTCATTCGAGCCCTACAACCCAATCGGCGAAGACTGCAACCGAGCGATTCGGCGCCGTGACGCACCAATGCGACGTCTGTTGCACGCAATATCGGCGAGTCCGCCAACGATTTGGCACCGCGGCGGTCTCGATAGTCAGCTGCTTTGGGCGCGCGCAGCAGCGGCAATCGGCCAACGAATCCTGGCCGCAATTTTCCCCGCACGGCGACCGATGTATTCAGAGCCGCCAGGAACCGCCATGCTGTTTGCGCATTCAGCCGGCTACTTTGTCAGCGTCGCTTCCGGGTTTTTAACAAAGTCGGCACGTGGGTCAACGTTAGCTCGGCTTAAGCGTTGCTTATCTGTGACAGCTCGCCGGCTGATACCGCCAACTAACGTTATCGAGACGGGCGCCGATAATTTGCTATAGTGCACAATATTATGTCAGTAAATCCATGAAAAATAATGGTTTAATCGGGGTTTCTTAATCTGTGTCTACGCGAAAGGATGATCGCCGCTACTTAGACTATTTCCGTGTCCGCCTCCTTCGGATGGAACGGCGTCAAAAACAAGTGTTGGCAGCACTAGCCGACTGGATCATTGCCGTCGTGGCCGTCAGCGCCGCGGCGTGGGCGACATCGGCCGCCGAGAACGCTAGCGATGTCGCTATTGCTGCGATGTTAATGGCGACGGTCGTCGTCCCTATTCACTATGTCTTGGGGCTTTACCGCTCCGTTGTCCGGTTTATTGGCGTCGATTTGTTGTTGGCTGCTTTTCGCGCTGCGCTTGTTGCCGGTCTAGTTTTGTCCCTATTACTCGTCGCGGCGTCGGCGATGACGGACCCTGTTCGACTATCGGTCGTTTTCGCCGCTTTACAATTGATTGGTGTCTGCGGAGTTCGATATACCGCGCGACTGTTCCTAAACCGCCGCGCTGTTGCAAAGCGCGAACGCGTCGTTATCTACGGGTCGGGTGCAGCCGGTGTCCGCTTAGCCTCGTCTTTGTCGGCCGGCGACCATTACCTGCCGGTCGCGTTTGTCGACGACAACACACAGCTGTGGGGTAAAGTCGTTGGCGGGCTTGAAGTGTTTTCACCGTCCGAAATAGGTCCGCTCGTCAACAAGCGCACGATTACAACGGTCTTGCTTGCGCTGCCGAGTGTGTCCCGCCGACGCAAACGGCGGATTCTAAACAGCCTCGGCGATCTGCAGGTTCACGTACAGACCGTTCCTGAAATGGCGGATATCGTGTCTGGCAAGGCGCGCGTCGACGACGTTCGCGACGTCGAGGTCGAAGACTTACTGGGTCGCGATGCTGTACCGCCGAATGCCAGTCTAATGAGTGCCTGTATCGCCGACCGAGTAGTAATGGTGACCGGCGCTGGTGGATCCATCGGGTCGGAATTGTGCCGGCAAATTCTCACGTTGCGGCCTAAATCACTGTTGCTCGTCGACGTGTCGGAAGCGGCGCTGTACCAAATCCATCGCCAGCTAGCGGATCTCGCCGTCGCGAGTGCCAGTCGCGTCGAAATCGTGCCGCTGATCGGCAATGTGCACCACCGGGAACGTATCCAGCAAATCATGACGACGTTCGCGGTGCAGACGGTTTACCACGCTGCCGCGTACAAACACGTTCCATTGGTTGAGCACAATCTATTAGAAGGGGTGCATAACAACGTTTTCGGTACGCTACATACGGCCGAGGCGGCGATCGAAGCTGGTGTCGAGACGTTTGTCCTCGTATCGACTGACAAAGCCGTCAGCCCAACCAACGTGATGGGTGCAACCAAGCGCTGTGCTGAGTTGGTGCTGCAAGCGCTTTATCAGCGTGGCACCAATACCCGGTTTTGCATGGTGCGTTTTGGCAATGTTTTGGCATCCTCCGGCTCTGTCGTACCACTGTTTCGCGAACAGATTCGTAACGGTGGCCCCGTCACAGTCACGCATCCCGAAATAATTCGCTATTTCATGACGATCCCAGAGGCCGCCCAATTGGTGATCCAGGCCGGATCGATGGCGACCGGCGGCGACGTATTCGTTCTCGATATGGGTAAACCGGTCAAAATTCTCGACTTGGCACGGCGTATGGTTCATCTCATGGGACTGACGGTACAGGATGAAAGTAACCCGGACGGCGACATCGAAATCCGTTTCACTGGCTTACGCCCGGCCGAAAAACTGTATGAGGAGCTGTTGATCGGGACCGACGTCTCAGGGACCGAGCATCAACGAATACTGCGTGCGAACGAAGAATACCTCGAGCCCGACGAACTCAATCCATTGCTCAGTCAGCTGTGGGATGCATCAATGGGACTGGATGCCGAAGAGGCGCGTCGAGTGCTGCTGAAAGTTGTTAGTGGCTATAAGCCAACCGGTCCCGTCGTCGACTTGGCCTCGCAGAAACGACTGGCCGAGAGCGGCGGAGAACCCGCGAAAATTGCCGATTTGGCCGCGTACCGTGACCTAAGTCATCCTGAGCGAAGCGGTTCATAGCCGCCGCTTGCGCTTTACGCCTATAATCCGCGCCGTTCCATACTGACCGGTTCGACCTCTATGAAACTGACTATTTTCGGCTCCGGCTACGTCGGACTTGTTACGGGTGCGTGTATGGCCGAGATGGGCAACGACGTTGTTTGCGTCGATATCGACGCCGCGAAGATCGCTCGACTGCAAGCGGGTGATATACCGATCTACGAGCCGGGTCTCGACGATCTTGTTTCCCGCAACGCAGCATCTGGGCGGCTCTCATTCACGACCGATGTTGCGGCGGGTGTCGCTCACGGAACGTTTCAGTTTATCGCTGTCGGCACGCCTCCCGATGAGGACGGGTCGGCGGATTTGCAGTACGTACTCGCGGTGGCACGCGGTGTCGCCGAGCACATGAACGATTACCGGATCATTGTCGATAAGAGCACCGTACCGGTAGGCACGGCCGACAAAGTGCGCGAAACAGTCGCAAGCGTTCTTGCCGAGCGTGGCGTCGACCTCGAATTCGATGTCGTTTCAAACCCGGAGTTCTTAAAAGAGGGAGCTGCGATTGAGGATTTCATGAAGCCCGATCGCGTCGTCATTGGGACTGATAATCCGCGAACTGGCGAGCTGCTCAGAGCGTTGTATGAGCCGTTCAATCGCTCGCACGATCGGATCATCGTTATGGATGTGCGGTCAGCAGAACTGACCAAGTACGCCGCGAATGCGATGCTCGCGACGAAAATCAGCTTCATGAACGAGCTCGCCAACCTGGCGGAGCGCTTCGATGCCGATATTGAGGAAGTTCGCAAAGGCATCGGCTCTGATCCGCGTATCGGATATCACTTCATCTACCCAGGCGCCGGCTATGGCGGCTCGTGTTTTCCGAAAGACGTGCAGGCGTTAGCGCGCTCTGCCAAAGCGGCCGGGTATGACGCCGAGTTGCTAAACGCCGTCGAGGCGGTCAATGCTCGGCAGAAGCAAGTGTTGTTTACAAAAATCCATAAGCACTTTAACGGTGCACTCAGCGGTAAGACGATTGCCTTGTGGGGATTAGCATTTAAGCCGAAAACCGACGACATGCGCGAAGCCCCCAGCCGGGTTTTGATGGAGCAGCTCTGGGAGGCCGGTGCGCAAGTACGCGCTTACGATCCTGAGGCGCGCGATGAAGCGCACCGAATTTACGGCGACAGAGATGATCTCGTTCTGTGCGACCACGCGATGGACGCCTTGGAAGGGGCCGACGCATTGGCCGTTGTTACCGAGTGGCAAGAATTTCGCAGCGTGGACTTCAATCGAGTCGCAGACATGCTGACGTCACCCGTCATTTTCGATGGGCGCAATATTTACGATCCGGTGATGCTGCGTGATCGCGGCATCTCGTACTACGCGATCGGCCGATGAGTTGGTGTAGAGGCCGCTAGCGATATGGCGGACATTCTTCCCGTTGTTTTGTCCGGTGGCGCGGGAACACGGTTGTGGCCGCTCTCTCGTGCCGACCTACCAAAACAGTTGTTGCCGTTGCCCGGCCCGAAAACGATGTTGCAAGCGACCGTAGAGCGGGTCGATTGCTTATCGGCGCAACCGTCACGACTAGTCGTCGTTGCCAACGCGGCACATCTCGGGCTGATTGAGTCGCAGCTGGAATCGATCGGTCAAGAGGCCGACATTATTCTCGAGCCAGTGGGCCGCAACACCGCACCGGCCGTCGCACTGGCGGCGGAGCTGGCCGTGCGCACCGGGCGGGCGAGCGACCTACTGTTGGTCATGCCGGCCGACCACGTGATCGCCAACCCAAAGCGGTTTGCGTCTGCCGTGCAACGCGGCGTCGACGCAGCGCACGCTGGTGCCCTAGTGACCTTTGGTATCGTCCCTACCGAGCCGCATACCGGTTACGGTTACATTCGAGCCGGCTCAAGCGCTGACGATGTCGCTCCAGTAGAGGCATTCGTTGAGAAACCCGATCTGGAAACAGCGACGCGTTATCTCGCGACCGGCGAGTATTTCTGGAACGCCGGTATTTTTCTCTTCAGAGCGGATGCGTACCTGGCGGAGTTGGCGGAACACGCCGCCGATATTGCCGACGCCGTCGCAGCCAGCGTCGCCGTTATGCGCGAGCGCGGCGTGGTCAGCCCTGATCGTGCAGCGTTCAGCGCCGTTCGTTCGGAATCGATTGACTACGCCGTCATGGAGAAAACCGCACGGGCACGGGTTGTTGCGCTCGATGCCGGTTGGTCCGACGTTGGTTCATGGAGTGCGTTGTGCGACGTTTCCGAGCGAGACGGCGACGGCAACACGCTGCGCGGTCGCGTTATCGCAGAGTCGACGACGAACAGCGGCATTTTTGCCGAGTCCAGAACGGTGGCCGTCATCGGGCTCTCTGACACGATCGTTGTTGAGACGCCGGATAGCGTTCTCGTCACTAGCCGAGATGCCTGCCAAGACGTCAAGACCGCTGTGGCGACGCTGCGCAGTCAAAACGACCCGATTGCCGAGCGCCACTCGCAGCAACGCTTTCCGTGGGGCACGTTGGAGCGGCTTGATCGGGACGCCGCGCCAGATTTCTGGCTCCTGCGATTGGCGCCACACGCCCGTTGTAGCCTCGGTGTTCGCGCGCAAGGCCAACTCATCGGTACTGCCGGCTCGCTACGGTTATCGGGCAGCATCACTAGCGCGGATGTCGCGCCGGGCTTCACGCACGTCTTTGCCGATGACGAGCGGCTTACTGCATCAAACCCGAACGACGAGTGGGCCGCGATTCTCGTTCGGCAAATCCACGTCGACGACGGTGCGGTATCGACGGACTAAACGGATAGGGGAGCACCCGATGCAAATTTCGAGTTTCAAAGCCTACGATGTTCGTGGGCGTATTCCCGATGAGCTGAATGATGAGATCGCCTATCGAATTGGCAATGCGGTCGTCGAGTACCTGGGTGCTAAGCGTGTTGTGGTCGGCCGCGATATCCGTGAGTCGAGTGTCAGTATCAGTGATGCGGTTATCGCCGGCGTGACCGAGGCGGGGGCTGACGTTCTCGACATTGGCCTCGGCGGGACCGAAATGGTGTATTTCGCGACCGGTACGCTCGAGGCTGACGCCGGGATTATGGTGACGGCCAGCCACAACCCGAAAGACTACAACGGCCTTAAGATTGTTCGTGAAGGTGCTCGGCCGGTTAGCGGTGATTCGGGTCTTGTCGACATACGTGCTCTGGCAGAACGGGATTCACGCTTTACGGTTACGCACGCCGGTCGATGCGATGATTGCGATGTCTACGATCGCTACGTGCAGCGCTTACTAAGTTTCACAGACCGCTCTGCATTGCGACCGCTGAAAATTGTCGCGAACCCCGGTAATGGCGGTGCTGGCTTGGTCGTCGACAGGCTGGCGCCGCACTTGCCATTCGAACTTGATCGGCTGCACTTTGAGCCAGACGGCAGTTTTCCGAACGGCGTGCCGAATCCGATGCTCGAGTCGAACCGTTTGGCAACGGCTGAGCGCGTACAGTCGATCGGTGCCGATCTTGGCATTGCCTGGGACGGAGATTTCGATCGCTGTTTCTTTTTCGACCACAACGGCCGCTTTATCGATGGTTATTACATCGTTGGTTTGTTGGCAGAGTCGATGCTAGTCAACGAGTCTGCCGCGCGTGTTGTATACGACCCTCGGGTTATCTGGAATACGGAGGAGGTCGTTGCCCGGCTCGGTGGTACGCCGGTGATGAGTAAGTCCGGTCACTCGTTTATCAAGGAAGTGATGCGGCGCGAAGATGCGATTTACGGCGGTGAGATGAGTGCACACCAGTATTTCCGGGATTTTTTCTACTGCGATACCGGTATGGTGCCGTGGCTACTGGTGGCACAAATCATCTCGACAACGGGTCGCTCGCTGGCAAACCTGGTCGACGCCCGAATTGCGGCGTTCCCTACGAGTGGCGAGATCAATCGGCAAGTCGCCGACGTTGCGGCAACCATACAACGCGTCCGGGATCACTACGAAGCCGAAGCGCTCAGTGTCGTCACCGTCGATGGGGTTAGCCTGTCGTTCGCCGACTGGCGCTTCAATTTACGGGCATCGAACACCGAACCTGTAATTCGCTTGAACGTCGAAACACGTGGCGACGCAGCGCTACTCGGCGCTCGAACGAGTGATCTGCTCGAACTTATTGGTGGAACGCCAGGCTAGCGGACGTTCAGGAAACGCTTCAGGCTGTCGCGTGCGCGACCTGCCGTTTGGCCGTCCCAGTACTGTGGCGGCTGACGCCGCTCGATTACCGGTGCGTTAAGTACGTCGTCGACGTCGGCGCCTAGCGTTGCTGGCGTGACCAAGCGATTAGTTCCATCAACGATCGTCGTTGGCCGCTCGGTGTTTGGCCGCATCGTCAGGCAGGGGATACCAAGGTAGGTTGTTTCCTCTTGCAGACCGCCAGAGTCGGTAATGACCATGCGCGCGTCTTTTACGACATTCATAAAACGAATGTACGGTAACGGTTCCAGAAGCTGTAGCTGCTTCGCCGCCTCCAATTGCGCGCGCATGCCGTGACGCTCGAGACTGGCCAGCGTTCGCGGATGAGCCACCATAACGAGGGGTAAATTCTCGCTGACGTTGACGAGTGTCGTTACGATGTCGCTTAGCGTATCCGCTCCATCGACATTCGACGGTCGGTGTAAGGTTACGAGCGCATAGCGGCGTTCGCTGAGGCCAAGATCTTGGCGGGTCGTATCGGCGTCGATTTGCTCGCGCATCATTTCGAACGAATCGATCATGATGTTGCCGACGAACTCGACGCGCTCGGCATTGACACCGTTGGCCTGTAAGTGCTCGTTGCCGTCAAGCGACGGCGTCCACAGCAGATCGCAGATCGCATCGGTCGCTAGCCGGTTAATTTCCTCGGGCATCGTTCGATCGCCGGATCGGAGGCCTGCTTCGAGATGGACACATGGAATATGCAGCTTTGTTGCGGCCAGCGCGCAAGCAACGGTCGAGTTGACATCGCCAGCGACGACAACGCAATCAGGTCGGTTGTCGATGCAGACTTTTTCATAGGCGATCATGACACCACCCGTTTGTTCGGCGTGAGTGCCGCTACCGACGCCGAGATGGTACCCAGGTTCGGGCAGACGCAGATCACGAAAAAATGCGTCGGACATGTTGAAATCGTAGTGCTGTCCCGTATGAACAATGACCGGTTCAGCCCAGTCGGTGTCGGCCAATGCGTGGTAGAGCGGCGCGACCTTCATGAAGTTTGGCCGGGCTGCGGCAATTAGATGGATAGTCAGCATAAATCGGCAAGCTCAACGGTCGGCAGCGACCAATAAACGGGTGGGCAGAGTCTACGATATTGGGGTTATCGGCGGTAAGAAGTGCGCTGCAAAGTACCACAAAATCACAGAAAATCAGCTTTGCGACGTTGCTCACGTCTCACTTTGGGCGCTCGTCACACGCGCGGCGATTGGCCTTGTGTATCATCGGCACGCTCCGGTCATGGATGGTCGGTGGAAAAATGTGAGGAGGGAGCCCGACAGCGGCTCGTATAGGGACCGTGCAAATACGACTGTTCAATCAAAATATTCGTCTGCCGTTGCTGCTGCTGGCGGCTGTCGAAGGTGCGGTGCTGTCGTTGGCCGTCGTCGTTGCGCAGTCGCCGCCGCTGACTGCGCTTGGAATCGCCGACAATGGCGCGCCGCGCGTGTGGCAGGCAAGTATCGTCGCCGTGGTCTTGCTGGTCGCGTTTCTCGCTCTCGGCTTGTATCAGTTTAATCAGCGCTTTAACTACCGCGAAGTCCTTGCACGCCTCATCGTCGCATTTGCCGGCGGCTGGCTCGTGCTGGCAGCGACCTATTTCGCGTTTCCAGAAATAAGTTTGTCTCGATCCGCAGGCCTTGCGAGCGTCGTACTTGGCTTTATTGGCGTATTCGCCATCCGATACGCCTTCCTCCGGACCGTCGATCAGAACATTTTTAGGCGACGTTGCTTGGTCCTTGGGGGCGGTGAAAACGCGATTAACGTTGCCATGCTACGGCGCGCGTCAGATCGGCGCGGATTCCGCGTCATCGGCTACGTTTGCGCTTCAGAAAGTAAGCCCCGGATCAATGAGGTACAGACCGACGCACGGGTTATCGAGCACGATCGACCCTTAGCGGACATTGCAGCAGCATTTGATGTTGACGAGATTGTCGTTGCTTTGGATGACCGGCGCGGTTCACTACCGGTCAAGGAGCTCGTAGGTGCTCGCCTCAGTGGCGTAACGGTCACCGATCTATTGGGTTTTTTTGAACGAGAAACAGGCAAAGTACGACTCGATTTCCTGCGGCCAAGTTGGATCATTTTTTCGGATGGGTTCGCGATGGGTGGCGTTCGCGGACTGTCCAAACGCCTGCTCGATCTTGCGATTGCGATTCCTGCGTTGTTAGTCGTCTCGCCGGTGATGCTAGCAACAGCGATCGCGATTCTTGCCGAGGGTACAGGTCGCAGTGTGTTCTATCGGCAGATCCGTGTCGGGGAGCGCGGTCAGGACTTCGGTGTGCTGAAATTTCGCAGTATGCGTGAAGATGCTGAAGCCGATGGTAAGCCGCAGTGGGCAACACAGGATGACAAACGAGTTACCGCGGTCGGCCGCTTCATCCGCAAAGTCCGCATCGACGAATTGCCGCAGCTGTTGAATGTCATTCGCGGTGAAATGAGCGTCGTTGGGCCTCGACCTGAGCGGCCGGCCTTTGTTGAGCAGCTATCCGCCGACATTCCGTTCTACGCAGAGCGCCATTGCATAAAGCCTGGAATTACTGGCTGGGCGCAGCTGCGCTATCCGTATGGGGCTTCCCAACAGGATGCGATCGAGAAGCTCCAATACGACCTGTACTACGTTAAGCACCAGAGTCTGTTGTTCGACCTCGCTATCATGCTGCAAACCGCTGAGGTGCTATTGTTTGGCAAAGGCGCGCGCTAGGCGCACTCGCTGAGGAGCCTAACCCATCAGTTTCTTGCCACTGATCGCCGAAGCGGGATACTGGATCGCCGCCGTAAGCTTTCTCGCACTCGCCGGCGTGTTGTTGCTTAATTTTCGCCAGGGTCGAGTTAGCGTCGCCGCGTTGTTGTTCGCTGGTGTCTCGGCTCTGTTTGCTGTCGTCATCGCCCTGTCCCTGCGGCTCGTAGACGTTGAGCCAATCAATTTAGTGTTGCTGGATATTGCCCGCCTCGCCGCGTGGATGATGTTCGTCACGTTGATTCTTCTAACGGCGGAACGACCACCCGTTATCACCGGATTGCTGTGGTTCGGCAACGCTTCCTGGGTGGCGTTGCTCGCATTGGTGCTCTTTCCCGCCGACACGACATGGCTCAGGAACATCAGTGCCGGTCTGATCGATGTGCGGGTTATCCAGTTGCTGGCGGCATTGGCGATCATGTTGTTCGTTGAGCAGATCTTCAGAAACTCACGCGAAAAAGAGAAGACCGGGGTTCGTTTTCTCTGCGTCGGTTTGGGCATCCCTGCGGCGTTTGATCTTTGCCTAGCGGCGCATGCCGTTTTGTTTTCCGTTCCGAGCCCGCTACTTGAGGCACCGCGCGGCTTTTTTCTAGCCCTGGCGCCGCCGTTGGTGGCAATCGGGCTGCAGCGCAGCGCGATACTGAATGTTGGCGTGTTTGTCTCGAGACAGATCATTTTTTACACAACGTCGGTACTCGGGGCGGGAATCTATCTTTTGGCAATGGCGGCCGTCGGCTTCTGGTTGCAGTCACTGCAACTTGTTTGGGGCCCATTGCTGCAAGCGATATTTTTTATAGCAGCGCTTGCGTTACTAGTCTGGGCGCTGTTTTCGGACTCGTTGCGTTCGACGGTAAAGGTCTGGGTTAGTAAGCACTTCTACGAAAACAAGTATGACTACCGTGAGGAGTGGGCACT
>JBCDBO010000006.1:0-95932 GCA_039183535.1 Pseudomonadota bacterium | reverse complement strand
CCGTGAAAAGCGTATTGATCGCGGCGAATCATTAGCGGGTCCGATACATCCCGCAGATCTTATGGCCGTCCAGGTCGCGAAAATAACAAAGGTAGAGGTCGCCCGTCGCACCTTTTCGCGGTCCGGGTGGATCTTCGATGCTGGTTGCGCCGTTAGCGATAGCAACGTCATGAAATTTCTGCACTTGCTCAGCGGACGAACAGGCAAACCCAATCGTCGAGCCATTCGCAACACTGACCGGCTCACCGTTAATCGGTTCGGTGATTCCAAAGATCGAGCCGTTGTGCCTATAAAACAAGCGGGTCTGACCCGTGTCGTTTCTGTTTTCCCAGGGCGCATCGGCACCAAGAACGCCGAGTACGGCGGTGTAAAACGACTCGGCTTTTTCAATGTCGTTCGAGCCGATAACGATATGACTAAACACGTCGTTTGCTCCCAGGTTCGTTCCAAATTCGGGTGGGTGTTATCTCGGTGCGCCAACTTTATGGCGAGAGGCTAGCGAGTCGATCCAAGCCGTGGTCATCGTTTGCTTCGTGCTACTGCGAATACTGTTGCATGATACGGCCGGTCTCATTGCCTTCTCGCGTGCCATCGGCGCGCACACGAATGTAGTCAAAGATCTCATCCATATTGACCGTGACCTCGGCGCCCGCTTTTAGGTCAGGCACATGGTAAGGGTCGTTTTGTAGCAAACCACGAATCGTGTTGCCTTCCCAGTTGATGATCTCAACCCACATCCATTCGCTGCCGCCGTCAGCCGTCGTGAATGGCGCTTTGACATAGATAAACTCGCCGGGCTCGAGTCCAGCACTAAATGCGTCTCGAAGCCTGGGTAGTTTCTTTTGGGCCGCCTCGCTAGCGGCCAGAAGCTGCGCGTCGTGATCCACATAGGTGATAGCGTCTGCAGAGCCAAATAACGTGCTTAGCAGCGCTTCTTGCTGTTCCTGTGGTGATGCCCCGGCGGCGGAATCGAACAAAATCGCGAGGAGAAAGTTATCGGGATCGCCTTCGTCCGGTACTTCCGGCTTAAACGACAAGCGCAGGGCGGGTTCGGCATTGTCGAATAGCGAGGCCAGCAGGTCTTCTCGTGCCTCAGTGTTGCGTATCGCTTGGATGTCGATCGCTAGCGACAATTTGTCGTCGAGCACGCCACCTTCAATCAGCGTTTGCGTGACGAGGTTAATCAGCGAACCGATGGCACGGTTGTTCGACCACGCAAAATCGTTAACGACAATATCGGGCTGGCCAAATTTCTCCATGCCTAGCGTAATCGCACGGACGTAATCGCCGTTCTTGTAGGCATGAATCGCCGTGTGATCCTGTACGTTCGGGACGCCTTCATTCCACGTATCGATACGTCGTTCACGCCACGCGGCTACTGTGAAAACCTCGCGCGTGGCTTCGTCCCAGATAAGACCATTGTGTTTTTCTGCCACAGCCGCCATAAGCTGCAGTGCGGCAGGGAAAGCGATTGATGCCATCGTCAATGGATAGCCAACATCGATGACCAGGGCAGTTTCGCTCTCCTGTAACGCCAGTCCCTGATCGCGCGATAAACCACGACCTTTGTAGCTGAGCGATTCCATATCCGGGGGTGCATATGAGTCTTTGACATCACTAACGGTGGTCAGCAGTAACAACGGCTCGGCCGGCGGACCGTCAACCTTCTCGATGATCGAAAAATCGGCGAAGTCGCTGGCGACTAGCTCTTTGACGGTCGCTGTCGGATCACCGTCGGAGTCGGGTAGTAGGTATACCGCATACTGATAGATAGCGAGTTTGCTGGACTCGTCATTAGCACCGTAGGTGGCAGAGCAGACAAACACAGCCAGCAGGCCGACGATGATGTTCTTCATGCGAGACTTTCTCATTTTGCGTGTCCAAACCAGCCGCGCCAGGTGAACGCCGAATAAAACAGCGTGACGTTGGCAAGACCTGCAGCACGCAAAATCGCCTCGTCTTCATCTGGGTTTAGCGCCACCAAATTTTCTGCGATGTCTTTTCGTCCGCGCTCTGCAAGCTCTACGTCTACGCCCGATGCGATGGTATACGCCTGATGTCTAGCCAGCCAAGCGTCGCGCTGCGAACTTGACTGCGGAAAGCTACAGTGCGCTGCGATGAACGGTGCCCCGGGCTTTAGCCGACGCACAATATCGGCGACGCTCCGACGGCGTTCATCCGGCGGTAAAAAATGCAGTGTTAGAAAACTCGTCGCGGCGTCGAATGGACCAATAGGGGCATCGTCGATAAAGCCATGGTGCAGCGTAACGCGTTCGTTGAGCGCGCCGAGCCGTTGTCGTGCCTGCTCAAGCATCGCCGCAGCCGGATCGACACCGACAAACCGCCACCCGGCGTTCGCGGTTGCTAAAGCTTCAAGTTCCAATCCACCTCCCGCGCCGTGCACGAGCACTGTTGCGTCAGCAGCGGTTTGCTCACGGATCAGGACCCCGGCCATTTGATGGACGGCGTGAAACCCCGGCATAAACCGCGCTGGGCCGCAAGCGTACTGCGCAGCGTGGTCTGGGTCGTTGAAAATCTCTACGAACGGCGCTGACGTATCGGTCATTGTGCGCGTACGAACTCCTTATGCCGGTGCGAGCTTGGCCCGTAAGTGGGCGACCTCCAACATTCCGACATCTCGTCTAACCCATTGCAAACGGTCAGCGCAATCGGTCAGCCCTGCAAATCGTCTGCCGCAGCAGTTGCGATTGGATCGATTCGTGGCCGACCGCGGCTGGGGGCTAACAGCATAGCCCACGGCCGCGGTCGTAACCGCAGAACGTGCGACGACCACCTAGTTAGAGCGTAGCGAAACCTGCGGTCGTCGCCAAGCGACACGAATCGACAGCATCGCGAACAGTATCAACAGCGACAGCCAGTCGTTGGCACCGCCACCACCGCCACCGGAGTCGCCACCCGCCGGTTCGGCCGGTGTCGTCGGGCCCGATGTTGCAGGTGGCGTCGGATCCGGTTGTGGGTCTGGTTGTGGGTCCGGCTGCGGATCGGGTTGTGGGTCCGGTTGTGGATCCGGTTGCGGGTCAGGTGCCGTCGCCGGTTCGTCGGAGAAGGTGACTGCGGTCGCTTGTTTCGGCGTCGAAACAATACTGAACGTGTCCGACGTCGTTACGCGTTGTGTAACGTTGATCGTCTCCAATGTCGTCCCATCGTGGCCAATCGCTGCGGATAGCTCGGCGAGCGAGATCGACACCGATGTACCGGCGATCTGCGTCCGCGAAATCAACTCATCACCAGACGTTGCATCGAACAAAGCCCACGTGTAGGTCAGTGACTGACCTTCCGCGTCAACCGATGCCTGCCAACTAAACTCGACGTTGCTCGTGACGGCCGGGTCGATAGTCAATGCGGTTGTACTCAGTACCGGTTCGGTCGGCGGCGTGTCGGCTGACATATTAAAGTAGGTCTGCAGCAGCATAGCGCCCATATCGCGTATTTGTTGGCCCTCTTCGACGTCGAAACTTTCGAGTAATGGGCCATAGATTTGCGCTTTCAGCTGACCGGTCTGTACAGCTTCTTTTGCATCATGAAACTCGACCAGCTCGGCATTGGTGCGAGGGGCGTTCTCCATGTAGTGAAGTATGCGATCGGCGGCCCCCGGGCACGGCGGGTAGGCGGCTATTTGCGTTGCCGCGGACTGACTCGGATGAATGCCCCAGAAGTGGAAAAGACTGGCAAGGTTGCATTGCAATGCCTCGCTGCCACGAATGAGGAAGTCATCGTGGGTCACACCGACTTGCGTATTGGCCGGGTTGCCTGACGCGAGATCATCTTCGTAATACGTTCGGTAGATATCGCCGAGTACGTCCCATGTACCGAAGATCGCCGCGAGGTCGACATATTTGGCGTGGCCACGGTTTTGGTACGATGTTTCGATCGGTTGAAACGTCGTTGTCGGATCGAAACCGATCGGATTACCGTTGCGAAAATTATGAGTCACCATCCAATCGATCGCCGAATCGGTTCGACCGAAGTATTGGTACCCCGAATAGCTCAATGCTTCGTCGTATGACAAGCCATAGACTTGGTTCAGTACAGCTGCGCCCGGTACATTGACGTACGACTCTTGTTCGCCCACGAGAATGAAGCGCCCGTAATGGTGGTGTCCGAGCTCGTGCAGCATGACGAGAAAACCGAGATCTTCCTCCCAATCACCTTCATTGAGTACGGCGAACGGCGAGTAGTAGCCGTCGGTGATTCCGTTCTGGCCTTCTGCATACAGCCCTGGCGTAACGGGGTAGCCACCTGGGAATGAACCAACAACCAATTGCGTTGCATCAAGCACGTAGGCCTCTGCGCGCGAGCGCTCTAGTGGCCGGCCGTGCAAGACCTGGTAGATGTCCATGATCTGGTCCCAGCGACTGAGCAGCTCTACCGGCTCGCCGAAGGACTGAATTTGGGCCGACGGTACCGAGATCATAAATTTATCGGATTCGAAGTCAGCGGTGATGCCGGGGTATTGACGAATGTTGAACCACTCGTTCGGCGGCGTTTCGTAGCCAGCGCGCGTCGAGAAGTACGGTGCCCTTACCGCGTCATCGATCGTGATCTCAAACCAACCGAGATCCATGTCTTGCGGAATCAAGATGTAAATGTTGCCGCCGAAAGGATTCACTATTTCGGTTGTCGTGTTCTCGATACGGTAGTCGACACTCAATTTCGGGAACCGACTTGTTGAGGACAGTGCCGAGTGGTTGTCAGCATGGACGCCGACACGAATGTGCGCACCACTATCGACCAAGGCTGGATCGACCGTGACGGATACAACTTCGCCGGCAGGTGCGTGAAAGCCCGTCGGTCGGTACAGATAGGCCGCCAGCTCGCGCTCGGGCGCCAAGCGCATACCGCCCATTAGGTACCCAGGATCGCGAACAAACTCAGCGCGGATATCCGCTTTACCGTTTTGCACGCGTTCGGCGCCGTTCGGCAACGCGCCTGGCCATTGGGCGTGCTCAACGAACGTGATTCCGGCCGCATCGTTGACGTCGGAGCTTGCGAGACCGCCTTCCAGCATCCAGACGCCGAGATCCACGTAGGCTTTTGAGACAGACGGCAGATCGTCGTACCAGACACTATCGAGATTGTTGCGATAGACGATCGTGTAAATTGGCCCGAGGGCGAGTGAATGGGCGTCGACAAATGCCGATGCTTCGGAAGCGATAGTGCCGAAATCAACGCCATTGATGTTGTCACGGAACAGGCGAAGTTGATCGTCTAAATCGGTATCGCTTAGCGGCGCCGTTCCGGCCAGATGGTCAGAAAACGCGCGTAAGGCCGTATTCACGACATTGAAGTCGCCAGCCGGCTTCGGCGACTGGATGACGAAGTTATCGATATAGACTTCAGCAAGATTGCTGGTGGTCGTATTACTGCCGCTTTGGATATCGAATTCATTGCGCCACGGCGGCTCTTCGCCGGGTGCCGATTGATGTGTTCCAAGGCGGAAAACACTGTTAGCGAGACTGGCGTAGAAACTGGACGGGTCGACCGTCTCGCCGCCTTCTGCTTCGTTCAACGACTTGCTGACTTGGCGTCCGTTAACGCCAAAGACCACTTCGTCGTTCTCGAAATCGATATCGACGGTTGCGGTGTACCACTCGTCGACGGATAGGTTCATAAACCGGGTTGCGACCTCACGCGTACCAACACCGATGTTGAACTGAACAAATATGACCCCTTCTGGTTGCCACTCGAGCTTTTCATTGAAGACCTCGATTTTCAGTCCCGGTATATCGTATGCCCAGTCCTTGTTACTGAGAATCACCCGAACGCTCTCGTCTTCACCGGTGTCTTTAAAGTAAAAATCCACGCTCAAAGACAGGGATTTATCGAGTTGCACGGCCGAGTGAATCGCCGCGGGTACTTCTAGCCACGAGCGCCCTGCGAGTTCCAGCGCGTAGGCACCGTCACGCGCGACATAACTGGTCGGATCGCCGAACTCGGTTAACGCATAGTTGTTATCGGTGTCGAGGAGACTTGCCTCGAGTGGGAACGATGCATCGATCGGGTTGGCGAACGCTGGCGCTGCACCGAATGCTAGCGTTGCGCTGAGCGCGGCTGCAGCGCACTTCGTTCGCGCAAAACCGGGCATCGGGGTGGGCTTTCGATTCGCTGAGGCGGTGCGATTGTTACGCTTCACTGGACCTGACTCCGAGGGACGATTGGGGGATCAGAGCGTTATCACTCAGCGTCCGTATGTTCGATGAAAGTCACAGTCGTGTCCGTGACGATTCACGCAAAAGTGGTTTTCAAAAGTGTGCTCGTGTTTGTAGTTTCGAGTGTTGTCGGCGTTGGCAACGGGTTAACATAGTTTCGGTGTCCGATTTACGTGCTAAATTCGAGAGCAATGGCTTCGTCGTGCTGGAGCGTCTGTTTACGCCGCACGAGACAGCGCGGCTGCGCACTGCGGCCAGCGACATCGTTGCTGATTTCGATATCGACCAACATCGGTCCGTGTTTCGCACGGATGACAGGGACTCGGGCCGCGATGGTTACTTTCTTGAATCCGCTGAAGCGGCCTACTGCTTTTTAGAGGCGGATGCACTCGATCGCCATGGGGATCTTGTTTGCGAAAAATCGGTGGCTATCAACAAGATCGGCCACGCCTTGCATGATCGGGTCGACGAATTTGGTGCATTTTGCCGAGAAGGCCGAATCGGAGATTTGCTGCGTACGCTTGGGTTTGCACAACCGTTGATTCAGCAAACGATGTATATCTTCAAACAACCCGGTATCGGCGGCGAGGTGCGCTGGCATCAGGACGCGAGTTACCTGATCAGTCAGCCAGGCGGCGTCATTGGGGTCTGGGTGGCACTTGAGGACGCGACCCGGGAAAACGGTTGCTTGTGGATGCAGCCTGGCAGGCATCGCGACGGTTTACGCGAAATTTACACGGTCGATTGGACGAGTGGCTGCGGTGAACTGACGACGCTGGACGCACGTTCGTGGCAAGAGGACAGCAATGCGGTTGCGCTCGAGGTGCCAATCGGCTCGGTGGTGGCCTTTCACGATCACATGCCGCATTTTAGCTCCCATAACCATTCCGATCGTTCACGGCACGCGTTTACCGTCCATGCGATTGATGCAGACAGCCCGTGGGATTCGCGTAACTGGCTGCAACGGCGGACATTGCCACGTTTCACCGTCTAGGTGACATAATCATTCCGTGATGCTGGCCGTTCTAGGGCCCGCGGTGGTACCGTCAAAGTTCGCCAAATTTCAGCCATTACAGGAGCGTCGTGTCCCGCGTTACCTCAATCGATTCGGCTATCCCGGCCGATCATGACCTCGACGATCCATCGCTGTATCTCAATCGCGAACTGACTTGGTTGGCGTTTAACCGCCGCGTTCTCGCCGAAGCCGAGAGCCAGGATAATCCGCTGCTAGAGCAACTCCGGTTTTTGGCGATCTTCAGCTCGAATCTCGATGAGTTCTTCATGAAACGAATCGGCGGCCTGAAGCAGCAGGTCGGCGCCGGTTTGGCGCGACTAAGTATCGACGGGCGCACACCGCAACAGCAGATTGAAGAATGTGCGACCGAAGTTGCCGAAGCACTGGCGGACTGCGCATTCATACAGCAAGAGTTGCACCTACGGCTCGCCGAGGCAGGAATTTTTCTTGAATCGTACGAGTTATTGGATACATCAGCGCGTGCCTCGCTGCGCCAACAATTCGAGCGCTTCGTATTGCCGCTCGTAACACCGCTAGCGATCGACCACGCCCACCCATTTCCGTTCGTTTCAAATCTATCGATCAATTTGTTGGTCGAGGCGCGCTTGCCAACGGAATCGGTTCGTCATCTGGTACGAATTAAGGCGCCGGTCTCGGAGCGCATCCCGCGTTTCATACGCATCGGTCAGACCGAGCGCTATGTTCCACTTGAAGATGTTATCGCCGGTAACCTTGATCTCTTATTACCTGGCTGCGAGATTTTATCGGTCGATTTTTTTCGTGTTACGCGCAACGCGATCGTAGAGCGTAACGAAGAACTCGCTACCGATTTGCTGGAGATGATTGAGGCGGAGCTGCGTGAGCGTCGCTTCGCGCCAGTGGTCCGGTTAGAGGTAAGCCCGGGTATGCGGACCGAGCTTCGCCAATACCTGGCGTCGGAGCTTAGCCTCAGCGTCGAAGGCGACCTCTATCAGACAGCCGGCTTACTCGGCGCCAGTGATCTTGCCGAGATAGCGGCGATACCGCGCCCCGATCTCAAATACCCAGATTTCGAGCCTGCGCCACATCCGCGTCTCGTCGGTTGCGCGTCGTTATTCGATGAGCTCGACGACAACGGGCCGTTACTGCTGTTGCATCCGTACCAGTCGTTTGATCAATCGGTGACTCAGTTGCTACGCGAGGCCGTTGACGATCCGTCCGTACTCGCCATCAAGACCACCGTGTATCGAACATCAGAGGACTCGCACATCGTTCCATTGTTGGTTGAAGCGGTAACAGCGGGTAAGCAAGTGGCTGTCGTTGTTGAGCTGCAAGCGCGCTTTGACGAAGCGGCCAATATTCGCTGGGCCAACCGGCTGGAAGAGGCCGGTATTCATGTAGCTTATGGCGTCGTGGGCTACAAGTCGCACTCGAAGGCGACATTGATCGTTCGGCAACGACCGAATGGCGAGCTCCGCCGCTACGTGCACATCGGTACAGGTAACTACCACTCTGTCACCGCCCGCCAGTATTGCGACATCGGCCTACTAACGTCGGACCCACTGATCGGCGCGGATGCGACTGAGCTTTTTAACCTGCTAACGTCAGGCTCCATTCGTGCACGCCAGTATCACCGACTGCTGGTGTCGCCGATGGATATGAAAAAGACATTACTCGACAAAATCTACCGTGAAATTCACTGGCATAAGCAGCATGGTGGTGGTTGTATTCAGCTGAAGACAAATGCCCTTGAGGACGCAGATATCACGCGAGCGTTGTACGAAGCGGGGCGGGTCGGTGTGCAAGTCGATTTACTGGTTCGTGATAGCTGCCGGCTACGGCCTGGTATCCCCAGCCTGTCCGCGACGATTCGTGTCATCAGTATCCTCGGCCGGTTTCTTGAACACGCGCGTCTATTTTACTTTCGTAACAATGGCGCCGAGGAGTATTTCATCGGTTCAGCGGACTTAATGACGCGCAACTTGGAGCATCGCGTCGAGGCGCTTGCACCGATTACCGATAAAGACCTCCAAGCCGAATTACGGGTCCTTATCGATCTGCAATTGTCGGATGCACGCGGTGCGTGGGCGCTCGATGTCGACGGTCAGTATCAACGAGTCGGCAATGACCCGAGTGCTGTGCATTCACAGACCGCGATGATCGAGCGGGCGGTACAACAGCTGCCGCGCTCTCGGCATCCCGCTACAGATTGGCCGGTTACGTCGTAGCGGTCAGTGCTGTGCGCAGATTGGACGGCAGATGGTCAAGGTCATTCGGTTCGTCGATGTCGTGCACCGGTGGCATCTCTGCGGTTTCGAACCCGGCCGCGCTGAGCCGATGCCGCGTTTCATCGGCAACGCTTGCCGTCGACCAGTTAATGCCGCTGAACAAGCGCCGGTCGAATCGCGTCAGGCCGAGCAGCGCGTAGCCACCGTCGAAGGCGGGGACCAACACCGCTTCGTGATTGTCGAGGGCAGCTAAAGCATCGTTAAGTCTTGTTGCCGTCAGCGCCGGCGCATCGCTACCGATCAAGAGGACCCGGTCGTAGCGATTCAGGGCTTGCGCTGCACAGCGTTGCAGTCGCTCGCCGAGATCGCCGTCGCCTTGAGCCCACCGCTCGATCGAACTCGGCAACGGCGTGCCCTGCCACGCGCTACTGTGCGGTGCCGGGCTTTGCGCCAACACGGTCGTTGACGCCTGACTCGCCAGCGTTGCTCGCAACGTCGTTGCCAGTAGCTCAGCGGCCAACTGGGCAGCGCCATCTGCGCCAAGCGCCGGAATAAGCCGGGTTTTCACGCGACCCGGTTGCGGCGCCTTCGCAAAGACGATGATCGCACTCGAATCAGGCATATCGCTTGGCCAGCTGCTCGGCGGGCACGCCTCGCCAGTACGCAAATCGCAACCGCCACATGAGCCAGATGGTTCGCCAGACGCCAAAGCGCTCCCAGCGCCGACCGGACGTTGTCACAGTCTCGGTCAGGCAGGCGGGCCGGCTTACCCGGCGCAACCGCCGGCTGATCTCGATGTCCTCCATGAGCGGCTGTTCGGGAAAGCCGCCGACAGCCTCAAAGACACTACGACGAACAAACATGGCCTGATCGCCGGTCGCGTAGCCCGAGATTCTGCTGCGCCAATTAATAAGGGTGCTAATCATTGGAAACCAGCGGCTTCGACCGGCGACTCGAACATCGAATCGTCCCCAATCGGCACCGGCGGCGATCGCGGCGCAGACGGCGTCAATACCATCACGCGGCAAAGCCGTGTCCGCATGTAAAAACACTAGCGTCGACCCGGTCGTCGCCTGTGCGCCGGCGTTCATTTGTGCGGCGCGACCGCGTGGCGCGGTCAAAACGTCAAGACCGAGTACCCGCAATTGTGTCTGGGTGTTGTCGTCGCTGCCACCATCGACAACCAGGACGTCGGCGATACCCGTGTTCATCAGCTCGACCAATCGCTGGCCAAGCGCCGCGGCAACGGCTGACTCGTTCAAAACCGGCACCACAATGGCGACGGTATTTGGTTCGCTCATGGCGTATCGTTTAAGGCCCAATCGTAAGCGAGGAAGCGGATGGCGATATCGTCGGCGGCCGCTTTCGTGGTCTCGTTGTCGGTAAGACCTAGCGATTCCGCGTAGCGGGCGAAAAACGCGCCCAGCGAATTCGTACCACGCCAGCCTTGCTCAAAGTCGCCACGGTACCATTTAAAGATCGACGATACCTCTAGGCGCACTTCGTCGCCGTTGCGTACGGCCCGATTGCGCGATGCATCGCCGAGAAACCGTACCGTTGCCGCATCGAGTTGCGCATCCAGCGACTCACTGGTGTATGCCTCGTTCGCGAGCGCGGGGCACCCAATACTCGCGCAATTCACCGCGAAGTGAATCCGCGGATCGTTATAGCGACCCGAGCCGCGGATCAACGTATGTTCCACGTGGTCGAGCGAGACGGTCTCACCGAATAACGCAACAAAGTCTTTTTTCCATGGCGAGGAAAAAAACGAGCCCAGATTGCGGATCGATTCGAGGTCCGGGTAGCGCTGTAGAATTAGATCGACCGTCCAGGCGTTATAGACATTAATGAGGAAGGCGAGCTGATCATCGCGCGACCAGCCGTCAAACTCTGTCTGACTAACGGTCGCTAGCCGGCTGAGATAGGCCGTTAGCGCACTGCGTTCTGCGCCAATTCCGGCGTAGTCTACGGCCGTTGAGTTGCCATCATCGATCGCTACGACATGCTTCCCGAGGAGCTCTGTCCACGCGCTGTGGTCAAATTCGTCGGCCATCGCCGGCCCTGTTGCGATCACTACCGCTATCAGCCCGATTACTGGCAGGCTTAACCGTTGTTTCCACATAGGTTCGTCGTCTTTTTGGTCGGTACTGTCAGAAAAGACCGCCGCGACCGGTCGAATGTTACAACGTGAAGCGAATTTCGATGGACAACTTATGAGTACAGCACGTGAATAGGGCGCTTATTGGGGTTATCGGCGGCAGTGGCTTGTACCGACTCGACGGGCTGCAAAATCCGCGCGAAGAAGTCGTAGAAACGCCATTCGGCCCGACTTCCGATTCGCTGCGCTTCGGCGAACTCAACGACGTGCCACTGGTTTTTCTGGCCCGGCACGGACAAGGTCACCGGCTATTGCCATCCGAGGTACCGTATCGGGCGAACATCTATGCCTTGAAAGCCGTCGGTGTTCGCTACGTTATCTCGGTGTCGGCTGTCGGTTCGCTCGTTGCCGAGATCGCGCCGCGTCACGTCGTTGTTCCAAACCAATTCATCGATCTAACAAAACACCGCCAGAGTACATTTTTCGGCGATGGCGTCGTTGCTCACGTATCAATGGCAGCGCCGATTTCATCGGCGGTCGCATCGGCGCTGGTTCACGCCCATGGCCAGCATGCCGACCCGGCTCAGTGTCATGCGAACGGCACGTATCTTTGCATCGAAGGCCCACAGTTTTCGTCGTTGGCTGAGTCTTTGCACTACCAAGCACTGGGTGCAAGTGTCATTGGCATGACCAACATGCCGGAAGCAAAGTTGGCGCGCGAAGCGCAGATCGCGTATGCGACGCTCGCTTTAGTGACTGACTATGATTGCTGGCACCCGCACGAGGCCAATGTCGAGGCAGCATCGGCGCTTGAGAACATGGCGTATAACGTCGCGCTGGCTCAGCGGATAGTTGCGACGGCTGCGACAGGGCTTGGCACCGAGACGCCAGCCTGCGAGGCGCATACAGCGCTGGCCGCGGCCGTCGTAACTCCCGATGTGGCTTTGAATGCGAGGCAACGCGGCCTGCTCGACATCTTGCGCCGGTAGGCCGCTCGGTCTATATCGCGCGCAGCCGTCGCCGTACTGGATTCAAGCAACATTTGTTAGTCGATGGTGCAGCCGCCACCGGGTTGTGCAATGACGGTGCAATGGTCGATTTACGTACCCAGTCAATGGACGTGTAGCCAGAAAAAACCGGCAAAATTGCGTGTTTCGCGCACCAATTAGGTTGGGTGCTACGGGGCGCAGCTTTTGCGTGACAGACTTTGTGACAAGGCCTTTGATTAACCGGCCAGCGCCCGCTACGCTCGTAGCCTCCATGTTGTTAGGTGTCTTAATGCGCGCGCTCACCCGAGTCCAGTTACTTTTGCCGCTTGCCGGTGTTGCGTTGGCTATGTTGGTTGGTTGTTCACGGCCAGCGCCAGACAATAGCGTTACCGCGATGCCGATCAAGGTCGTTGTCGTTGCGATGTTCGAGTACGGCGAGCCGACCGGCGATAAAGCCGGCGAGCTGCAGCTTTGGGTCGAGGAGCTACCACTCGAAAAGACGCTTGCGTTCGGCCTTGGCGAGCAGTCGTTGTATTACAACGACGACGGCGTGCTCGCGATTTTGGTCGGTGGCGGTATCGCCAACGCGACGGCATCGATAATGGCCTTGGGGCTAGACCCGCGTGTCGATGTGTCGCGCGCCTATTGGTTGGTGGCTGGGATCGCTGGGGGTGACCCGGAAGACTTATCACTCGGGTCCGCCGCGTGGGCGACCCACATCGTCGATGGCGATCTGTTGTACGAGATCGACGGCCGCGAGATTCCCGACGATTGGCCGTACGGTCTTATCCCGCTCGGCGCCAAAAAGCCGGCCGTTGACCCCGACGATATTTACACGGGCTGGACGGTCGACACGATCGCCTTTTCGTTGAACGCCGCATTGGTTGATTGGGCGTACGAGCTCACTCGCGATATCGACCTCGGCGACTCGCCGGGTATACGTGAATACCGGGCCCAGTACGATGGATACCCCAATGCGCAGAAGCCGCCCTTCGTCACCAAGGGCGAAACTCTCGCGGCCAGTACTTACTGGCATGGTGCGCTATTTAACCGTTGGGCCAATGACTGGGTCGCCTTGTACCGCGGCGAATCGGCGAATTTCATGACGTCGAACATGGAAGATACCGGCACGTTAACCGCCTTGAACCGCTTGGCTAGGCAGGGATTGATCGATGCAGACCGGGTGTTGGTGCTGCGGACCGCTAGTAATTTTACGATGCCGCCGCCCGGCAAAACGGCGGCGTGGAGCACGACGGCCCCGTATGCCGATGAGGGTGCGCCGGCGATTCGAGCGGCGTTTACCGTCGGGCGAGCCGTCGTAGATGCGCTCGTCGACGGTTGGGATCAGTGGGCGGATACCGTCCCGGGGACGGCCGGGCCATAATACCGCGCGAAAAATAACAACAACGACGGGGAGTCGACATGGCGTCGCTTAACCGCTTCTTCGGCCTCGATGCGGCTGGTACCAGCGTGCGTCGTGAGGCGGTCGCAGGCCTTACGACCTTTTTAGCGATGGTTTACATTGCGGTCGTTAATCCAGCGATCTTGTCCGATGCTGGTATGGATTTCGGGGCCGTATTCGTTGCGACCTGTCTGGCGGCGGCCTTCGGAACGCTCGTCATGGGCATTGCGGCCAATTACCCGATCGCGCTCGCACCCGGCATGGGGCAGAACGCGTTCTTCGCGTACACGGTCGTGTTGACGCAAGGCGCTAGCTGGCAGACGGCCTTGGGGGCGGTCTTCGTTTCCGGTGTTTTGTTCATCGTGCTGAGTGTCTTGCCGGTACGTGAGTGGCTGATAAACGCTATTCCGCGCAATATGAAGCTCGGTATGGCAGCCGGTATCGGTCTGTTCTTGGGGTTCATCGCGCTTCAAAACGCCGGAATTGTCGTTAATAACGACGCGACGCTTGTGACGCTTGGCGACGTTTTAACGCCCGGCCCGCTCTTAGCCGTATTCGGTTTCGTCATTATCGCTGCGCTGTCGGCCCGTCGTGTGACCGGCGCAGTCGTCATTGGGATCCTCAGTGTCGCGATTATCGGTTGGCTTATTGGTGCTGCCGAATTCAAAGGCATCGTTTCGACGCCACCGTCACCCGCACCGGTATTGCTCGCACTCGATATTCGTAGCGCACTTGAGATAGGCATGCTGACGACGGTGTTGACGATGTTGATCGTCGATGTTTTCGATACGGCCGGGACGCTGGTTGGAATCGCTACCCGCGCCCATCTTTTGGACCAGCAAGGTCGGCTACCTCGGCTTCGACAAGCGCTTTTGGCAGACTCTGGCGCGACGCTCGTCGGCTCGCTGGCCGGAACATCATCAACAACAAGCTTTATCGAAAGCGCGGCCGGCGTTGAAGCCGGCGGTAGGACAGGTCTTACCGCCGTGGTTTGTGCGTTGTTGTTTCTCGCGTGCCTCGTTTTCTCACCATTGGCGGAGAGTATCCCCGCTTACGCAACGGCATCCGCGTTACTGTTCGTCGCGTGTCTGATGGCCCGGTCGTTGGCCGATCTTGACTGGCCGGATATTACCGAGTCGACGCCCGCGGTCGTGGCTGCGATCGCCATGCCACTGACCTACTCGATTGCGGAGGGTATTGGGCTTGGCTTTATTTGCTACGCTGTTATCAAGGTTCTGAGTGGTAAAGCGACCGAGTGCCCGCTGGCGGTCTATTTGATTGCCGTCATTTTTGCGCTCAAGTACGCTTACCTGTAATTGACTGCCTACTGGATGAAACGATACGGGGGTTATCGGTATGGTGCGATGGATAGCACTGATTCTTACCGGCGTGCTTGCCGTTGGCACCGCCAATGCCAGTGCCGAATTCAATTCGGCGTGGCGTGCCTATCGAACAGCCGTTGAAGAGGGCGACAAGGCTGCGGAACTCACAACGTCGACAAAAGTCGTTGAGCTTGGGCGGGCGATGTTCGCCGGCGATGACGAGCGGCTCCCGGTACTAATTAACAACCACGCGGTTGCGTTGCTAAGGAATGGTCAGAGTCGACTGGCAAGCACGTATTTCGATGAAGCTTACACACTGGCAAAGACGATTCACGACGATGAGTCGGAGGCCGTACTCGTTCTTGTACGCACCCGTGCAGAGGTGCTCGATGCCGAGCGTGACTGGGACGAGGCGCATCGCTGGTACAAACGCGCGTTAGGACTAACGCGAAAAGTCTATCCAACGGACTCCGTCGAGTACGCGGAACAAGCACTGCAACTAGGGGCCGAGCTGGGTAAGCGTTCGCCGAACACCGGCATAGCGATTCTTAAAGAAGCGGGGGAGATCTATAGCGCAAACGACGCAATATCCGATCTCGGAGTCGTAAAGTACTACATTGCCCGTATTGAGCTTGGTCGCGGTAAACGTAGCCGAGCCACGAAGATTTTTGAGGAGGCCTTAACGCTACTCGATCCCGACGTTCCTCTTGCAAAAGCACGCTCGCTGGCTATTCGAGCCGCGCTTGTACCTTTGTACGAGCGTCGCGGTGACAGCGAAAAAGCCACTGAACACTGCGTGGCAATTGGACGCGATAGTAAGTTTGCCGATGATCAGGATTACTTGCCGCTGTACAGAATGGCGCCGGCGTATCCACCGACACTACTGAGATCCGGTGTTCAGGGGTACGTGGATCTCGAGTTCACCGTTGATAAGTCTGGCATCGTCCGCAATGTCCAAGCAACGCGGGTAGTTCATACGGGCCAAAGCGAAAACGCAGGTGCACTAGGCCCCGAATCGCGCATGTCTCGCAGACAACGCCTGTTCGCCGACGCGGCCCGTGCGGCCGTGGAGCGGTTTCGTTATGCGCCTCGCTTTGTGAACGGCGAGCCCGTCGAAACGGCTGGTGTTGCCACGCGGATTGGTTTCGAGATCGCTAACTAAGCGCGTCAGTCGCCAGACGTGCCGGTCGCGGCACGATCGTACGGCACATACCCTTCCCACTCCCAGGGCAGGCCGGTCTCACCCAGTAACGCGTCTGCTAGGTACAGGAAAATGCTCTCGCCATTCGATGAGTTTGAGAGCAATAACAAGCAGCGCTCGGCATCGCGAAGACATAACGCGTAATTGTTCCAGCCATCGTCATGGCCTTCCTTGAAATAGGCGGGGCCGAAGCGACTGGTGAACAAACCCCAGCCCAGCCCGTAGGCAAGCTCTATCGCCTTATTGGCGTCGGTGTCTTCCCAAAACTGGGTAGGGAACTGGCGTTTGCTGGTAATCGTGACCTGTGGACTAAGCATCTCGTTTTTGGCGCCGGCGCTGATGCCTTCACCACGCAACAATGCGGCCAGAAACTTGGCGTAGTCCGCTGTGGTGGTGTCCATCGAGCCTGCCGCACGAACGGATTGACGCATGTAATGGCCGAGATTACTGCCGTCCTTATCGTGCCCACGGGCAAGGTCCTCGCGAAAGTCCTCACGCCAGGTCATCGACGTGTTCGTCATTTGGAAACGATCAAAGACGCGCGCTTGCATCAGCGCTGCGACATCAACGCCGTAACCTTCTTCCAGCATCATCTGGGCGATTTGGATACCCTCTCCGGAGTATGCGTAGCGGGTACCCGGTTCGAACATAATGGTCAGCTTCTCGCCAGGCATAAACCAGCGCCAATTCGGTAATCCACTCGTGTGCGATAACAGCATGCGCAGCGTAAACCCGTGCCAACGAGGATCATCGGCAAGGTCCGCATAGTCCTCATAGTCACTGAGTGGTTGCGGTAGTACGTCAGCGATCGGTGCGTCAAGATCGACACGCCCTTCGTCGACGAGGGTCATTACCGCGTAGGCAAACGTCGCTTTCGTGAGCGATGCGCCGTACATGACCGATGACGCTTGCAATAAGGTCCCTTTTTCCTGGGTCGCATATCCGTAGGTCTTAAGGTAACGAACACCCGACCCGTCGATTAACGCGACGCCAAGGCCGGCCACGTTGCCAGCCTCCATCAGTTGGGTCACCGTCGCATCGATGTCCTCAGCCTGTAAGGTGGTGCCATCAGCGCGTTCGAATGCACTAGCTAGTGGTTTTGCCGGTAGCGCGCAGCCTGCCGCGAGCCATGTAAAACAGAAAGCTGCTAGCGCCTTATAAGCGGTCTTAGTGGCTAACATCGTCGATAGACAAAAATTGGCCATCGGCATTGCGCGAGACCGGCAGCACGTCTAAAACCGCACCGGGTGGTATGCCGCCCATTATGTGTGGGAAGAGCTCCCCGTTGGCGCCCGCAAAATCGGCTGCCTTATCGCCTACCGGTGCCGTGCCTTCAAAGACGACATTCACGCCAGCGTCCGCCAAGCTGTCGACGGTCATTCGCAAGCACAGCCAATCGCCGTCGACGTCCGTGTAAAAGTGGTTAGCTACCGGTAGCAGCATGTCGGGGTTTGCCGTTGCATGCGTAAAACCGTCTTGCTCATAGGTTGGCGGGAAATAGGTATCGCCAGTCGTCGTCGATTGTTGCCACAGCTTGGCTTGGATCAGGTGATATACGTAGTCATGCTGCAAATGCGCGCTAGGGGACATGCTCGGCTCCGGCAATTGATTTTTGTATCGCGGCCAGTCGGCCAACAACGCGTCGACGACTACAGAGCCTACACGATACGCCGATTCGAGCGCGATACCGAGTCCAGAGTAGCCATCGTTCTCGGAAAGTAGGTTCTCGGCTGCGCCGACGCCTGGTGGTGGCACCGTATAGTTACTGGCTGTACGCAGGACCAGAACGCGGTCTTTATTGGCGCGCCCGAGCCGATCTAGGTAAGTCAGCGATTGGTACGTACCGGTGTCCTCCATCGCTGAGGATACAAATTCGCCATCGCCATCGGACCAATAGTCGACCCACGCATTAGCCCAGGCATTCAAGATCTCGCCATGCCAGAACGTCAGTGCCGCTAGATGGTCGCCCTTGAGGACCGAGGGCGGCTCAGTCGCCGCTGGGTAATTCGTGTAGCGTGCTCGGCTTGCAGCGAGCTCTGCCGTATCTGGCAGCGTGACGTTTTGTGTTTGCTCGAAGGCCCACTGAGTTAGCTCCGGATTCAGGCGAAACACTTCGCCCCGCGGCTCCGGTTTGTTGGGATCGAACGGCACTTTCGTATGCCGTGCAATGTAACCCCATTCCCAATCGTCCGGTTTCTCACGCGCGTCAATTTCGTGCGCTAGGTCGCCATCGACCAGGTACTCTGCCCACGCGGCTGAGCCCAACGAGGCATCATTTGGGTCGAATCCGGCGATACCGGCGACCAGCCAATAACTGGCCGATAGATCAAAGCGCGGGTCCATGCCGAGCGCCATAATCGACGCCGCTGCTTTCGCCGTGCCGACGCCGGTGACAATGGCCAACAAATCGCCATTCTCATCCATATGCAGATCGTGATGGCCATGGAACGGCAGAACTCGGTTGAGTTGACGCCGCTCGTTCCACAGTTGAAATTCACCGGGCGCGTCGCCCGTATCCGCGCCACGTTCGAACATCGTTACGATTACGACTTTCGGGCGCAGCACGTCGTTGGTTGCCGTAGGCGCGGTCGAGCAACCGGCAATCGTCATTGCAATGCTTGCGAGAATCGCAGTAATCGGTCTTGTCACGCTGATATCCCCAAGGGCGAGCTCGCGTTGGTGTCGGTCAATAAAAAGCCCCGGCAACGTTGGCGCTGCCGGGGCTTGGTTTGCTCGATCGTTGCAGTGATCGTTAGAAGCTGTACGAAATACTGGCTTGCCAGTTGCGAGGTAGCTCCGGCAGAACGATTTGCGAGCCGAACAGGTTCGGGAAGTTCGCACGGAAGTACCGTTCGTCGGTCAAATTCTTGCCGGTCAACGCGAACGTCCAAGCCTCGGTTTCGTAAACGACGCCGAGGTTGACCAGCGTGTAGGCCGGCAGCGTGACCGCTTGTGAGAAGCCAGAGGACACGGATTCAACGTCAACGATGCTAGCGTTTACGGCAATGCCATTATCAAAGGCGTAGGTGCCGGTGAAAGAGAAAATATTCTCAGGCATACCCGCTCGGCGAGCACCGTCGTCGCCAGGGACCGGCGTCGGCACGATGCCGATTGCTTGGCCACCGAATACCAGTGTTGGGTCGATCTGCGGAATGTCGTCGGCGCCAAAGAAACTAAAGCGTCCGCCATCTTCCAACGTCGTGAGGTTAATTACCTCAATGTGCGTGTAACCGAAGGTCAGCACCAGGTTCTCGTTAACCACCCAGCGCGCTTCCAGCTCAATACCTTCGGTTTGACTAGTCTGGTTAGTCACAATCGCTTGCGCGTTGCGATCCGTACGTTCTTGCTCATAAACCGCGAGTGCAACGTAAAGACTGTCATCCAAGAAGCTGCCTTTGACACCGAACTCCAGTAGTTCCGAGGTATCGAACCAAGCTTCGTTCTCTACATCATCGCTTGAGATTTCTGCACCCTGTCCAGCAACAACGGTCGCCTGCTCAGACGCCGTAACATACGGAATCAGACCGATCGGGGTTTCCCACGAAACGCTTGCCGTCCACGACAGACCAGACTCATTGTCTTCGGCGAAGAGCGGATCACCACCTGGAAACAACAGTTCCGCATCGACGCTAGTACTTTCGACGTCGATGTCGTCATACCGAGCGCCGAGTAGAACGCTAAGGCCGTTTGTGAAAACGAAGTCGCCCAGTACCGCAAGGCCGTAGTTCAGATAGTCGCCTTCAAAGCGATCTGAGTAATCGGTGCCGCTACGCGTCGAAAGTAAGCGCCGGTCGCGAGCGGTTGATGGCCCGGTCAGATCGCGTCGATCAAAGTACTCGTTGATGAAATCACTGCCGTGATTAAAGTCGGTAAAGCGAATCGACGGTGATATTTGCAGTGTTGTCGTAACCGCATCGGTTTCGAACGCGCGTTGGAAAACCAGCTTGTCCTCAATGACCCACGAGTCATGGAACTGCGAGAACCCGTAGGCGTTTTCATTAACGTTGTCGTACTTCTCGTAGAACAGCTGATTCTTGATTTCCCAGTTGTTATCGGTCTGGTAGATCGCATCGAAGTACAACGTCATCACTTCGTTGTTGAGCTGATCGTCAGGTGCGACGAGAACCTGACTTTCGTCGAGCTGCGCCGTACCCGGGTTTTCCAATGCGGACAATGGATTCAGAGCAGCTTCCGTAACGGTTGACGGACCCGCGAAGAAAAACTGACTGATGCCAGCCGCGTTGTACTCGTCGTGAGAGATCGAACCGTCGAGATTGGTATCTAACGGCTGAGCCAAGCCGGTGATATACGTGCCGTTATCAATCAGGTCCTGAGTCAGACGGTTCCAACCAGCAATCTGATTGCCCTCGAACCGGTGATACATACCACCAAACTGGATGTGCAGGCTGTCGTTGACGTCGTGGTCAATAGCCATCTGCAACAGTGTTTGGTCGGTGGCTGTGTTCTGGTAAAAGCTACCCGAATCTTCGACTTCGCCGTAAAGGTAATAGCCGAAATCACGACCGGCGATCGTCCCGGGACCGCCTACCTCGCCTGTCATGACGTTCCGATCCCATGATCCCGTCGTATAGGAGACGCGGCCTTCGATTTCGTCGAGATATTGGCCGCCGTCGGCACGCGCTGACTTAGGGACGAAGTTTAAATAGCCGCCGATCTTGGCCGGACCGTAAACCATCGATGCCGGCCCACGGACGATATCGATTCGGTCCGAGGCACCAATTGGCGTCGGGTAATTGCCTGGGTTGTCCAGGCGGCGGATACCGCGGAAGTAGGTTTCGCCAGACGTTCCACGGATATCGAGTGCACCAGCAACACCGAAGAACGATTGCGTAAACGTCCCCGGTGCCAACGCGACCAATTCATCGATGTCGACGATGTCGAAGCGGTCGAGCTGATCCGAGCTAATCGTCGATGCCGAACGCGGTGTTTCGAGCAGTGTCTTGTCGAGACCAAATACAGAGCCGACGTCCTGTGTCGGGAGCGAATTCAAGCTGCCCTCGACGACGATCTCGTCGATTTCGTCTTGAGCGATGGCTGGTGTCGCGACCAAGCATGCGGACAACGCCGCGGTCCAGCCGATAGTCCAACGGCCAGACGGTTTACGTAGTGTCATGGGTACCCTCTCCTCAGTTGCCCGTACCCCGGCTACGCCCGGGTGGGCGGTTCTTTATAAATCGTCACTCAACGTCACACGGGGGCGACGCATTGTTGCTGTCGTTTTTCCCCAACACGTGTGCGTCCAAAGGTCGCACACGTGCGTTTCGCACGGTCGGACAACCGCCCCCCTGTGGCGATTGCCGCTTCCGTAGCAAACCTGTATTCCCCCCCACAGGTTCGCGCCGACGCTCAGTTGCAGAGCTGATAGCGGGCACAAATGAAGGTTCGAGTTTCCGGCATCTCGCCAAGCTTTGCAACACCGCCGCGCGCCATACGGCGTTCAAATTTCGCTATTTTTCCGTCGAATTCCTCAATCAACTTCTGCTTAACAGCCGGTTCGACAAACGCATAGCTTAGTGAGTTTCGGCTTAACGTCTTGATCTCGTCCCACGTTAAGTCGTACTCCGCAACAGCCACATAGAATTCGTCGGTTAGTGTTGAATCCCACATGCCGCGGTCATCAGTGGACAGCGCCACTGGTATATCGGTACGCAGAAACTCAGGGAACGGGTGTTGCGAATAGTCCACAACGTATTCCAAAAGCAAGTTGCTGATGAGGTTAATTTCAATGAGATACGGGCCATATCTCATGTCGCGTAGTGTTTCCGGGTCGGTAATCAGGTTGATGCCATGGCCGATACGATCGGCCCCCAACAGCAGTGTGTCACGCACGTGAAAATTCGGTTCATCGACTTCGCCAGCGTGGATAGCCAACTTGAGGTCATATTTTTGGCGCATCTCCCGCAACACGTCCAAAAACCGAAGTGGGTAGCCGTAGTCGTTATCCTCGCGGCCAACAAAGTTCAATGCGACGATGAGGTCAGAATGACGATCGCCAAACGCATAGAGTTCGCGAACATCGTCCTCCGCACCGGGTAAAAAGCGCAAAACCGACAGCTGCAGTCGTACCGTTACACCCGTGGCCAACGCGTCTGGCTCAGCAAGCCGGCGACGCAAAATATCCATTACCTCGTCATTGGGCATGGCACTGCCATCAGGCTTCTTCGCGAAGCGAATGCCAACCATCGACTCGAGGTAGACAACACCCTCATCTGCCAGCGTCTTCATGTTGTTGTAGAGAAGCTCCGCACGAATATAGGGGTTGTCCCACAAGGCATTGAGGCGTTGCCAATGCGTTTCGAAAAATTCAACACGACCCTCACTGGGGCGATCGAGCACTGTCGATCCAAGCCAACCCGCACGCTGTTCGTCGGTCAGCTGGTCGAGACGGGTGAACTCGCTTTTTTCACAATCGCTAAGAGTCTCGAATTCGTTCGCGTCGATGTTTCGGAACAATAGTAGGTACGGAAAGTCCGTGTCGTCATAATTTCTACAGTTCGCGATCTGCGTTTTCGTGTAGTAGATGTAGCCGCGCTCTTGCTGCGCAAGTGCTATGTCCAGCCACACTTCTGGGTAGGACGAGCCTGAATTATGGTTGTGTAGATCACCGCCCTTCGGCATGTAGTGCAAAACGCGGTACAGCGCTTCGTGATCGCCACTCGCCTTAAGCTCTTCAAACCAGTGCTCGTCAGCAGCAACCGCGAACGGCGACGATAGCAGCAGCGCAAACGCTACAGAGACGATTTTTTTCACGAAGGTTTCTCCCTGGTATGAGGAACCAGCATCTCAAGCAACATAGCCAAAAAAGCGCCACTCGATACTGGAAAGCTGAGTACATTAATTACGGTTTGCGGCAGTCCATCCAGCATAGGTCCGAACCGACCGAGTGCTAGACCGCCAATGATTGCGGTGCTGACAATAAACCAATCCCGTCTGCGCGGCCCTGCATCGGTAATCAGGCGGTATCCGGCGTAGCCCACCATGATGAACATCAGCAGCGTCCCCCCATACAGAACAGGCTCCGGCATGATCTGAAATACACCGGCGACAACGGGCACAAGGCCGAGCAACACCAGCAACGCCGCGACGTAGTAGCCCACATGCCGGCTGGTGATGCCGGTCAGCCGAATAACGCCGTTGTTCTGACTGAAGGTTGTGTTTGGGAAGGTGCTGAACACGGCGGCGAGAAAGCTATTGATTGAATCGGCCGTGACCCCACCGCGAAGGCGCGACCAGTAGTCTTTACTACCGATGCGGACACCGGACAGCGTTGCTGTCGCACCTAGATCACCCAACGACTCCGTGGCTGAAACCAAGAATATCGGCGCCAGTATCAATACGACGTCGAGCTCGAACCTAAGCGGGTATCGTGCGACTTCGGGCAGGAAGAACACCGGCAGTGAGGCCAATCCCGTCGTATTGATTAACCCGAGCATGGCTGCGACGATCAAGCCGACAGCGAAGCCTGCGACAACCGAGCACAAGCGCAACAGCGGCGATGGCGAACGCGCTAGCAACGCCACCGTCACGAATACGATGACCGCCAGGCCGATCGCCGTTATCGAATTCCCGTTTGTGGCCGCACGCTGCAGATTTTGCAGCGTTGTAAAAACTAACGTACCACCGAGCAACAACACCGTTACGCCGGTGACATTGGCGGTGATAATCCGTTGTAAGCGATCGACAAAGCGACTGATGACGATCATTGCAGCGGCGAGCACCAAACAGGCGCCGAACAGACTACCGAGCGCTTCGTTCGGGCTCGTCTGTCCATTTGCAACCTCGAAGGCGTAGATGATTGGCCCGATGAAGGTAAAGCTGGTTCCCTGCACACTCAGTAAGCCAGATCCGACGCCGCCAAGCCGGCTCACTTGGATCAACGTCGCGGCACCCGAAACGGTTAGCGCCGACGCGATCAGATAGGCTGTGTCAGCGGGGCCGAGTCCGAGTCCGAGGGCGATCAACAGCGGGGCAGTGGCGATACCGCCGATCATCGCCAAGACGTGTTGCAGCCCGATAAAGATGGCCAATGGCGGCGCGGGGCGGTCATCAAGCCGCGCACCGAGCATGGTTGATTGTTGTTCTTGTTGCATGCTGATTTGCAATATACCGACTGCGGCTGCCGGTTGCGATGACCGCAACAAGCGACGTAGCATCAAGCTGCTGCACGGAGCCGGGGGGATTTTGGGGAGCAGGTTTTATGCAAGCGTTTATTGAAGCACTGCCAAAAGCAGAGCTGCACGTGCATTTAGAGGGCACGCTGGAGCCGGAACACATCTTCGCGCTCGCTCAGCGTAACGGCATCGAGTTGGCGTACAAAAGTCCAGCGGAAGTCGTCGCGGCCTACGATTTTCACGATTTGCCGTCGTTCTTAGCGATCTACTATCCGGCCATGGATGTGTTACGGACCGAGCAAGACTTTTACGAGCTCGCCTATCATTATTTCGAGCGCGCCAAAGCCGATAATGTTCGTTATGTCGAGCCGTTCTTCGATCCGCAAGCACATACCAGTCGCGGCGTTTCATTCGACACCGTTATCAGCGGGATCCATCGGGCGCAGCTCGATGCGGCCGCTCATCTGGATGTTAGTTCGCAGCTGATCATGTGTTTTCTCCGTGATCACTCCGCCGCGTCGGCCATGGAGCATCTCGACATGGCCTTGCCTTACAAAGACTGGTTGATCGGTGTTGGGCTCGACTCGGATGAGAAAGATAATCCACCGTCGAAATTTGCAGCAGTTTTCGCGAAAGCGCGGCGTCACGGCCTGAAGCTGACTATGCATTGCGACGTCAATCAGAAAGACATCGTCCCGCATATTCGCGAATGTCTCTATGACATTGACGTCGATCGCATTGACCACGGCATCAATTCGCTCGAAGACGAATCGCTCTGCGACGAGATAGCGCGCCGTGGCCTCGGTCTGACCGTGTGCCCCGTATCTAACCGGTTCGTTGTTCAGTCATTAACGGCTGATGAAATCCGGCAGATGTTACAGCGCGGCATGAAAGCGACGATCAATTCGGATGATCCGGCCTATTTCCGGGCTTATATGACGGACAACTTTGTTGAGCTCCAGCGTGAGGGTGAATTCACCAAGGACGAGTTGGTTCAGTTGTCGCGTAATGCATTCGATGTCGCCTGGATTTCCGATCGCGAGCGCAGTGCATACCACGCTGAGATCGACGCTTTCCTGCAGAATCATTGAGCCGCGGCTGAGTGCGGCAGCGAATCGGGTTGGCGGTACTTAGTCGCTGACCGGTGGTCGGAGCGCCGATGCTGCGCCGATGCCCGCATCGCCACTGCGCGCAATAGCCAGTAAGCCTAAGCAAACGAGCATGCCAAGGGCTGTGACGACCGGTAACGCGACCAGCCCATATCGGCCAACGATGAGCCCGGCCAAGATGGCTGCCCATGCAAAACCGCTCGTTTGTAATGGCGCGGCGACCGCTCCCCAGCGGCCGGTTCGATCGAGCGAGCCGGCCAGATCGAGTAACACTGGGAAATTGAACTGCAAGGCAAACACGGCCGGCACTAAAGCCGAGTAGAAAACCAGCGCCGACGATGCGGTAACGACTCCGTACCAACCGACCGCGCAGGCGAAAAACGCCATCGCGAGTGGTCGGTACGGTCCGTAACGCTCACTGGCCCAACCACCGGCCAAGCATGCGAATGCTGACAAGAAGAGCAGTAATCCGATGCCACGGCCGGCGTCGGCATAGCCGATACCAAGCTGCTGCGCCACGGTAAACATGTACGTAAATCCAAGGCCAGAGCAGGTAACAAAGACGACGCCCATGGCGACGACTGCCAGCGCGCGCGTCGAGATTAACAACGGCGCTGTCGTCGTGGTGGCAGCCACGGTCCGCTCGTTGTAGGGCAGTATCAGAACGGTAAAAATTGAGGCGATTAACGCCGCTACTGCATACCCGCCTGTCAATCCACCGCGACCGACCGCTAAGCCGACGATCGCGACCATCGCAGACATCAGCAAAACGGCCAGCATATCGACCATGCCAAACAATGGGCCAGCAGCCTTCTTGGTCGCAATTATTCGCGAACTCGCACCCATTAAGATCCCAACAGCAAAGCCACCCGCGAACTGTAAGATGAGCACTAGCGGCGCACTGGCGTGACCGAGCGTGCTGCCGATCTCGGCAGCGATCAAAACGGTACCGAAGATTGTCGCCAGGCGACGGAGCGAGAGGCGCGTCAGCGGTGCAACGCACATAGCGGCGATCGCAATTCCGGCGAACGGCATAGCGACCGCGAGGCCGGCGAGTGCATCGCTCCACTGATGCTGCTCGACAAACCGTGTTAGTAAAATCGGCTTCATCGCGCTGAATAACGTCGACATGCTGTAGGCTGCCGCGGCGGCGACGACCAAACTGGCGTTGCTACGAAGCGCTTGCATACTCATGGCTGGCGAGTCTTGTGGGTTGCTTCGATGCGTGCCTTCAGGTGGGCCGCCGCGCTCGTCGGCGGATACCGTGGTGTTTCGTTGGGGCCGAGGCAACTGGGTAACACCGTCACTTCGGTTGCGCTATCTGGGTCGACAAACATAGCGATTGACTGGCGGTTATCGCGCTCGACCTGCGGGCTTACTCGATGCAGAGTCGAGCGATAACGGCCGTTAGTCCAGCGTTCCAACAAGTCGCCGGCGTTGATCAAGATAGTCTCTGGATCGGCGTCAAGCGCCTGCCAACCGTCGGTCGCGGTCTTGATTTCAAGACCGCGTGTGCCGTCTTGAAATAACAGCGTCAGTAGGCCGTAATCGGTATGCGCGCCGGCACCGAGTTGTCTCGCCGCGACCTGCGACCGACTGACCGACGGGTAGTGCAGCAACCGCAGCGTTACGTTTTCGCCACTGTGGCAGCGAACAAAATACTCGCGAGATTGGTCTAGTGCCGCAGCCAGTACGCGTTGTAATCGAAACGCCGCATCGAGGCAGTGCGCGTAGAAGTCTCGCATTCGTGCTTGAAATCGCGCGGATGGCCAACGACTGTCGTCGGGTGGGCGGGCAAGCACGTTGCGCATCGTAAATGTCTCTTTGAGATCGGCGGGGGCACTCGGGTCGAGGCTCTCTTCGGCCATGCCTTGATAGCCGAAATTTTCATCGGCCGATCGGTACGCGCAGTGGCTTTTCGTCGCTGTATCGGTGTTGAAAAACTCCCGACTGTCGGCGAAGACCTGCCGCAGCTCGTCGGCATCGATCCCGATGTTGCGAATCGCCATGAAGCCACTGGTTGAGAGTGCGTGGTCGACGGCCTTGCCGAGTTCGGCCATAACTCGATCGTCATCGGGATCGTATGACGAGAAATCGATCAGTGGTACAGAATACGACATGCGCCACTCTTGCCGGTGGGTACGAGACGAAGGTAGCGCAGATGACGCCGCTGGTACACTCGTAGAGTGACTAACATGCTATCGAGTGCCCTGTGCGTCGTTGGATAAGAAACGCCACTGCCATTTGGACCGGAACCGGCGAGCGATTCGCCGGGATCGTTACCGAAGGCCCGACGATTGTCGAACTGTTATCGGCAGGTGCTGAGCCCAGTAAGCCTGTGACGCAAACGGTTGATGCAAGCGATTGCGTGGTACTGCCGGGTCTCGTCAATTGCCATCATCACTTTTACCAAACGCTGACGCGCGCGGTGCCAACGGCACTTAATAAGCCGCTGTTTCCATGGTTGCAGGCCTTGTATCCCGTGTGGTCTGGGTTGACCGCAACGTCGATCGAGGTTTCAACCCGACTCGCACTTGCCGAGCTGATGCTGTCGGGGTGTTCATTATCGTCTGATCATCACTACGTGTTTACCGATGCACTTAGCGATGCGATTGATATCCAAGCGTCGATTGCGCGCGATATCGGTGTTCGTGTGGCATTGACGCGTGGCTCGATGAGTCTCAGCGAAGATGAGGGTGGCTTACCGCCAGCGACCGTCGTCCAAAACGAGGCGACCATTCTCGCGGAGTCCGAGCGATTGCTGAACGCTTGGCATGATCCAGCCAATGATGCGCTGTGCCGAATCGCGCTAGCGCCATGCTCACCGTTTTCGGTAACGGCCGGCATCATGCGTGACAGCGCTGAATTGGCGCGTCGATTCCAGGCTCGCTTGCACACACACCTTGCCGAGACAGAAGACGAGAATGCCTTTTGTGCTCAGCACTACGGGCAGCGGCCACTCGATCTGTTGGCCGATCTCGGGTGGCTGGCCGACGATGTTTGGCTCGCGCATGGGATTCACTTCGATATGGCAGAGGTTCACGCACTCGGTGCCGCGGGCGTTGCGATTTCGCATTGCCCTAGCTCCAATATGGTGCTCGCCTCCGGTACATGCCCGGTCGTTGATCTCGAAACGGCCGGGTGTGCCGTCGGGCTTGGTGTTGACGGGTCGGCGTCTAACGATGCGTCGAATCTGATGCAGGAAGTCCGCCAGGCGTTTCTGCTACAGCGCTCACGCTACGGGGCAGGGGTCGTCAGTCACGATGACGCGCTGCGCTGGGCGACCCGCGGTGGCGCGGCAACGCTCGGTTGGTCGAAGTTAGGTGTGTTGGAGGTTGGTGCCTTAGCGGATTTGTCGATTTGGGATTTGAATGAGCTGCGGTTCTCGGGCGTCGGCGATCCGGTCGCCGCGCTCGTCTTGAGCGGTGCTCATCGCGTGCGCGACTTGCTCGTGCACGGTGAGTGGCGTGTCTGGTCCGGTGCGATACCCGATTTGGATTTGGAGCGCCTAACCGCCCAGCACCAAGCTGAAGCGTACCGATTGCGCAGCGCGCAATTAGCCGGCTGACGCCTTTGCAGAATCCTGATTCAGCCGTGCAGCCCGGATTTGCTCCGAACGTTCTTGTGCGGACTGCAGCGTCTTTTTGACCGCAGCGTGCACTTTGGCCCGCTCCAGCGAGAAGTCCCACGTGCCTACCGATGCGGTAATGGCTGCGTGCTTGTTCGAGTCCTTTTTCATCCGTTTACTATAGTGGCTCAGGAAGGAAAATACAAGATATAAATCAAACAGTTACGCCAAGTTTAACTGCGATTCTACCCAAAGTAACGGTAAACGGTGCCAACAGCCTGGCGAAGCTTGCAGCCCGCTCGGCGGACCCCATGATTCCTGGCGAGTCGCGATAGATATTCAGCACGCCGACGAATGCTAGCGTACCCGGTTCACGTTCGCCGGGAATCGGCAACGAAATGACGCTACGCGCGCGCGGATCGCGCGCATAAAAGGCGCGTACGGCGGGCTCTGATGCGGCCGGCAGACCGCTCGGCATCGCATTGGCAATCTCGTCGATGTCATCGAGATATACCATGCTACCGGCAACAAACGCTTCTGGCGCGCCGCCAATGTTAATGTTCACGTCAGCCTTGCGGCTGTATACCAGCAAAAGCGGTTCGACGTCGTCGTCTGCCGAACCATCCGCCGCATCGGCCGTCGCAAAGTCCGGCTCGACCCACAGAGCGCCCTGCGCTTGCGCGACGATAGCCGGCCAATTCGATTCTCCGTAGCAGCGGTGCGCCGCCGCAGCCACCGTTGGACTCCATGCAGCGGGTGCATCGTCGCGATCGATCATGACGTTGGCCCGGTAATAATCGCGACTGATCTTCGTACTGTAGTCCCAACGCCGAGCCAGCTGAATCACGCAATCCAGTACCCAGCGCAGCTCTTCGTCAGGATTCTCGATCGCGTCGCTGTCGGCGAGATACTCGAGCTGCACTGCACGTTTATAGACCTCTTCGTACAACTCCAAAAAATCGGGCGGGGCAACGGTTTCGATCAGCGTTTTGATCGAGGCCGTCTCGCCGGCCCGGTCGCGTGCTGCAATCGCTTCGCGACGTGCCCAGACAATCGCGAAGACCGAAAAAAACACCCAGAAGAAAAAAGCGGTCCAGCTCCAGTTTCCGTACGGAATAGCCAGCGTTCTGTCGCGGAGCAAAACCAGCGGTACCGATTGGCTTAACTCATCGTGAAACAGTGCGCCGAGCAAGCCGGCAAATACACCGATGAGGATGTTGGCGCCAGCCCAAAACGGTGAGCGGAGTGCTTTATCGAAACGCGCCTGCCAGGGTGTTGTATTACTCAATCGACGCTTCCGGATCGGTTTTTCAAGAACCGATGCTAAGTCTACCGTCTTTGCCCGGTGGCCGACGTCTTTCGTGGTCGCTACGCCTCCGTCAACATTCTTAGCGAGGTTGAATTACACTGCTAACGCCTATCGTCGTTGCCAGGAGTGTTATTGATGACCAGAATCCGTGTCGCCGTTACGGCTCTGATTGCCTTGCTTATGCTGCCGTTCAGTGCGCTCGGTGATCACCACCGTTCGGCTGGCCGCAACTTGTTAGTCATTCAAGCTGACTTTCCCGGGATGGTCATGGCCGGCGTTGCCAAGAGTGTTAGCCGCGACATCGAGGTCTTTAACGTTCGGCCGTTAATCCCGCTCTACGACATCGCGGCGGCGAGCGCTAGCCTCGAATACAACGCCCAGACCTGGCCATCGGGTACCGTCTTTGTTTCGGTCGTCGACCCCGGTGTCGGTACGCCGCGAAAGTCGGTTGTGTTGCAAACAGAGAACAATCTGTACTTTGTCAGCCCAGATAACGGTTCATTGTCGGGACCTGCACGGGCTTACGGTATAGCGGCGGTCCGAGAGATCGATGAAGACGTTAACCGAATTCGCGGCTCGGAATGGTCGCATACGTTTCACGGCCGCGACGTCTACTCTTACACCGGAGCGCGCTTGGCCGCGGGCGTTATTTCGTTTGCGGACGTTGGCCCGTTACTCGACCCGGAGGTCATCCAACTCGAGGCCAGTGTTGGGCAATACGACGACGGTGTATTTACCGGTACGGTCGCCGGCGGAACCGGTTACTTAGGTAATGCTTACTTCGATATAGATCGAGCGCTATTCGAGCAGGATGACCCGACCTTCGGTGACATTTACAGCGTATCGATCAGCAACGGTGGCCAGTTAGTTTGGGAGGGATCGATGCCATACGTGCGTTCCTTCGGTTCGGTCGCTGTCGGCGAGAATCTTCTGTTTATCAACTCTAGCGGCGATCTCGCTGTTGCGATCAACCAAGGTAATTTCGCCAAGACACATGGTATCGGGTACGGTCCGGCCTGGGGTGTATCGATCAAAAAGGAGTAGCTCCGTGGCCGTGCTGAGTACCCGCCGCGCCAGCTTGGTTTTGCTGGCGCTTGCAGCGCTTGTTGGGTGCCAAAGTGCACCGGACTTGGTAGCTGCCGATAACGCCACGGTCATCGATACGACCGTTCGCTCACGTGGCGTCTCTGTTCCGATGACGTTTGTCTACCCCGATAATCACGGTGGTCAACCAGTCCCGCTGGTCTTGCTGATCCACGGCCACGGCGGAACGCGGCACGAAGCCGGCGGTTTTACTCAGGTTGCGCAGCGGCTCGCCGATAATGGAATCGCCTCAATACGAATGGATTTTCCCGGCTGCGGTGAATCGACAGAGTCGTGGACGAATAACAACCTGACCAACATGTTGACCGACATTCGTGCCGCCAAAGCCTTCGCGGTCGCGCGCGGTAACATTGATACCAACCGTGTTGGTCTGCTCGGCTTTAGCATGGGTGGGCGGCTGGCACTGTTGTTGGCCGATGGGCAGGACCGCTATCCCGCGATTGCCCTTTGGGCACCATCGGCAACCAATGGCGGTACGCACCTGGTTGACTATTTGGGTGGTCCGACCCAGTTCGCGACGATGAAAGAGCAAGCGCGCAACCAAGGCTACGCACCGTTCACGACCTTTTGGGGTCAGGACCAACGTCTCGGCTATCAGTGGTTTACCGACCTTGAAAAGTCACGGCCTATGGATGCCGTCAGGCGTTATCAAGGCGAGTTGTTTGTACTGTGGGGCGATCTGGATACCGTCGTTGATCCCAGCATTGCAGAGGCAGTCCTCGACAACGCTACCCGTGCAGCGCGCCGGCAACGAGTCGTCGTTACAGGAGCCGACCACGGCCTTGGCCTGTTCGACGGTAACGACGGCGCTGTTCGCCAAACTGTCGATGCGACGACCGAGTTCTTGACCCAAGCTTTACAGCGTTAGACGGCCGTCATTACGCTGCTGGCTCGGCGGGTAGGTTGAGTGTCGCTCGAAAGTCCGCATGCGGCTGAGGGCGGCCAAAGTAGTAGCCTTGAAGAAGGTCACAGCCCATTTCTGCAAGTTGGTTTGCGGTACGCGCCTCTTCAATACCTTCGGCGGTAACTTGCAGGCCGAATTCTTTCGCGAGCGTGATGATCGTGCGGACAATACGTTGGTCACCCACATCGTTGAAGATATTCATAACAAAGCTGCGGTCGACCTTTAACTCGTCCGCTGGCAGTTTCTTGAAATACGCCAGTGACGAGTAGCCGGTTCCGAAGTCATCGATTGAAATACGGACGCCGATTTTTCTGAGATCCGCCAATGCATCAAGCGCCATTTCCGGATCGGTCATAATGGCACTCTCGGTGACTTCCAGCGTTAAGCGTGCCGGGGCTACACCCCAAACACCAAGGGCACTTCGAACGACATCGACGAGCTCGGTGCCACCGAGTAGCCGCGGCGATATATTGACCGAGACGCTCACACACTCGGGCCAGCTGCTGGCATGGTGCAACGCGCTCTGCAGCACGTATTCGGTGAGCGGCGCAATTCGGTTAGCGCGCTCGGCTAATGGGATAAACAAATCTGGTGCAATCCAGCCCCGTTCCGCGTGCTCCCAACGCACCAGTGCTTCAGCACCGATCAGGCAGTGCTGCCCGGCGCTGACCTTCGGTTGGTAGTAAACCTGAAAATTGCGACATGCGATTGCTTGATCCAACTCGTGCTCAAGCCACAGCTCGCTGCGTGCCTGATTCGCTAAGTCCGCTTCAAAGCAGATGACGTCGCGCTTATCCGATGTCGCGGCTAGCGCCGCGATACCCGCATGCTGCAGTAAGGTATCGGCATCTTTGCCGTGTTGCGGCGCCGAGGCAATCCCGATGTGCAGCTTTGACAGGATCCGTTCGTTGCCGATAGCAATCGGCTCTGTTGTTATCGTTCGTAGTTTGTTCGCGGCCAGCAGCAGGAGTCCGTCGCCGGGCAGCGGACTTATCGCCAGCGCGAAACTCGTATCGGTCAGTCGCCAGAGTTGGTCGTTACTGCGAATCGCACCGCGGCAACGTGCCTCAACAATATCGATAATTTGCTCGGTAACACGGTAGCCGTAGTTGCTGCGCAGCTGATCGACGTTACGTAGTTGGACGACTAACAAACCAGCGCTGCCGTTTCTGGCAATTCGTTCATCGAGCACCGGTAGCTGATCTAGCCGAGAACTGACGAGTGCGCTCACAAATAGTAGTCCGACGGATCGATACCATACTCGCCGGCCGTGAGGCCTCTTTCTATCCACAGCGATGTACTGGAGTCGCCGATCGTTAGCTGCTGACGCAGGTCCAGCATGTCTTGGGCTTCTAGGCGCTTTTTATTGCGATCAAGAATCAGCATGATCTTCGGGCGTAAGCGACGAATACGATTCTGCGCAACAACAATGCCGACTTCTCCGGTGTTTAATTCCACTAAGCTTCCGACCGGGAAGATCCCGATTGACTGGACGAACTGTTCAACCATCTCCTCGGAAAACTCAACGCCGGCAATCTTGTTCAGCTTACGCACGGCGTCAAACGTTGAAACAGCCGGTGCATAGGGTCTGGCGGTTGTCATTGCATCATAGCTGTCGACGATACCGGCGATACGGGCAAACACCGGGGTGTCATTGCCGCTTAGGCCGCGTGCGTAACCAGTGCCGTTATGCCGCTCGTGATGATGCGCGACCATTTCGATAACTCGCGGATCGAGCCCGTCGATTCGTTTGACGATGTCCGTCCCAAATTTGACATGTTGCTGCACGAGCTTCGTTTCTGTGTCGCTGAGTTTGCCAGGGCGGCAAAGCAGCTCGTCCGGTAATTGCGTCTTGCCAACGTCGAGGAACAACGCGCCCATCGCCAAGGTTTGTAGGTCATGTTTTTCAAGATTCAGGTGTTTCCCGAACACCAGCGCCCAAACCGAACACGACAACGAGTGAGAGTGAATGTAGTTGTCTTTTTTGCGCATTCGTACCAACCAAGACAAGGCGTCTTCGTTACGAATGATGCTGTCGATCATCGGGTCGATCGTGCTTTCGATTGCCGCCATATCGAGCGGTTCGTTGCTAGCGACCCGATCGAACAACAAGCCCACGGTCTGCTGAGCTACCGAATGCACATTGCGTGCAACGGTCAGTTCGGTCCGCAGCGCCGCCGTCGTATCGTCCGGTGTCGCAGCATCGTTGGGGCCCGTCGTGCATTGATTGGCAGCGATGAGCGGCGACTGGACCGTTATCGTTGCGTCTTCTCGCTCTGCATCGACGTAGACGTAGCGACAGTGCTCGCGAAGTTCGTCAATAACCGACTCATCTTCGATAACAAACCCCTGAAATAGAAACGGAGTCTCGATCCATGGTCGGTCTAGCTGGGCCACATACATACCGACGCGTATGTCATCCACGGATCGTTTCTGTTTCGTAGCAGCCATACGAAATGCTTGAGGATTCCCGGACGGTCCCCTACGTATCGGCGAATTGCCGCTAGGCTTTAATGGTTGCAGGCACTAAGGCGTCAGTCTGATGGCAGCATTCGCCGGCGACAAACGTCGCTGCGACGGAGCGATCGTCGCCCAGAATCCAATGGACGAACAGTTCGTCATCGAGCGTGTTGACACGGGCCAATCGGCGGGCGATTAGCGGCGTGGCAGTGCTGTTGAGTACAACAAAGTCCGCTTCCTTACCGACCGCAAAGTTGCCGATGTTCTCGTCCATGGAAAGCGCCTTAGCACCTGCCAGCGTTGCTAGATACAGCGCATCAAGACTATCGAGGTTCTGCGACTTCATCTGCAGGACTTTGTAGGCTTCCGACAGAGTTCGGATCAAGCTAAAGCTCGTACCACCGCCGATATCGGTTCCGAGACCGACGTCGATGGCGGCTGCCAAAGCCGCTTCTCGGTCGAACAGACCGCTGCCCAAAAATAAATTAGATGTTGGGCAAAATGCAATCGCGCTGCCGTTCGCAGCCAGTCGGTGGCGGTCTGTCTCGTCAAGGTGAATACCGTGCGCGAAAACACTGGTTGGACGGACGAGCCGGTGCTGTTCGTACACATCGAGGTAGCTTCGCGATCTGGGATACAACTCAGCAATCCAGGCAATCTCGTCGTGATTTTCAGCCAAGTGCGTGTGCAATAAGGTGCCTGGATATTCATCGAGCAATCGCGCAGCCGCATCGAGTTGTGCTGGCGTACTGGTCACAGCGAAGCGCGGAGTCACGGCATACACGGCCCTGCCGGTGCCGTGCCAGCGCTCGATGAGTGCACGACTGTCCGTGTAAGCGGTATCAGCGTTATCGCGTAAATTTTCTGGGCAATGTCGGTCCATAAGGACTTTGCCTGCGGCCAAGCGCATGTTGTACCGCGCTGCTGCGGCAAATATGGCGTCGACCGAGCCTGGATGAACCGTTGCGAAAACCAGCGCTGTGGTCGTGCCGTTGCGCAGCAGTTCATCGATAAAAAACGCGGCCGTGTTTTCAGCGTGTGCCAAGTCGGCAAACCGTGCCTCTTCCGGGAACGTATACGTCTCCAGCCAGGTCAGTAGCTGTTTACCGAACGACGCAACAATATCGGTCTGCGGATAGTGAATATGGCAATCGACAAAACCCGGCACGATAAGTCGTCCAGCACAGTCAATCAGTTCTAGCTCTGACTCGCGCGGAACCACCTGTTCGTACGGACCACACGCCCGAATAATGCCGTTGTCGATGAGCAAGGCACCATCATCGAAGTACTCGACGCCGCCGTTCGCGTTGGGTCGGTCTACACAATGGGCAATGCGTCCGCGGATGACGCGATTCACGTTGCCGACTCTGCTTTACGGAGTATCAGAGGCGTGACGCGGGCCACATCGCAATTGGCGTCGTTACCGCAATCGACAACAAAGAAGCGCTGCCCAACCGACGTTGCTATCAGCGGTAAGTGCCAGACACCGCACGCGTAATTAATCCCTTGGCGACCGTTACTGACAAACGCTCGCGCTCGCTGCCCTTCCGGTGTAGCGCCAGGCGGTGCTACGACGATATACAACGGTTCGGTCTGCAGCGGCATGAACGCTTGCGAGCCGAGCGGGTGCCGTTCCAACGTATCGATCGTCAGCGGCAACTCAGTCGCCGTACGGCACCGCATGATGCTCGTATTGACGAAACTGTCCTTGCCACGAATTTCGATCTCGGCGAGATTGCTAAATCGGTCGAAGCGAGCGTCGTTTATCTCGAGCGGCTCAGTTCGATCTTCCTCAAGAACGCTGCCGAATGGTGCGAATTCGCTGGCGGTCAGCGGCTCTGGCGTTAGCACAATCGCGCTCACGAATCGCTCGAGTCTCGTGCTAACACACCGAACAGACGTACCCGCGCTAGGCCACCGTCTGGAAAGATATTGATCCGAATATGGCTGACCGGGCCGATATCGTCGACTTCTGAAACAAACTCATGCAAGCGATCAGCGCTCAATTTCACCGACGGCAACAGTTGCGGCCAATCGATTGACTGAATAGCAAGATCCGGCGGGTAGCTTGCTGTTGTTCGAACCGCTTGAATCACGACATGATCGGGAAAGTTACCTTTAAAGTGGGAGGTGTCGATATGGATCGTACGGATAAAGCCCGGATGGCCGAGCGCTAGGATCACCCAATCATTGCCCGGCTCCCGACGTCGTGCCGTTTCCCAGCCGTCGCCCATGTTCACTGCGTTTCCGGGCGCATTCAGATTGCGCATACTGCCGAAGTGCTCGTCGTTACAAATAAGCGCTTTGCCGCCGTTCGTTAACGCAGCGAGGTCGATAAGCTCAGAGTTACCGATTTGTGACCAATCTGGCCGAATCTCCCCGTATACGCGCAGCCGGGCGACACCGCCATCCGGGTAGATGTGTAAACGGACATGCGTGTATTCGATGTCATTGTTATCGGCATCGGCAGCTACATAATGATGCGAATCGCCGACCAGCCCAATACGATCAACAATGCTGTCCCACACCGTATCGGGTGGCGGTATCGTTTCGGCGCAAACACAACCGTCGATGGCGGCCTCTGGTGGGTAGTTGCCGGTAAAGAAACGTGTGTCGATATCGAAGCCTCGCAGAACGCCGGGTACACCGAGTTTGATGATCGCGTAGTCGTGACCCTCGGTACGTTTCCGACGGCTCTCCCAGCCGTCCATCCATTTACCATTGGCGTCGTATTCGCCCTCTCGCCAAACCGGTTCCTGCGGCGCGATCAGACGGGCTTTATCGGCGAAGAAATCGTCTGTGGCAAACACGACGCTGGAGCCCAGCCGCGGCTGGGCGAGATCAATCCACTGCAGAAAAGGGTTTCGGTCTCGTCGAACGACGCCTCCGACTTCGTTGCTCTCGTCTGCATCGTCCGGCGCACCAGCAATGTCGAGTAAGCGAAACAGTGCGATTTTATGAATCTCGCGGATGGCCGTGTCGAATTCTTCCGACGGGTCGTTCTCCAGTCGCTCTTCGAATGCGTTTAGGATTGCGAAGCGGTTCGAGCCCTTGACCGCCATGATGAAGGTAAATCCAAAGCGAGCTTTGTACGCGGCGTTTAATTGTTGAAAGCGCGCGAACTCATCGGGTGAGCATTGATCGATACCCGCACTGGTTTGTTCGGCGGTCGATGCACGGGTCAACTCACCGCGCACGGCGGCGCGACCCGCTAAATCCGGGTGCGAGTTGATCAGCGCCGTTTTCTGCGCATCACTAGCTTGGTCGAGTGTCCTAGCCATGGCCTGAGCAAGGCCGTCAACGGTATCGTGGCGCGCGTCGAGGCCCGAGCGCCACGTCTCCGCGGCGATCCATGGCGAGTGTTCATAGATTCCGCCGAAACGCTCGACAAACTCGTCCTCCGACAACTGACCTGGCGCATCGGCAAAGCGTGTGTTGGGCTGCTCGCTCACCGACTCTCTCCTTCCACCGGGTGGTTTCGTCGCCAGTGCTTAGCAATATCGATACGACGAGTTATCCAGACGCCGGATTTACGCATCGCGTAATCGAGAAATCGGGCGAGCGCGGCCGCTCGTCCTGGGCGACCGACCAGTCGGCAGTGCAAACCGACGGACATCATTCGCGGCTGGCGTTCGCCCTCGCTGTGCAGCATGTCCAGCGAGTCTTTCAAGTAGCCAAAAAACTGCTCACCGCTATTGAACCCTTGCGGCGTTGCGAAACGCATGTCATTCGCGTCCAACGTGTATGGCACCATCAATTGCGCTCGTTCGAAGCGCAAATCCCAATAAGGAATTTCGTCGGCGTAACTGTCTGCGTTGTAGTCGAAGTCACCGTATTCGGCCGCCAAACGATGGCTGTTCGGACTGCACCGACCGAGATACCAACCGCGTGGCGGCGAGCCCGTTAAGCGTTGGTGGATTTCTACCGCCTGTTGCAGGTGCTCCCGCTCGATCGGCTCAGGAACAGACTGGTAGTCGATCCAGCGATAGCCGTGACTCGCGATTTCCCAATCGGCCGACAACATCGCATCCACCACGACAGGGTTGCGCTCAAGCGCCATCGCGACGGCGAACACGGTTACCGGAATCTGTCGTTCCGTGAACAGCCTGTGCAGACGCCAAAAGCCGACCCGGGACCCGTACTCGTAGAGCGACTCCATATTCATATGCCGTGCAGCAATCGGCTGGGCGCCAACGATTTCCGACAAGAATGCTTCTGACGCTTGATCACCGTGCAGTACGCAGTTCTCGCCACCCTCTTCGTAGTTGATAACAAACTGCAATGCCACCCGTGCGCCGCCGGGCCACTGAGTAGCGGGCGGTCGGCAGCCGTAACCAACCAAATCTCTTGGGTATGCGCTATCCACCATTACACGTGGTTATCAGATCTACTCAGTTGCCGCTTGCACCGCCACGATACCACGCGTCAATCAATGCACGTTCGCTATCCAGCATACCGGTCAGGTTACCGACCGGCATCGCGCGTGTGACAACGCTCTGTTCGTGGATCCGAGCCGCTTGCATTTTGACTTCGGCGGGTGTCTCAAGGACTACGCCAGCCGGCGGAGCGACGAAGCCAGGGTAGCTCGGTTCGCGCGCGTGACAACTCGTGCAGCGGCTTTGTACGACGACAAACACATCGTCAAATGTGGCGTCGCTAACGTCCGTATTGCTTGCTGTCGCCACGGCAACCGGTCGAGTTACCCAGACAATGGCCGCCAATATAACCAGCGCGACCACCAGCGGAAATGGCGATGCCCGACCCTTATGGCGAGCGACAAACCAAACCCGGATCAATGCACCCGCGATCGTCATGCCGATAAGAATGAGCCAATTCCAGCGGTGCCCGTAAGTCATCGCGTAATGGTTGCTGATCATGACGAACAGCACCGGCAGCGTAAGGTATGTGTTGTGGACTGAACGTTGCTTCGCTTTTAGTCCATCTGCGGCATTCGGCGATTGTTGAGCGGCGATGGCTGCAACCAACCTTCGTTGACCGGGAATGATGACAAAAAATACATTGCCGACCATGACAGTGCCGATCAACGCGCCGAAGTGAATGTAAGCACCGCGACCACTAAACCACTGGCATAAGCCCCAGGCTGCTGCACCTAGCAATACAGCAAGCAGAGCAGTGAGTAGCATGTCGTTCTTGGCGAGCGGTGATCGACACAGCAGGTCGTAGCCGACCCAGCCGATCAGCAAAGTGGCGATGCTTACAGCAATCGCTTCAACTTGCGATAGCTCGGCGATTGCCGGGTCGATCAAATAGATTTCAGCGCCATACCAGTAGACGATGCCGAGCAGGAACATACCTGACAGCCACGTCGAATAGGCTTCCCATTTGAACCAATGCAGTGTCGGTGGTAGCTCGGGTGGGGCAACGCCGTATTTTTGTGCGTGGTAAAAGCCACCACCGTGTACCGACCACAACTCGCCCGATACGCCGCGCTTGGCGGCCTGCGTATCGACAGGAGCGATGAGATGATTGTCCAGCCAAATGAAATAGAGCGATGACCCTATCCACGCTATCCCGACAATTAGATGTAGCCAGCGCCCGAGCAAGGAGAGCCATTCAACAATATGCGCTTCCACGTGAATTGCGTTCCTTCGCGCCTAAGCTAGGCGCTCGTCGCCGCTTTGCTGGTCGTCTTGGACGTCAACGAGCGATGCTTGTCGCCGAGCGATGAGTTCGGCGCTGAGTGCTATCGCAATCTCGAACGGTTGTTTGCCGTCGATCGATGCGATTCCAATCGGGCAGGTTAGCGCTGCCAGATTTGCATCGGTAAGGCCCGCCTGGCGCAAGCGCTTTTCGAAGCGCCGCCGTTTACTGCGTGAACCGATGAGGCCGACGTAGCCAAACCGCCGAGCTGCCAGCGCTTTTTCGATCAATCGATAGTCGAGCCCGTGATCGTGTGTCATGACGACAATATCTGCGCCATCCGGCAGCCGGTCCAGCGCCGTCAACGGGTTATCGGTCAGTTTCGTGCTGATGCCGCGCGCACGTACACGATTGATTTGCTCAGGTCGAGTATCAATGACGCAACTGGTCGCCGGTAGCAACCGTAACGCATCACCAACAGCGGTACCGACGTGACCTGCGCCGAAGATAGCGATTGTCCACTGTGACGCCGCCGTGCAATCGACCAATACCGGCATCCGCATCGTCTCGTTTAGCGCGATTACATCGGCCCGCGTCGTTGCACTCTTGCGCACCAGCGCTGCAGCCGCGTCGCGATAAGGCCGATGTGCCGCAAAGTCCCCGCTGCTGAACACCACGGTTTCGGCCGCAGTGATTACCCGCGAAACTCGGTTCTCCGGCTGGCGCAGGCTAACCCGACCAATCGCTTTGCCGTGCTTACTCGCATCGAGAGCCGGTGCCAGCCAATCGAGATCGGCATGGCTGATACGTTCAAACCAAACGTCGACTACGCCGCCGCAACATTGGCCGCAGTCGGGACCGAGCGTAAAGCGCTGCTGTCGACTGGCAGCACTGTCGGTGTCGCCTAGTTGGACGCACGCCTGACGGATGCAACGAAACTCGAGTTGACCGCCGCCGATCGTGCCATAGCTATGATCACGGGTGACGATCATTCGTGCACCCGGTTCGCGTGGCGCTGATCCGCGCACGGCAGCTACCGTTACCAAGATGGCTGGCTCGCGGTCCACGAGCAAGGCATGCAATTGCTCTAGCCAGTTTTCCATGTGCGTGTCGTTGGTGCCGCTAAGCGTTGCTGTTGATGCAAGGCTCGCAGCACAGCCTCTGGTGTCGCCGGTGCTAGCAATTCGATTGGCCCGCGGTTTGGTGTCGCATGATCAATCGCATCACGAATGGCATGAAACACCGACAACGCAAGCATCAGCGGTGGTTCCCCAACCGCTTTGGATCTGTAGATCGTATCTTCCCGATTACTGCCTGAGAAAAACTGCACCCGAAAATCGTGCGGAACGTCGACCGACGTTGGGATTTTGTACGTCGATGGCGCATGCGTCTTCAGCTCGCCAGCCTCGTTCCACCACAGTTGCTCGGTCGTGAGCCAGCCCATGCCCTGGACGAAGCCGCCTTCGATCTGGCCAAGATCGATCGCTGGGTTAAGCGAGTCTCCGCAGTCGTGCAAAATGTCGACGCGCACAACGCGGTGTTCGCCGGTCAACGTATCTACGATCACCTCGCTGACTGCGGCACCGTAGGCGTAGTAGTAGAACGGTCGACCTGACAGAGTTTCTCGGTCATAGCGAATCTTCGGTGTCTTGTAAAAGCCGGTTGCCGATAGCGATACCCGCGCCCGATAGGCTTTATCGACCAATTGCTCGAACGCAATGGATTGCTCGCCGATACGCACAGTATTGCGCTCGAAATGCACCTCTGATTCGGCGACGCCGTAATGCAGGGCGGCAAATTCGGTCAATCGCATCCGCAAGGTTCGTGCGGCAACTTCGGCTGCTTTACCGTTGAGGTCGGATCCGCTCGATGCTGCCGTTGCCGATGCGTTCGGTACTTTACTCGTGTCCGATGCCGTTACGCGAATTCGATCGATATCGATCTGCAGCTCTTCGGCGACGACTTGCGCGACTTTAGTGAATAAACCCTGACCCATTTCTGTGCCACCGTGATTCAGTTGTACGCTGCCGTCCGCGTAAATATGAATCAGAGCGCCCGCTTGGTTAAGGTGAGTCGCGGTAAATGAAATACCGAATTTGACTGGTGTTAGTGCGATGCCGCGTTTCAAGATCGGACTGCTTGCATTCCAGTCACTGATGGCTTGCCGCCGTTGTCTGTACGCCGAGCTGGTTTCGAGCTCGGCAATAAGTGGCTCGAGTATGTTGTCTTCGACTACTTGCCCATACGGTGTCTCGTTGCGTGTATCGGTGCCGTACAAATTATTGCGACGGACCGCTAACGGGTCGAGATCGAGGTAGCGCGCAATCTCATCTACGACATGCTCAATGGCGAACATACCTTGTGGTCCGCCGAAGCCGCGGAACGCGGTATTCGAAACCGTGTTGGTTTTGCAGCGGTGACTGTGCAGGGTCGCGTGTTCGAGAAAGTATCCGTTGTCGGCATGAAATAGAGCTCGGTCATTGATTGCGCCGGACAAATCAGCGGACATTCCACAGCGCGATGCCAGTGTGAATTCGATGCCATCGATACGACCGTCGCTGTCAAAGCCGACGTCATAGTCGATATCGAAGTCATGCCGTTTGCCCGTGATGATCATATCGGCATCGCGATCGAGTCGCAGTTTTATCGGCCGCGCAAAGCGGCGTGCCAACAGCGCGGCGATACATCCGATTAGTGCGGGCTGACTTTCTTTGCCACCAAAGGCGCCGCCCATGCGGCGGCATTCAACAACGACATCTTTGGCGGTCAGGCCTAGACACTCGGCGACCAGCTCTTGGACGTGACCTGGGTGTTGAGTCGAGCACAAGAGCCACATGTCGCCGCCTTCCCGTGGCGATGCCAATGCGATTTGACCTTCGAGATAAAATTGATCCTGCCCGCCAACATGGGTTCGGCCCTTTAAGCGATGCGCTGCACGGTCTATCGCGGCGCGGGCATTGCCGCGGGCCAGCGTTACGCTCGGCAGGACACTGGCGCCGCGCTCGACGGCATCGCGAATCGTTAGGATCGGCTCAAGTGGTTTGTAGTCGACTTTGGCCAGCCGTGCGGCGCGGCGTGCGATAGCAACACTTTTGGCGGCTACGGCAAACAGCGGTTGGCCAACATACTCGACGACACCATCGGCCAAGATCGGATCGTCTTTTACTACCGTGCCATAGTTGTTTTCGCCAGGGATATCGCTTGCGGTGATGACACCGATGACGCCGTCGAGCGCCAGCACCGGCTCAAGGTCGATGGCGACAACCCGAGCGTGCGCATGGCTGCTAACGCCGATTGCGGCGTAGCCAGTGCCACGCGGCTCTGGAACATCGTCGGTGTACATGGCAGCACCGGCCACGTGCAGCTCGGCACTGTCGTGCGCCACGGCACTGCCGACGCTGCCGTGAACGTCAGAGCGCGGTGTCGCTTTGGTAGTCATAGACACTCGTCGGTGTTTCGGGCTGGGTGATGTCTAGCCAGGCGCGGTACAACAAGGCACCGGCGCTTTGCACGCGGTAAGCAGCGCTCGCACGCATGTCACTAATCGGCGAAAAATCCTCACGAAGTGCGGTCATGGCCTTGCGGACAGTTGTCTTTGTCCATGGCTCGCCAACAAGGGCGCGCTCGGCGCGTGGCGCTCGGCTGGGAATGGCTGCCATACCCCCAAACGCCAATTTTGCCGCAATTATTCGCTGGTCGTGAATCTGCAGCGCGATCGCGGCGCATACCGCGGAAATATCTTGGTCGTAGCGTTTCGATAACTTGTAGCTGCGAACGACACTTGTCGCATGACGCTGCGGAATGATGATCCGCGTCAATACCTCGCCAGGCTCAAGTGCAGTCTGTTGATAGCCGAGGTAAAAATCGGCCAGCTCAATATCCCGTACCGATGTCGCCGAGGCGAGCTGCAGTTTCGTGCCAAGTGCCAGTAGCGCCGGCATAGAGTCGCCGATTGGTGAGCCGTTCGCGATGTTGCCACCGAGCGTGCCAGCATTACGAATGAGTGGTGATGAGAACCGTCGCCACAATTCGCTGAGCTCCGGATACTCAGTGTCAAGCGCCGCAAAGCTATCGGTTAGTGAGACGGCCGCTCCGATGTCCAGGTTACCGTCGCGACGGCGAATTACGCTTAGCTCGCTCACTCGCCCGGTGTAAATCACGGTAGGCAACGCGCGGTAGTGCTTGGTCACCCACAAGCCGACGTCGGTGCCGCCGGCGAGAATTGTCGCATCTGGATACTCTCGCCGTAGTGAGGTTAGCTCGGCAATCGTCGTCGGTGCGAAAAAACGTCCATCCCGATGCTGCAACGCCAGCGTGGCGGATGACGTCAGCGATCTTAACGTCGTGCTTATCGCACGGTCCGCCGCTGTCGCTGTACGGTTGGCATGCCGGTCAGTATTCGTTGCAGCCGCTTTGCCCATAGCTTCGGCGGCAGCGACGATTGGTCGATAGCCGGTGCAGCGACATAAGTTGCCGGATAACGCGACATCGATGTCGGTCCGCGTCGGCGCAGCATTTTCTTTGTACAACGCAAACATCGACATGACGAATCCGGGGGTGCAGAAACCGCACTGTGAGCCGTGGTTATCGACCATCGATCGTTGTACCGGGTGCAAGCGACCGTCGCGGCTCAGGCTCTCGATCGTAATCAGTTCTTTCCCGTGCAGTGTCCCGAGAAACTGAATGCAGGCATTGACCGGGCGATATCGCAACGCATCGCCTATCGGTTCCGCAATGACGATGGTACACGCACCGCAGTCGCCTTCCGCGCAGCCTTCTTTCGTACCGGTTCGACCGGCATCCTCACGAAGCCACTCGAGTACAGTCCGCGTCGGCGGGACGTTATCGAGTTCGACTACGTCGCCATCGAGCAAAAACCGAAGCGTTGCTGAACTACTCTCAGTCACAGCCTAGCTGCCGCGGTACGTGCTGTAGCTCCACGGCGAAACGAGCAATGGCACGTGATAGTGGGCATCGTCGCTGAGCGTAACCGTCAGTGTGATGCGATCGAGGAACGGCGGTTTGCTAGGGTCGGTAAGATCTGCAAAATAACTCGCGACACGAAATTCAATCTCGTGCAATCCAGCCGTAAAATCCTGACCGTCAATCAGTGGTTCGTCGCATCGCCCGTCAGCGTTCGAACGCGTTTCTTTTATCAGCTGACCGTCGCGAAACACACGTATCGGTATTTCGGCTCCCGGGCAACCGCGTGCGGTGTCCAGAATATGTGTTGTTAGTTTTCCCACATTACAAACCTGCGCTAAGCGTTTGAGAATAACCGATATTCATAATCGGTGCGTAACACCTTGACGGCGCCGCCCGGCGGCGACTTTCACAACTTTGGGTCACCGTTTTGGTGCAGAAACGGCGAAAGCCGGTCTGTGGGTTTACTCGTCCAACAAAGTTAGCAACACTCGGACGACGCTTGATACCGCGATCATCGATTTGCACGCCGCCACGACCAATTCCAATTCGACACTAACCCCTGGCTGGGCCGCGCGGTTGGCTATGCATTTCGAAAGAGACGGTCAGCACACTCGACTTCGCCGGCAACCAGGGTTTGGGCCTCTCTATGTGCAGAAGCCGTTTCATCCGGAACCGCCGTGCACGCACGTTTATCTCATTCATCCGCCGGGTGGCATCGTCGGCGGTGATACCCTATCGATTGGCGCTACACTCGACACAAAAGCGCATTCGCTAATCACAACACCAGCCGCTACCAAGCTCTATCGCGCCGACGGACGAGGTGCCAAGCTCGAGCAAACGATTGTCGTTGGGCGCGATGCTGTGATGGAGTGGTTGCCACTCGAAACTATCGCCTTCGACGGTTGCGATTTTGACGTTACGACCACGATCCAACTCGCCGACGGAGCGCGAGTTTTCGCATGGGAAGTCACCGTATTCGGGCGCCGGGCGGGCAACCGTCCGTTCACCCGAGGCCGAGTTTCCCAAACCACTCGCATCGAGCGTTGTATCGACAATGACCGCGAGCCGCTGTTACTGGAGCGCAGCGAGCTAGAGGGTGGCAGCCGCCGTCAACAGGCCGATTGGGGTTTCGGTGCGATGCCGATCAATGCCACGGCATGGTTCGCACCGGCTGATCGGCAGTTAGGCGCCGCGTTGATCGATGCGCTTGGCGATTCGACACCGCATCTGTCGATTACTGTTCCCGATCGAGTCTTGATCATTCGTGCTCGCGGCAACGATGTGGAGACACTGTTTGGTGAGCTGCAGGTGGCATGGGCGGCGCTACGACCGCTGGCTATCGGCCGTCCAGCGGCGTTGCCAAGAATTTGGAGAACCTAACGCGCTAGCTGCGCAGTTGGAGATCGCACGATGGAATTGACGCCCCGCGAAAAAGACAAACTCCTTATTTTTATGGCCGCTGAGTTGGCTGAAAAACGCAAAGCACGCGGTTTGAAGCTCAACTACCCGGAGAGTATCGCGTTTATTTCGTCTGCCATCTTAGAAGGCGCGCGAGACGGAAAAAGCGTCGCCGAGCTTATGCAATACGGAACCACGCTGCTTAGCCGCGACGACGTTATGGAGGGTATCCCGGAGATGATTCATGAGGTTCAGGTTGAGGCAACGTTTCCGGACGGCACTAAGTTAGTGACCGTTCATAATCCAATCGATTAACGGGAAGGAGAACGGCATGGTTCCCGGCGAGTACTTCATAGACAGCGGCGAAATCGAATTGAATGCGGGCCGTACGCGAACCGACGTCGCCGTCGCCAACAGCGGCGATCGACCGATACAAGTCGGCTCGCATTACCATTTCGCAGAAACTAACCCGGCACTCGACTTTGATCGGAGCGTTGCCTACGGTAAGCGTCTCGACATACCAGCCGGCACCGCGGTTCGGTTCGAGCCTGGTCAGACGCGCACCGTAACGCTTGTCGACTACGCTGGAGATCGGTGTGTGTATGGGTTTAATGCGGCCGTTATGGGCGCTTTGGAGTCGGACTGATGACGGCGATCGACCGACGTGCCTACGCCGATATGTTCGGACCGACGACCGGCGATCGAGTGCGACTCGGCGATACTGAACTGGTTATTGAGGTCGAACGCGACCACACGCACTACGGCGATGAGGTCAAGTTTGGTGGCGGCAAGGTTATTCGCGATGGTATGGGGCAAAGTCAACGCCTAGCCGCTGAGGTGGTCGACTGCGTTATTACCAACGCACTAATCGTTGACCATTGGGGCATCGTTAAGGCCGATATCGGCATTAAAGATGCCCGCATCGTGGCTATTGGCAAAGCGGGTAATCCGGATGTGCAACCCGATGTTGAGATCATCATCGGACCGGGTACCGAGGTCATCGCCGGTGAAGGGCACATCGTTACGGCCGGCGGCATCGACGCGCACATCCATTGGATCTGTCCGCAACAAATTGATGAAGCGTTGATGTCTGGTGTAACGACAATGCTTGGCGGCGGTACAGGGCCTGCGACCGGCACCAATGCAACGACGTGTACGCCGGGTCCTTGGAACATCGCACGCATGTTGCAAGCGGCTGATGCGTTCCCAGTTAACCTAGGGTTCCTCGGCAAAGGTAACGCCAGTCAACCTGAGCCTTTGACCGAGCAGATTGAGGCCGGTGCAATCGGTCTCAAATTGCACGAGGACTGGGGCACGACTCCGGCGGCTATCGACTGCTGTCTCGGTGTGGCCGAAGCTGAGGATGTACAAGTTGCGATACACACGGATACGTTGAACGAATCGGGATTTGTCGAGCACTCGCTCGCAGCGATGAAAGATCGCACGATCCATACGTATCACACAGAAGGGGCGGGCGGTGGCCACGCCCCCGATATCATCAAGGCCGCGGGCCACGCGAACGTTTTACCGAGCTCGACAAACCCGACCCGGCCGTTCACGGTCAATACCGTTGATGAGCATCTCGACATGTTGATGGTTTGCCATCACCTCGATCCCAAGATTCCCGAAGATGTTGCGTTCGCCGAGTCACGAATTCGTCGCGAGACAATAGCTGCAGAAGATATTCTGCACGACCTCGGTGCGTTTTCGATGATCGCATCCGACAGTCAAGCGATGGGCCGAGTCGGCGAGGTGATTACCCGGACGTGGCAGACCGCCCACAAAATGAAGGTGCAACGTGGTGCGCTCGCCGAGGACACGGCGCGTAATGATAATCATCGGGTCCGTCGCTATATCGCGAAGTACACGATTAATCCGGCGCTCACCCACGGAATCGCCAACCTAGTCGGTTCGGTGGAGCCGGGCAAGCTCGCCGATCTTGTCTTGTGGAAGCCCGCATTTTTCGGTGCGAAACCGTCACTTATTATAAAAGGTGGGCTCATCGCGGCGGCGCCGATGGGTGATCCGAACGCGTCTATTCCGACGCCGCAACCGACCCACTATCGGCCTATGTTTGCCGCCTTTGGAGGAGCTCGTCATGCCACCTCGGTGACATTCGTGTCCCGCACAGCGCACGCCCATGGCATCGGCGATGAGTTGAGCCTCGCAACCCCAACGGCGCCGGTGACCAACACGCGTACGGTTCGCAAAACCGATATGGTCCTCAATGACTGGATGCCGGAGATTGACGTCGATCCAGAGACGTACCAGGTGATGGCGGACGGCGAGGCGTTAACCTGCCAACCAGCGACCGAGTTGCCGTTGGCGCAGCGCTACTTTTTGTTCTAGCTGTGCTTAGCGTTTTGCAGGCACCGGTCACGCTCGTGCAGCGCGTACCTACGGCAGATGCCGACGATGTCATAGAGCTGCCATTCGAGGCGCGGCAGAAGGCGCGGCAGCGCGTCGTTATGACGTCCGGCCGTGAGGCGTTTATCAAGCTGACACGCGGTCGCGTATTACGTGGTGGAGATTGTCTTGCCAGCGCCGACGGCTTTGTCGTTCGCGTTGACGCAGCTATCGAGTCCTTGTCGGAGGTTTCCGGCGACGATGCGATGCTCGCGCGGGCGGCATATCACCTAGGCAATCGCCACGTTTGGGTCCAGATCGACCGCGACGCGGTCCGCTACCAAACTGACCATGTACTCGATCGTATGCTCACGCAGCTAGACTTTCGCATCACGCATGTCGAGGCCCCGTTCGAGCCGGAGGCTGGAGCTTACGATGGCCACAGCCACTAACCCGCCAGCGCCAATTCAGCCGGCGTTATGGCTGTTGATTAGCCCAGCACTACCGGTCGGTGGGTACAGTTACTCGCAAGGGTTAGAGTACGCGGTCGAGGCTGAGTGGATTCGATCTGCTAACGATGTGCGAGACTGGCTGCAAGGTATCGCTGCGGCGACGCTCGTCCACCAAGACCTTGCTTATCTAAAGCGCTTGCATGCCGCTACACAATGTAGCGATCACGCTACCGTTAAGCACTGTAATCAAGCGCTAACGGCCAGTCGCGAATCGGCGGAATTGCTAGACGAGGACCGTCAAATGGGCGCGGCGTTGGCCCGGTTGATTCGCGATGTGCTCTCGGCTGATGCTGCGGCGACCTTACCCGAGAAGCCTTTGTTTGCGACAGCGTTTGCGGCAGCGGCGGTCGCCGAAGGAATTGATTGCCGCAGCGTTTTAGCGGCCTACGCTTGGGTATGGCATGAAAACCAAGTAGCGGCGGCGATCAAGCTCGTACCGCTTGGACAGACTGATGGGCAGCGGCTCATGCTCGAAGCGGGCCGACGACTCGATGCTTACGTCGATGCGGCCGAAGCCGTCGAGGACAGTCGCTTGGGACTCACGTTGCCGGGTGTGGCGCTGGCCTCTGCGCGTCACGAACACCAACGTACGCGTTTGTTTCGTTCGTAAACACATGGCGCTGCAGTTACGAAGGAAAAATTATGACTGAGGTTGCACGAGATTTATTGCGAGTAGGCATAGGCGGGCCAGTGGGGGCCGGAAAAACAGCGTTGGTAGAAGCGCTTTGCAAGCGTTTGCGGGATCGCTTTGATATTGCGGTTGTTACCAACGATATTTACACGCAGGAGGATATGCGAATCTTGGTCCGCGCCGAGGCGCTGTCGGCCGATCGTATCGTCGGCGTAGAAACCGGTGGCTGTCCGCATACTGCGATCCGTGAGGACGCATCGATCAACGTCAGCGCGATCGACGAAATGGCAGATCGCTTTCCCGATCTGCAAATGGTCATCGTTGAATCTGGCGGCGACAATCTTTCAGCAACATTCTCACCCGAGCTCGTCGATATTACGGTTTACGTAATCGATGTCGCGGCTGGTGAAAAAATTCCTCGTAAGGGTGGGCCGGGAATTACCCGTTCGGATTTGCTCGTCATCAACAAAACTGATTTAGCGCCCCATGTGGGCGCCTCGTTACAGGTCATGGAGAACGACACCAACCGTATGCGTGGTGAGCGCCCCTGGGTATTTGCAAACTTGAAAGCGGGCGACGGTGTCGACGACGTCTGCGAGTTTCTTATCCGCGAGGGGATGCTTGTTGAGCGAACAGCCGCGGCACCGTAACGAGCACTAACTCGTGCTCGCGAAGTACTCGTTGAAGACGTCGGTGAGTTTCGCGCGCGACAGTGGCTTGTTCAGGAAGCCGCGCGCGTGTGCTGTCTTCAGCGCGCGATCAATATCGGTTGGGTTCGCGCAAACCGAAAGGAAGATAACGACGACACCGACGCGCAGCGCTCGCGGCAACTGATCAAATGCCGCCATGAACTCAAACCCATCCATGCGTGGCATGCTGATATCGACAAACACGATGTCAACGGGATCGCGATCTGTCGTTCCCAGGTGGTCCAGTGCTTGCTGTGCCTGTTCGAACACGCGTAAGCGGATATCGATATCGACCTCTTCGACGACACGGCGATGAATGAAATTGTCATCGTCATTATCGTCGATTAACACAACGTTGAGTTGCGGTCCGGTCATTCGCGATCTCCGTGCGCTTTGCTCGCGGTAATATCTCGCCAAGCTCGAGCTGGCGCAAAGACTGACCGCATTTAGCGCTGAAAACAAGTGTTTACTTGAAGCGCGACCGACCCATTCGACGAATAGGTCAATTGTCTGAAGCGACGTTCGGTTTCTATCTCGCGGTATCGGCCGCGTCGGCAACTGGCAAGTGTTCGTCCAGAAGGTCGGCGAGCATTGTCTGTGTCAATGGCTTCTCCAACATACGTACGATATACGGAGATTGATCGGCGCGGTAAAAGTCGTCCGGATTTAGTGTGGTGGATACCATAACAACGACAATGTCATCGTTTATCGACGGTCGAATTGTCGAAAGTTTGTCGACGAACTCAAATCCCGTCATCTTCGGCATGTTGATGTCGAGCAAGACGAGATCTACCGACTGCCCTTCCTCTGAGGCTAGCAGCTCTAGTGCGCCCTCCGCGTATTGGCGAGCAAAGACCTGAATGTCGGGCGAAACGGTGTGCAACAAGCGCTCGTGGATAAAATTAAAGTCTTCGTTATCGTCGACGAGCAGTACCGTCGCCGGCGGTGCGCCACTGCTCATGCTCGCACCGGTAGCGAGATTGTGAAGGTACTGCCAACGCCTAGTTCCGAGTCGACCCAAATGTCGCCGCCATGCAAACGCGCAATTTTTTGGCAGATCGACAAACCGATGCCCGAGCCCTGGAACTCAGAGCGCGTATGCAAGCGGCGGAACAGCGCGAACACGCGATCGATGTGTTCCTTGGCGATTCCTATGCCGTTGTCTGTTACTCGAATGTGGATGGCGCTATGCACAAATGCGGCCTCAATGCTGATCGCTGGTGGAACGCCGTCGCGATGAAATTTAGCTGCATTCCAAATTAGGTTGCTGAACATCTGCCGGATTAATGCATCGGAGCCGCGTATTGTCGGCATTGGCTTAATCGTTATGTCGGCGCCGACGTCATCGAGTGATGTGCGCATATCCGCGATGACGCTCGCGACGATCTCGCTGAGATCGAGCGCTTCCAATTCGAGCGCCGGTTCATCGAGACGTGAGAACGTCAGCAAGCCTTCAACCATATTTGCCAGGTGCTCTGCCGACGTATCGATGCGTGATAGGACTTCCGCGCTTAACTCTGTGTCGTCTGGACTGTCTTTGAGCATACCAATCAGTCCACGAATCGAATTGAGCGGCTCGCGCAAATCGTGCGACGCGATGTAAGCCATTTGTCGCGACTCTTCGGCCCGCTGCTGAATAACTTCCTGCGCTTGCCTGAGTGGTGTGATGTCAATGTGACTTCCGAGCATACGTAACGGCTCACCAGCGCTCGACCATTCAACAATCCTGCCTCTGCATAACACCCAGACGATTGATCCATCCTTATGAAAGTAGCGCAGTTGGAGGTCATACGGTTCTTTACCCTTGCTTGCAACATGCCGCTCGTACGCTTGTGTTGCAGCTTCTTCGTCCTCTGGGTGGACTAGCTTTTGCCAAGCACTCAGTTCATTCGGTAACTCGTCTTCGCCGTACCCGAACATATCCCTGAAACGTTTACTGATCCGACCATGGCCATCTTGAATTCGCCAATCCCAGTAACCAGCCAAGGTACTGTCAAGTACACTCTCTAGCGCCAATTTACCGCTCGACAACTCCGATTCGATGGTTTTGAGCGTGTTAATATCAACGAACGTCACTGCAACGCCGTCCAATAAGCCGCTTGAATCGTAGTGAGGGCCGACTCGAATACGCAGCCACTCCTTGGTCCGCAAACGTCCCTCGAATTCCTGTAAGTCCGAATCGCCGTGCAAAACACTCTGAATCGCAGCTTCCATTGCCTGCTTTGATTCTTCACCCAACTTCGGCACAAACTGCAACAACGCTCGACCGCGATCACTGTCTTTGAGATCGAAGATGTTCTGAATGGCGGGTGTGAACTTGCGGATTGCTCCATTGCGGTCCAAAAACACGGTCGCAATGTTTGAGCTCTCCAGCAGGCTATTGATGTCAGCATTGAGTGCGTCGAGCTCATCGATCTTACTCTGATGTTTGGCATTGACGGAATAGAGTTCTTCGTTCGTGCTCTGCAACTCTTCATACGTACTCTGCAGCTCCTCGTTCGACGACATCAGCTCTTCGTTCGTGCTCTGCAGCTCCTCATTGCTTGTTTCGAGTTCGTTGATCGCGTTCTTTAAGTACTCCTGCGTCTCGATCAGTTCCTGCTGCATCAATTCCATGGTCGTACGCGACACAACACTCGATTCTTCTTCGTTCGAAGAGTCGGCATCTTCTTCCAAGGTTAAAACGATGACGAACCGTTCAGCCGGATCGGTGTCTCCAGGGGGGATCGCCCGAAAACTGGCATGGGCGTAGCCCTGGTTCTCTGCCGTATCGACCGCAATGCGCGTGGATACGTCGCTGGCTTGATCGGTCCCATAGCTGTTTCGCAGTCTTCGAATGCATAGCTCGACCGCTGAAATTGAGGCTTTCGGCACCAAGTGCAACAGATTACTGGCGAATCCGTCGTCCGGCATATTCAGAAAGCGTCGATAGTGACCGGCTGTTTCGATGAGCTTGCAGTTAGAGTCAACAATGAGCGCACAACTAGTGTTGAATTCACCGAGTAGCGCCCGGAGCATAGCTTGGGCATTGCTCTCGACCATGACCCGTGGAGAAGGAGAGTCGCTCGTTGTTGGCCGTAAGGGTCTCTCGACGGCCGGTAGTAGCGTGCTCGGCCGCGGGAACGTTGGCCGTCGACGCGTGTTGCGGAAAATACGGTGCTGGCGATTTAGTGGATGAAAATACCCGGTGCGAGAGCCGAGACTCTCGCTACGACCAAGAAACAACACGCCGCCGGGTCGTAACGCAAAGCAGATCTTATCGATGATGCGCTCTTGCAAGCTTGTATCGAAATATATCAACAGATTCCGGCACACCAATAAATCGATATGCACGAATGCTGGCGAGTCAATCAAATCATGCCGGGAAAACATGACGCGCCGGCGAATACGGTCCGCAACACGATAGCCGCCATCACGTCTCGTAAAGTGCCGGGCTAGTCGGTCCGCCGACAATTGTTCGGCGATGTCACTCGGGTAGAAGCCTCTCGACGCTTGCTCGACCGCTTTTTCATCCAAGTCGGTCGCAAATATCTTGTAGTTACGGGGAATGTTGTTGGAATCGCAGTACTCAGCGCAAAGCATGCTGAGCGTGAAGGCTTCCTCGCCAGTACAGCAACCGGCTGACCAAAGTCGCGCCTCGCGCGTGCCATCACCGATAACGCCGGGCAAAGTGTCGCTTTCAATCGTTCTCCAGGCGAGCGGATCACGAAAGAATGCTGTCACATTGATCAGTAGTTCGGAGGCAAGCGCATCAGCTTCTTGCGGGTGATTAGCGATGAAGTCTCGGTATTGCTCGATCGTTTCGACGCCGGATATTCGCATGCGTTTCGCAATACGCCGACAAACCATGGGCCGCTTGTAGTCGATAAAGCGGGTCTCCCAAACTTCATCAGCCCCTTGCATCGTTTGCAGCAGTTCCGTGACCCGTGCGTAGTCTTTTTCCAGTGTCCGCTCCAGCGTCTGCCATTCGGCCGCCGCAATGCCTGTGTAGCTCTTGATAGCGGTCGGAATATCGTTCGCCCCGAGAACGAGGTCGACGACACCAGAATTGATAGCCGATTGCGGCATGCCGCTAAATTCGGCCTCGTCTGGGTCTTGGCAAATAACCACTCCGCCAGCGGACTTAACGGAGACAAGTCCGTGGCTACCGTCGGAGCCTGACCCAGACAAAACGACGGCGATACCGCGTATGCCGGCATGTTGTGCCAGAGATGCGAAAAAAACATCGACCGGCAGATTTAACTCCGGCTTGCGTGGCCGTGTGGCCAGTTTGAAATGCAGCTGATCATCGATACGAGCAAGCTTCGCATTGGCATTTGCGGGCAGTAGGTAAACCGTGCCAGACGCAAGCGGCGTGCCATCGGTGATCGTGGCGATCGGTAACGGCGTAACGGTGCGAAGGATTTCGGCCATCCTCGAAACATGTTTGTTCGAGAGGTGCTGAACGATCACGTAGACGTGTGGTGAATCGTTGCCCACGGCACCGAAGAACGCTTTAAGCGGTGCTAGTCCGCCAGCCGACGCACCGAGGCAAACGACATGCATCGCTTGATCCTCGCTGTAGCCGTCGCCTAGCGCATCCATCGGTTGGCCTTAGACTTTTACCGCTGGTACTACTGTACCAGCAAAGACTATGTCGCGCGGCTGCCGGCTGGTGTCGTCAGTATTTTGACGAGTCATCACGCAGGTTCTGCACCCACGCGGAAGGCTGCTGGACCGTCGATTGCAGACGGTCCAGCGCCCTGCTTGCTAGAACGTGTAGCGTCGCATTACGACTTCGGCGGCAAAATAACCGTGTCGATCACGTGAATGACGCCGTTGCTGGCTTTGATGTCTGTCGCGGTTACGGTGGCATTGTTGATGCTGACCGTGCCATCGTTAACAGCAATCTCGACGTTCGCGCCATTGACGGTGGTAGCTTCGTTCAACGTCACTACGTCTTTGGCCAGTACTTTTCCGGCAACGACGTGGTAGGTCAGAACCGCGACCAATTGATCCTTGTTTTCCGGTTTCAGCAGCGTTTCAACCGTGCCAGCCGGCAGCTTGGCAAAGGCTTCGTCGGTTGGTGCAAATACGGTAAACGGGCCATCACCTTTTAGCGTGTCGACAAGGTCGGCGGCGGTCAACGCCGCTGCCAGCGTTTCGAACGAACCAGCAGCGATAGCTACATCGACAATGTCACCTTCGTCTTTCTCATGATGACCGGCTTGGGCCGTTGCAACGACGACGAGCGTGGCGAGTAGGCCGGTCAGTAAGCCGACGGTGCGAGCGCGAAAGGATTTCATACGAGCGTCTCCTATACGAGAGAAATGGGGGAACGACACAGCTCTCCTCACTGTGCTGCCGTAGACGCTAGGGACGTGACCGTCGTCAACGTGTGAAATCGATCGCCGAATCGGATCAAGATCGACTCTGTCGCAGATTTGTCCGGGGCTTAGCGTTGGTCACACCCACCTACAGTGGTCATGCCGACATTTTTTGATGGGCGACAGTCGCTTTTCTGCTCGTCGAATCATCGATAAAAAAGAAAGGCCGGATCCCTGGGAGGTTGGACCCGGCCTTTTCCGCCACCTGACGAAGGGTGTCTTACGAGGTTGTGATTGGTGGCAACAGCCACCGTTGTCTAGCGTACCGAGATATCATCATAGCGCGTGTCCGAGTTTCCGCAGATCCACAAGCTCATGTTTTTCGTGCCATTCGGGATGACGCCGGAGAACGAAAAGCGTTTGTAGCCGCCGCGGGCGTCGTCGAGGTTCGAGTAGACCTCGTCAATTTCCGTCCAGCTGTTATTGAAGTAGTCGACCCCGAGGACGATGTTGCCCGAGCCTGCCGAGCGGTAGTAACCGGTCACCGTGATCATTTGGCCCGGTACCCAATTGTCGCCCAACACCTTTGACGTGCATTGACGATTGCGTAGACGCAGAGATCGTATCCCGCGGCGCTCATCCCAGGCGTGGATTACGTTGGCGTTAGTGTGGTTGTGCCACGTGTTAAAGCCTGATTCGAAATCGCCACCGGTCAATAGCTCTTCGCCATCTGCCCCGCTTGTGCAGGACAAACCGTTACCTGCGGCCGAGCCTCCGTCGTCGTTCGACTGCGCGATCAATGAGTCGTTATCGGCCCAGAGGTAACCATCGGCCCACATGTATCCGTCGGCCCACATATAGCCATCCGCCCACATGTAACCGTCGGCCCACATGTATCCGTCCGCCCACATGTAACCGTCCGTCCAGAGATAGCCATCGGCCCACATATAACCATCAGCCCACATATAACCGTCGCGCCACATGTAACCGTTCGACCACAAATTCTTCGCAGCCCACTCTTCGCTACCCCACAGCGATGCACTATCCTCAACTAGAATCGTGTTTTGCGTCGATAAGCGGACCAATCGCGGTGATGGTGCAGCACTGACAACGCCGTCGTCCCGCAACGCCGCGCGTATGTCGAGAACCCCGGCGCCTACTTCGACCGGATCGCCAGCGATCTTGCGTGCTGAGCGCATCAGACGGGCCTTGACCGTGCCTGGGTTGAGGCTGTCGTCGCGCGAGAGCATTAGGGTCGCCGCACCAGAGACCACGGCGGCTGCCATGCTCGTGCCGCTAAGGCGAAAGTACTTATCGCTGCAGTTGCCGTTGCTGCAGTTCTCAAGGCGATTTGGGTGATTCGCTTTCATGCTGCCGTTCTCGGCAGTCGCCGCAATGATACGCGTGCCCGGGGCAACGAGGTCCGGCTTCATGTAGTGGTCGTGCAAGGTTGGACCACGCGACGAAAAACCCGCGACCGTGTCATCGTCGATACAGGCCGTGTCATTGATACGTACTGCCCCCACGGTTATTGCATTCGGCGCACTGCCGGGGCTCGTGATGTAGAAATTGCCAAGCTTGCCGTAATTGCCCGCCGACGCCACGACAACAATGCCTTGAGCAACGAGCTGCTCCACCGCTTGCACCAGTAAGTCGTTCGCGACTGGCGAGTCAACCGCTTTACCGATCGACAGATTGACGATACGGATATCTTCGTCGTCGGCGTTGGCGAGCAGCCAGTCGAACGCCGCCAGCGCATTGCTCACGGAGCCGCGACCGTTCTCGTTCAAAACTCGCAAATCGACAATCGGTGCCCCTGGAGCGATGCCGGCGTACTCTCCGCCCGACGCCTGGCCTGTGCCGCCGATCGTGCCGGCAACGTGCGTACCATGACCAACCGTGTCAAGAACGGAGAAGAACGCATCAGAACCAGCCCGGAAGTTTTTCAAAGCGTCGGCGTTACTGAGCGAATCGCAACGAATACTGAGCGCTTCGATACTGCCCGCCCAGCCATGGGTGCGGTTACCCACTTCAATGACTTGGCCAGAATTCCAAACAATTGGCGTCGTGCGGTGGATTGTCGTGTTCCAGTGATCAACGCCATTGATGAGCAGACGTGTTTCTCCGCTGGTGCTGCGACGCAGAACGACGTGAATCGGCTGCCCGGGTACAACTGAACCCGGCTGCGAGTAGGCATAAACCGCCCCGTTCTGAATGCCGATGATCGCTTGCAGACGATTGCCAAACTGACGCAATCGCAGCTGCGTCGTATTGCCGGCTCTCGCCGTCAGAATGGTGTCGTAGTTCGATGCATTGTCCGGCGTAATCCACGCCTCAAGGCTGGCGCGATTGTTCTTTGAGCAGACGGTCGGAAAATAATTGCTGGGAAGGCTGATGAACGCGCCGTCGTGCAGATTTACGCCGTCCGCGGACCAGCGGGGTGCGTCGTCATCGTCGTCCGACTGCCAATACAGGTGCTCGCGGGTTCCGCCACGCCGATCGAACGCTACAGCGCCGCCCTCGTCGAATAAATACTGCGACTGCAGCGACCGCCAACTGTACGCAACATTGCGTTGCTGTGTTTTTGGTGTGACCAGATGAATATGACGAACCACATTGATGTCTTCGTGATCGGCAACGCCTGAGTCAACGACTGCGACAACGATGTCCTCATCAGCTGCGGTGTACGTTTGCTCGCCCGGTACCGGTGTTTTTGCGGTACGTTTGGCCGGCACCGACATCAATTGGACTTCCGCGTCGGCAGCGATCGCGCCAAGGCCGTCCAGCGCTTCGAGATCAACGCTGCGATTGGCAGGGACACGCACTGTTGCTACTCGCAGCGCTGGCATGTAGCGCAATACCTCGCCGTCTATCGCGCTCAGCTGCGCATCGAGATCCGCAAGGTCAGTAGCCGACCCAAGTTGTACGACATGGTCGGCAAACTCGGTGCCTGGTGCGGGAACGGACCGTCCAGTCGCCGACAAAGCTTGTATTTCCAGTTCTTTATTGATGGCGGTAGTGCGCGGTAACTCGCTAGCATTGCTTGCGGCCGGAACAAACAGCGGCAAACCCTCGCTGTTGAACTCAGTACCGTCCGGGTAGGTTTCTTCCGTTTCTGGATCACGTGCTGCAAACACCGCTTCGGTAGTCGGCGTAACGATCGTCGTGTTCGTTGTGTCGGTAACGGCGGAGCGACTAGCGGCTGGCGATTTCGCTACAACGCGGTGCTCGGCGACAAGCCACGTGGCGCCTGCGGTCGCGGCTGCCAGTGCCAGTGCGAGAGAACGGTTTATCGGAGTCATCGGTTTCGCTCGATTCAGGGTTGCTCTATGCCCTGTATTACAGCGATTTGACGAGTTTTAGTCCGTGTTTTGCGACGGCGCGGTGCGGCGCATTCTTGTGACCTGGTTCACATAAAAGATCGGTTAAATTGAGCCTACGCGATCTTCTCGGACGAGTCTCGTACCGCCTCTGTCACGATGACGTGGCCTTGCTCGTGCAAATCGTCGAGATCTTGGTGCATCGCCTCGAGCAGCGTGTCGACATCGTGTGGGTAGTCGATCCCTACAACACCGCACCAGCTGTTACGTTCCTCTTTGGCGCGATACATGACGATATCGGCAACTTTCAGCGTCTGTTCCCACGTCAGACGATGCGGATCGTTATCGAAGAACGGAAATGATGCGTAGCCAATCGAGCTCGTTGTTCTGGCGACGTGTCCTTGGCCGACCGGAAAGACAGAACTCGCTACCGCGGAGCGGACGCGCTCGGCCAAGTAGCTTGCCTCATCCGCACCCGCGCGCTGGGCGACCAGGAGAAACTCGTCGCCGCCCCAGCGAATGACGGTGTCGGTCGAGCGACACAGATCGCGTAATGCATCGGCCACCCCGACGAGCAACTGATCGCCCGCTTGGTGGCCGTGGGTATCGTTAACCGGTTTGAAATGGTCGAGATCGATCATCATGAAGACGAACTCGTCAGGTGTACTGCGCCGTTCTGTCGATGGACGATTGGCAACCCGGTCCAGTTGTTTACCGACTTGCTCAAAGAAGTAGCGGCGATTGCGCAGGCCAGTGAGTGGGTCGGTGTAACTTGCTTCGTGTAACGCAGTATTGGCGCGTTCTAGCTCGTGGTTGCGGGCGGCGATTTCGCGGGTACGCTCCTCGACCTTGAGCTCCAATTGGTGGCTGTATTCCGCTCGTTGTCGAAGACGTCGTTCTTGAGCTTGCCAAATTGCGAACGCGATACCGAGGGCTGTAGCTGCGTACAAGAGATAGGCCCACGGCGTCAGCCACGGTGGTGGCTCAACGCGAACGTCTAAGTCGAACGACTGCGTTGACCAAATCCCATCACTGTTCGCTGCTTTCACTTTGAATGCATACTGGCCGCCTCGCAGGTTGGTATAAGTTGTGCGATGTTGTCCACCGGCATCGACCCATTCACGGTCGAAGCCCTCCAGTTTGTACTGAAATCGATTTTGTTCGGGTGCGGCGAAGTCCAGCGCAGCAAATTCAAACGTTACGACGTCATCGGTGTACGCGAGGTCGACTCGGCGTACATCGTCGTAGACCGCACTCTCGCGGACCGGTTTGTTGAGCAGCTCGAGTCCGGTGAGTGCAATCTGTGGGGGAGCAGCGGTAAAATCCGTAGACCCGGCCGAGAACGCGTTAAATCCATTCGGTCCGCCGAACAGCAAACGACCGTCTGCGGCGACGAAGTGTGCGCCGAAATTGAACTCGTAGGCTTGTAAGCCATGGCTAACTGAGTAGTTAGTGACGGTGCCGTCGGTCGGTTCGAGGACGCTCAAGCCTCGATTCGTACTAAACCAAACACGTTGCCGCGCGTCGGAACGAATCCCGTAGACACTATCATCAGCGAGCCCGCTTCGTTCATCGTAAACCTGAAAGCGCGGCCGAACGGCGCCCGGACTGCTCGTTCTGTACAACCCTTCGCGAGTGCCGACCCACAGCTCGCCGCGCTGATCGACGTGCAGTGCGTAAATGGTCTTGCCGAAAAAACCGCCTGTCGCGCCCGCATCCGCCGAGAAGCGTGTCCACGAGCGCCCATCGCCATTCAGCCTATGCAGGCCGCCGCCATCCGTACCGACCCAAATGTTGCCGGCTTGATCTTCGGCGATAGCCGTCGCGCGGGGACTGGCCAGCGTTGTTACGTCCTTCGCGTCGTGGACGAAGTGCTCAAATGCCTCACCATCGGGCCGTAGCATGTCGACGCCGCCGCCGAACGTACCCACCCATAGGCGTTCACTGCTATCGATGTACAAGCTCATGACGCCATCCGCGCCAAGCGACGTTGGGTCGTCAGCATCGGCGCGGTAGGTCGTCATTGAGCCGGACGCCGTATCGAGCTTACTGAGGCCGCCGGTCATCGTGCCTATCCACAGTGTGGCATTATTGCCGGCCAATGCCATTACGCGGTCGTCGTCGAGTCGCCGCCCAATCGGGTTGTCTTTGCCTATATTCGCCGTACGGCGATTGTCTCGGTCAAGTCTCGTTAGGCCACCGCCGAAACTGCCAAACCAAATACCGTCGTTGCTAGCGTCGGCAAACGATGTGACATGGCGAACGCGTTGGTTGTCGATAATTTCCGGTAGCACATGGCCAAACGCCCAGGTCCGCGGATTCCATTGATTGACGCCGCGTGTTTTCGTGCCGATCCACAGCAATCCGCCCCGATCTTGGAACAGCGATACGACGTTGTTGTCGCTTAGCGACCTCGGATCGTTAGCAACCGTCCGGTAAGCGGCGAAGCCGTTCTCACGGGGCAGAAACAAGTTCAGCCCGTCAGCCGTGGCTACCCACAAACGACCGGCGTCATCTTCCAACAGTGCCTCGATTCGATTGTTGCTGATCGCGCCGTCTGCGCCATCGCTGACGTAATGCGTAAACGAGCGCGCATCGTCTTGGCTTCGGCTCAGACCGCCGCGCTGGGTGCCAACCCACAAATCACCGTGACTGTCTCGAAGGACAGTACGGACGCGATTACCGGCAATGCGTGCGCCAACGCTATCGGCCGATGCGATTCGCGTGACCCGTGATCCGTCGGCGCTAATTCTGTCGAGACCCCCGTTTGTTCCGACCCACAGCGTCCCATCGGCATCGAGGTGTAAGGCGCGAACGGAATTCGCGGATAGACTTGCGGGGTCGTTTGGGTCGTGCTGGAACACCGTGACGTTACCGGTGGTCGGATCGAAGCGATTTAACCCATCCCGCAAAGTGCCGATCCACAAAAAGCCGCGGGGGTCGGCCAGCAGCTTTTGTACTTTGTCATCGCTGAGCCCATTTTGTCGTGTCACCCGCTCGAAACTTGCCGTGGCTGCGTTCCATTTAGCGATGCCGCCGCCATCAGTCGCAATCCATAACTCCCCGGTGCTGGTGGTGACGATGTCGGTTGCGTAATCGGCCGGTAGCGAATCGGTGTCACCGAGGTCGAATTGGAAGTGCAGAAACTCGAGACCGTCATACCGATTGATGCCGTTTTCGGTAGCGAACCACAGGAAGCCGCGATCGTCTTGGGCGATCGCCATCACGCTAGCTTGGGCCAGGCCGTCCTCGGTAGACAGGTGTTTAAATCGCATCGGCGGGGCGATCGTTGTGTCGGCGATGGCTGCGGCGCTAAACAGCCATGCGAGCGCAATTGCCAGAGCCAGTAGCCCGTACCTGAGGGTGTTCGCTGTTTTGTCAACAACTGTCACTGGGCGATCCGCTCGTCGCTGCCTAGGGTCCCGAATGGGTGTGTCGACAAGCGCCCGTTGCGCTCGCCAGTACTATCCCGCGAGTTCAACAGATGAGACTAAATGTGTCTGTGTTAGACGTCGTGTTGCGATCTACGAGTTCGTGACCGGGGTCACAGTTTGGGCGGATTCAGCCTGTGATGGGTGATGCCAAAGGCATTTCGAGCACATTAGTGTCAGTACCATCGTCGCGCATCGAGTCGATCAACTCGGCTACGTCATCAGCGACGAGCGGTACTGACAAGAAATAGCCTTGCACGGCACGACATCCGAGCCCACGCAACCAGTCGAGCTGGTCGCGTGATTCGACCCCTACCGCGACCGTTTCCCAGCCTAATTCGTGTGCCATCGCAACCAATGCCGCACAGAGCGCGGCCGGTGCTGGGTCGGCGGAAGCAGCGTTATGCAGCAGGTCACGGCCTAACTTCACGGCATGAATTGGAAACCGAATCAGCTTACTTGCCGACGAGTAGCCGAGGCCGAATTGATCGATAACAAGACGCACGCCTTCGCTGTGGAGCTTGTGCGCGATCGTGTAACCGCGTTCATGCGCCATAAGCATACGTTCTGTTAGTTCGATCTGCAGTCGAGACGGCGTAAGACCTGACTCAGCCAATGCGTTGCGCACATTGGCCAAAAACTGTGGGTGAGCGAACTCTGCGTCAGTGACGTTGATTGAGACGGTGAGATCCAGGCCATCTTGTTGCCATCGTGCCGCATGCTGGCACGCTTGCTCTATGGCCCATTTGCCGAGCGTCGGCATCAAACCGCCGGCCTCGGCGAGATCGATGAATGCCTCTGGCGATAGCTCACCGCGAATAGGGTGCTCCCAGCGAAGCAAAGCCTCAAGCCCAATGATCGAATCGTCGCTCAATTGGAACCGCGGCTGGTAGCGAAGTCGCAGTTGGTCGTGCTCAATCGCCCAACGCAACTCCTCTTTGGCGTCCAAGCGCTGGCTGACGCGATGGCGCATGGTGCTCGAGTAAAATTCGTGCCGTTTGCCGCCCGTAATGCCGGCCTCATGCAATGCGATGCGGGCGTTAGCCAGCAGCGTCGACGCGTTTTCACCGTCGACTGGGAACAAAGCGATCCCTAGCGATGGGTGTAACTCGATGCCGTGCCCGTCAATATCGAAAGTTGACTCAAAGGCGTTACGCAAACGCTCGCCGAGACCACCGGCGGACTCGCGCGAGTCAACGTCGGCAATGGCAAGTATAAATTCATCGCTGCCCAACCGGGTGAAGGTGTCGGTGCCGCGCAGCTGGCTGCGCAGCCGATCCGCGCATGCCCGCAATACTTGGTCGCCCACCTCACGGCCGATACTGCGATTTATCCGATTGATGCCGTCGAGATCCATCGCGACAACGGCAAGCCCGCGCTCCCGTAGGCGGGCATCGGCAAGCATCAACTCCAACTGTTCTTCAAAGGCGGTGTCGCGCGGAATCCCGGTTACCGTGTCCACCGGTTTCGTGTCGTACAAATCGCTGTTGTCAGAGGGACTATTGACGACGCGCAGGATCGCTAACACGCGATTAAAGCCGCGAACGATAATGCGTACACGGCAAGCCACCTGCCTACCTTCGGACGGCAATTTGACCCGAAAGCTCAATTCATCCCGGGTGTCGAGCGCGCGGCGGATATTGCGTAGCATCGCCCGAGCGGCGTCCGGTGGCCAAAGATCGCTGATGCGCCGGTCAACCATCGAGTCGGGTTGCAAAATCGAGTCATCGCGACCGCCGCCAACGTACTTCAGCACTCTGCCGCGATTATCGATCTCGACGAAAACGTCGGGCATGCTGGTGATCAAGCTGGATTCAGTCACCGTCTTTCCTTCCGCACGCAGACAACGCTGTCCGTGCGCTTTTGTCAGTCGCCAACGGTAACGAAGCTAAATCTGGAGCGCGGCGAACTGCTTCACAAGGCGCGAAGACCGGCACTTGATCTGTCATAATCTGGCTGCGCTCGATGGTGTTCGCTCGTTCGGCGAATCGCTACACGGCGCCGCCGAGCCGGGTAGGCTGGGTCCGATCGACGTGTTCGGCCAACACGCGACGGACAACGTGCGTCGCCTCGCTGACGGTCAATCCATAGTGAGCGGCGACGTGTTCACCGAGTGTTCGTACAGACCGGGTGCCATCGGCTGCGCCCAGTATTTGCGCTTTCAGCAAATAACGGGCGCTCTCGAAAGTGTCGGCGGCATCGGCCGGAATTGGTAACGAAAGGTCGATAAGCCACTCCGGCAAGACGTGCTGCGGAGCGGGTACAGCGACCGTTGCACGTTTCCGCGCAACAAAACTCAGCAGTGTTTCGTAGCGGCCGTGCGCACTTAACGGTGAATTCAAATACGGGACCGTGTCTCTGCGCCATTCGAGCACGTCGAAGCCGGCGTCGGCGACGATAGCGAGGGCTTCATCAGCGCTGTAGGCGCGTAACGGGTCGTGTGGCATAAACGCGAGCGAGCCGCTATTTACCCACAGACCATCCGGCTCAAGCATGCTGTTGAGTCGGCGCGCGAAGATCGGCAAGTCTTCTGAGACGATATCGATTAGCCATGGCGTCATCACAACGTCACAACTACCAGGCGCGATGGGCGGCCGGGTGACATCAGCGAGCACGAATTGCATCGCATTGCTGGCGGCGACATCGAGTGGCTCCGGTGCACATAAGGTTTGCGTCCGAGCCGTGTCCGCCAAGGTCAGCGGCGCCAGTGGAATTTCGGGCAGCTCGATCTTTTCCCCGGCGATGGTCGCGAGCCCAGTAAGCAACAACCATGGATTGAAGTCGACGACGATGGATTGCTCCGGCTGCCAACGACGATGCAAATCGTAAGGCAGCCGCGCTGCGCCAGCGCCGAGCGTAACGGCACGTTTGATCGATCTGATAGCCGCACTTTCCAGCAGCTGATTCACGATGGCTACCAGTTGCTCGTTTTCGCCGTTTTCCCACGCCCAATCCCGATAAACGTTATCCGCATAACTGAGCAGGCCCTGCGCGGCTGGCAATTTGTTGGTCAGCCGCGCCGTTGGCGACGGCTCGTTAGCAAAATCGAGCGTATCGAGTGCAAGCGGCCCCAATCGCCTACAAATCGCATCGCGTTGCTGTCGTAGCGCATCAGCAAGATTTCTGAGCCGTTCGCATGCTAGGGCGTCACTAGCCACTCGCTTTGATGCGTTGACGGCACGCTCATGTTCGCTGCCGTTTCGTTCCAGAAAACCGTTTAGCCGTGCCTTCCATTCGAACGCCGCGCTGGTCGGATCAGGCATTAGCCAGGGGACGTTAGCGCCAGCAACGCGAACGAGTGGATATTCCGCCGGACAGCCCACACAACTCAAGTGCGCGTTCCCGGCGCTAGCTAGGGCGTCGCCGCATTCTGGGCAGGCGAGATGAGCTAGCGATAAGTCTGCCGACGCCGCTTGAGCGAATGCGGTGGTCGATGCGGTGGAGTTAGGCAATGGGCTCAAACGCGATGTACGGTGCCACCGCTGCTCCCGTGCCCAAACCCGGATTATCTAAAACGCTGCCGAACATGCCTTCCAAGCCATGCAGACCTAGATAGTTCAAGACGACCATTTCCGCGATTGTCCCGACGCTATTGGCGAACGGTGTTGACGCTGTCTCAATATTGCCATCGGGTCGATAAAAGCCAAGCTGCTGCGCGGCTGGGTCGCGCAGCGCCGGCTGGCCGTTCGGGCTGTACACCAAAATGGCGCTGGCCGCCGTTTGCGAGTTGTCGGAACGCCAACGAAATTTCGTCGTTCCATTGCCGTCGTCTTCTTCCCGGTTCGTATCCGCCGAAACTGCGCCGTCGCTAAAGAGGTAAATCATCAGTGGCTGTCCAAGCTGCGCAGCGTACTCAAGCGATGCACCCATGACCTGACCGATGACGAAGTCCTTATTGTCCGTTTCGGGGCGTGGGTCCTGATGGTAGTCACGGCCACCGTACTCGACGGTACCTGCGCCGCCGTACCCGTTTAGAACCACCTTCATAGCGGCGGCTGCTTTTAAATAGTCACGATCTTCGAGTTGATTGTTCGGGAATATCGTTTGCAATATCGGATCGGCCTGCGGATCGAGGTCGTCTGCACCAATGACTGTGTTAAACGTGGCAGCGCTCTTATCGAAGCCGCATTGCACCAGTTCTTTGGTCGCTTGCGCCTCATCAATTTGGCCTAGCTTCAGCGCACTGATGACCGCCGCGGCCTGCGAGACTCGCCCGTCGGGGAAGCCATCCGCAACATTGCCGCCAGCGAGTCCCAATGCTTCATTACGATTGCTGACCTTTGTCGGGCGAAGGTCCGCTTGGATCATTGCGTCCGGTGCTCGTGATTTACCACCCGACTCTGAGTTTCTCGATCCGATCGTCGCTACGAATTGCCCGTTCGCTCCGGCCCGCGCGATGCCGTAGATCGGATTGTGTGGGTTATTGCCGGTGTCGTTCTCGGAGCGCGCGGGAATGACAATCCCGTTGACATTCGCGCGTGTGCCGGCGCTTGTCTTATCGAGTAACCCACGCAACATCGCGCTGTTCGGATGGAAGGCGAGACCGAATGTCCTGTCTACGCCGACATTTTGCGGTGTGATCGCTTCCGGTAAACCGAGCTTCGCGTAGCCATTGGCGGTTAGAAAGTCCTCCTGGCCTGCCATTCCGCCGACCATGATGTTTGAGCCGGCGATATTGGCGCCGCCACCCATATCAAAACCGAGGTAGGGGATGCGTCCCAGCAGCGGCGCATTGTCGGCACAGGCTGCTTGCGCATATGCCTCTCGCGACAACACCGTCGCTAGACTAGGTAGAAAGACGGTGCCCAGTCCGCCAATCAGACCGGCGTTCAAAAACCCCCGTCGCGTGCGCTTAAGATCATGGCCTGCTCGACGGCAAGCTGCGTCAATTTGCTGTTCAAAGCGCCGACTGGCTGTATCGCGAGCGCGACACTGATCGATGTATTTACCCATGTGGTTGGCTCCTTATTGTCGCGTTAGTTGATGCTGACCGCAGCGCTGGCGAGGACGGCCGCGCAACTCGCTTGCAAGGCTGTTTGAGCGGCTGCGCCATTGCAGCCAGTAGCACAGCCAACATCGTCGATTAACGAAACGATTTCAGTAGCAACGGCCGATGCAGCCGGTTGATTCGCTAGGTTGTCGCCGACAAGGCGCGTATACAGTGTTGCAGCCACGGCATCTTTGCCATTGGCACCAATGTCGCAACTGCCGAAAAAGTCATTACAGCGACCGTTGTTGTTAACAATTACACCGCAATAGCTTTTCGCCAGCCGTTGGATAGCGATCTGTTGTGCACCGCCGAACGCCAACAAGTCCGCTGTTGGTGGCAGCGTGTCACGTAGTTCGGCGAAGGCATCGCGAACGGTACCATTAGTTTTCTCGACGCCTGTGAGCGCTGACATCGTGTCGTTGACCTCCGAGAACGTTCGCACGCCGAACTCGGGTTCTGGCTCATCAGGCCGCGGTAAAGGTGGGTTACTTGGGGCCACCGCTGGCGCCTGACCGACGTTGTTGCCAAGGATCTCGAATTCGAGTGAGATGTCGTCATTGTCTGGACCGAGCGCTAGCGGAATTACAGCGCCTTGCCGTGACAGCTGGAACGGCGGCTGAATGACTGTCGTATCGACGCTGCGGAACATCTGCGAGGCAACCGGAGTTGTACCGTTGATCGCTATACGCATGTTCTTGATCCGTACGTTCGTTGCGTCACCGGTCAATATCGGGTTAACAAAAACGTAGGCGGATGGGTCAAGCTGTGCTGCTTGCATTTCAATGGCCGCCGGTGCGCCGAGCTGGCCGGATAAATCAAAGCTCAGTGTCACAAAACGATCGGTACCGGCATCGTAGTTTTGCGCGACTTCCAGCGAGGACAGTGCTTTGTTATGGATAGCGACAAGTCGGAACACACCGCGCCACAATCGGTCGTTAGTGACCTCGTTGCCAATAACGAAGATCTGATCATCGCTCCAATTGAGCGTATCGGCCGTGTTCTCTTCGATATCGAGTTGCCCGTTGATGTAGACCTTACGGCCTTCCGCTTCATCGAATGTCATAACGACATGTTGCAGCACGGTATCAACTTGCGTGTTCTCAGCCTCTAGCTCTGGCGTACCGTTATCACCCGTGTTGCCGCTTCGATTGCGTAACTGGTAATAGATAGCGTTCTGACCGAGCGTAAAGTTGCGTCGTTGTGTATTCGTTGAGTAGCTGACAACGCGTGCTGGGCCATCTTGCGCTGTATCGTCGCTGATCACCCAAGCCTCAACTGAGTACGCGCCGCTCGGCGCGATCATGTCGTAGAGCTTACGACTATCCTCAATACTCGCCTGTGCCTTACCGTTGACATTGCGTAAGCCGCCACCGCCGACCCATTCCATGCCTTGGATGTTGAGTGTGATTGGCGTACCGACACCGCTGGTGTCCATCGCGACATCGCCCGTGCCTTCCTCGAACGTGAACATCGCGATGGCGGCATCGTCGGCACGCGCCGCTGCGGCGGCGATGCCATCGGTTAATTTCAATGTGCCCGAAACCACAGGGCCGCCGCCGGTACCGCCACCAGGGGGTGTTGGATTAGCGGCGGCCACTAAGGTTTGCCACTCAGTGATCGCAGCGAGCATGTCCATAGCGACCCGGTCACAGACGACGTCGCCGCCGCAGTTGTGGCGATCGACCGCGGATCGCAGGTAAACCCGAGACAGATCCGGGTTATTGAGATCGACCTTCCCCTGCGAGGTCAGTGCGTTGTAGGCGACGGTGACGTCGGCAGCCGAAAATGTCGGTATTTGACTTACACCATGGCAGCCCACGCAGAAGTTGGCGGGATCGACCAAGTGCGGGTAGAGCGTTTGCTCAAAGCGCGCAATGTCACCGGTTGGTGGCGGCGTCGGTGGCATCGGATCGCCTGGTGGCGGCGGCGGCATTGGGTCCCCAGGCGGTGGTGTCGGGTCACCTGGCGGCGGTGGGGGCATCGGATCGCCCGGCGGCGGTGTAGGTTCACCTGGTGGGGGCGGTGGCATTGGATCGCCTGGTGGTGGGGTCGGGTCTCCAGGCGGCGGAGCTGGGTCGCCTGGCGGCGTCGGGTCGCCGGCAACGGGATCGTCATTGCTCGACGTGTCGTCGAGCGATTCGCTTTCGATTTCGCAGGCACTTAGCGTAATGGCCACGACGGTAATAAGCGCCGCCTGTGCGAACGAGCGAGATGTTGGTGGCCTGCGTCGTAACGTCAGGCGAGCGACCCAACGAGCAAACGTTGTCGTCTTCATGATCAGTTCCCCATGCAGTACGTTGCTGTTTCAGCGAACACGCGCTTCAGACTGCGAGTACCGGTTTCGAACACAGTGGCGATTCGATCGACCTCCGCTGTATCCGCCGTGCCGTTCGGTACGCGATGACAGACTTTCTCGAAGACGTGCTCGACTTGGCATTGAGCAAATTGACGAGTGGCGGCAAACTCCATTCCCAACGATTTCGCGCCACTGCCAGCGCCTGGGCCTGACCAGCTAACAAAGGCGTTCGGACCGCTGCGCCAATAATTCACCCACGAGTCGTTCTCGGTTATGAAACCAAACCGAAACACGCCGGCATCGTTTAGGTTTTTCGGATGAACACTACCGGCTGTGTAGGTTATTTCCGTCGTATCCTCGTTAAAGTCGTAGTAGGCGAAAGCACCCGAAAGCGCATCCAAGCCGGCATGACAGGTGAGGCAGTCGTTGAGGTAGATCGCCGCATCGCCACCAGGTGAGCGGCTGACGTCTTGTCGTACGCGGTCCGGCAGCGCTGTGATGTCGCGAAAGTCTTCTTGATCCATGCATAGATGGTTCAACAGCGCGAATCGCACGGCCGCTCGGTTTGTGCCCGCAACCAGAAACGCTTCGGCGAATCCTCGCGTTGTCATAATTCCAGCCGTGGCAGCGGCCGGTAGTGGCGATGCAGGCAGCGTGGACTGCGTTTGCCGAGCGAGATTGGCGGGGTCTGACAGATCGATACGCTGACTTTGTAAGTCTTCGTAGTGATCGTTGTCGGTTTGCGAATAGGCGACGTTGGTCGCCGCCGCTGTACCGACGTAGACGATATCTTCATACAGCAGTTGGTCGAAGGGGATGTCGTCACGAACCATCCCGATGACTGTCGCTGTCGTATCGTTTAACGGCGCATACGTTGATCGATCACGATTCGACCAGGGCGTTGCGAGTTCCCGAACGGTTGTATTGTAAAAGTCTGGATTGTCCATGGCGTCGTAAGCGGCGCCGATGGCGTCTCCAGCACCAATCTTGCTGGCCATCGAATCGAGAACGGTCGGACTCGGCGGCGAACCCACCAAGCGGTCATGCAGCCGCTTGGCTTGTTCACGAGGACCGGCGTTCGCGCTGGTTGTCCAGGCACTGAGGCAGAGCGTTGTGGCGATACACAGCCATGTGCGACTTACGGACGCTTTTGCAGGCATTGCGGCGTCTCCTCCAAAGGTTGTCGTACCGGTGGTGGACGACGCGCGATGTTAAAGGCGCTGGCGCAACGCAATCCGGGTGACCCGTGATTGGCCCCCGTACGTGCGTTGTGGCGAACATTCCCCTAGCTGAATCGATCAGCATTGCCATACCCCTCTTTAGTACTGCGGTGGTTTCCATACCAAGACTCCCCAGAAACTCACTGCAGCGCGCGTCGTGTTTTGAACGTGCTCAGCGACGCTATCGAGATGCAAAGGCAGAGCGACCGTCGCTCGACATAACGACCAATACGACGACGCATTTTGTGAGGCGGGTCACAAAAGAGGCGCTAATTTTCTGTGATCTGGGTTGGAAATTCGGCGTTTGTTCCGCACGACAAGCCGAAAATCGCTTGTCTGCCCCGCGCGACAGGCGATTACCTCTCAATATGGAGCGTGAACCAACGCACAATTTTGTATCCTTGTGTGCTGCCGGTTTAGTGCGAGGAATAGGCGATGCCGTGGTGGGGTTGGCTAATTATTGGGGTGTTCTTGATGGCCGCCGAGCTGGGCGCTGTCGACGCGGCGTTCTATCTGATTTTCGTCGGGTTCGCAGCCGTTGTCGTCGGCCTGTTGGGTCTTGCCGGCGTCGAATTTGCGGTTTGGGAGCAATGGGTCTTGTTTTCGGTGATCGCCCTGACATCGATGTACTTGTTCCGCAAACGCCTCTATGACCGGGTTCGCGGCGATCTGCCCGGAGTTGACATTAGCGAGGTTGGTGAGCTCATCGCTATCGCCGAGGACGTCGTACCGGGGGATCAGGTACGTGTTGAGCTTCGCGGCTCACGCTGGACAGCGACAAATGTCGGTGACACGACGATTGCCGCCGGCACCAAGGCGCGTGTCATCGAATCCAGCGGTATGAAGCTCAAGATCGTTCCACACACAGCCGCTCCGTAATCCTTTTTCTATAGATAGGTGTCCTATGCCCGATATGGCTTTTATTGTCAGTGCAGCCATTGCTTTTCTCGTTGTCTTTATCATTTTCAAGACAGCGGTCGTGGTACCACAGCAAAACGCATACGTTATCGAAAATCTGGGTCGATATTCGCGAACGCTGCGGCCCGGTTTCAATATCCTCGTACCGTTTATTGAGCGCGTCGCTTACCGGCATAGCCTCAAAGAACACGCGGTCGATATTGCCGAGCAAATCTGTATCACGAAAGACAACGTTCAAGTTGGCGTCGATGGTGTTTTGTATCTACAGGTTCGCGACGCGGAATTAGCGTCCTACGGCATCGGCGACTACCTTTTCGCGATTTCGCAGCTCGCACAAACGACGCTGCGTAGTGAAATCGGCAAGATCGACCTCGACAAGACGTTTGAGGAGCGCAGCACCATTAACCAAAAAGTCGTTGATGAGCTTGATAAGGCGTCGGCCGCTTGGGGCGTCAAGGTGTTGCGCTATGAGATCAAGAACATCAATCCACCGAACGATGTGATCAGCGCGATGGAAAAGCAAATGCGGGCCGAGCGTGAGAAACGCGCCACCGTCTTAGAGTCCGAGGGTATGCGCGATGCGATGATCAACCAGGCGCAGGGCGAAAAGGAACGCATCATCAAAGAGTCAGAAGCGGCACGCGAGCAACAGATCAATGAAGCCGAAGGTGAAGCGGAGGCCATTCGTAAGATCGCCGAGGCGACGGCGGCCGGCCTGAAGGCCGTTGCCGAGGCTGCTCAAGCACCGGGCGGTGTCCATGCAATCGAACTGCGTATCGCTGAGGACTACCTTGCCAAGTTTGGCGCTTTGGCGAAGGAGGGCAACACATTAATCGTCCCGGCGACGTTATCGGATGTTGCGGGGATGATCGGTGCGGCAACAAAAATCTTCCGCAGTACCGATGATGGCGCTTCGCCTAGCGTTCCACGAAACTCGTAAACGCAGTCAGTTGCTTGCGTTCAATGTCCGGTACCTCGGCATCATCGGCGGGGTAACCGGTCACCAGCAGCAGAAACGGGCGCTCGCTGCGCGGTCTACCGAGTATGTCATTCAAAAAGCCCATTGGACTTGGCGTGTGCGTGAGGCAAACCAAGCCTGCCATGTGCAATGCGGTGATTAGCAAACCGGTTGCTAACCCGGTCGACTCGACCGGGTAGTAGTGCTTGACCTTGGTTCCGTCCGCCAGTGCGCCGTATTTCTGCACGAACACAGCAATTAAGTACGGAGCGGTCGTTAGGAAAGGTTTATCGCTGTCTGTGCCGAGCGGCTCCAGTGCCTTTAACCATTCCGCGCTAGCTCGGTGCTCGTAAAACTCGCGCTCTTCGGCTTCCGCGGCGCGGCGAATGGCTGATTTGGTCTCGGCACCGCTGACCACGACAAAATGCCACGGTTGCAAATTTGCGCCGCTGGGTGCCGTGTTTGCGGCTAACAGTGCTGTCTCGATGACATCGCGCGGCACCGCTTTACTCGAGAAGTCGCGAACGGTTCGGCGGCGTTGAACCTGACTGTAGAACGACGTGAGGCGTGTACGCAGCTCCGCCGCGGATTCCGGAGCGGTGTAGTCCAAAGGCTTAAACGTAGGCATCGTCTTACTCCTATTGCTCGCCGCCGCCCGCCTGCGGCGCGCTTAGGGCATAGACGTATGCATCCACTATTGCGCCCGATGCCAACTGTACCGGTGCAAGCATACGCTGGTAGCCGTCGCCTTCGAAGGCGTCGAGTCGCCGCCAGTGCTGGTGAAGATCGGTGGATGTTAGTACATGCCCAGCAATCGCGGTGGCAGCCGGATCGACAACGACACCGGGGTAACCAGACGCTGCACCCCAGCCTGCGGCGAAGAGTCGCCCACGCAATGTCGCTGGCTCCCACGTGCCATCAATTCCAGACAGTTCATGGGCGTTTGGTTGGCCGGGAGCAAGCGTGCCATAGACGAACAGTCGTTGCTGCATCGTACGGTGCGTCTTTACGTGATCGGACGGCTCCGTATTCTCCGTAACGGAGCGCGGTTTTGTCCATACTCCGTTGGTCTCGCTGCGCTCAAACCCATCGATGGCGCGATACCTGCCTAAGATCCACGCCGACTGCCGCTTGCTCGTGTTGAGCAGCAATCTAGCTACATCATGCGAATATGGGTAGAACTTGTTCCGCGAACGGGAATTCACTGGCGTTCGAGCTCTGGTCGACCCCAGCCACCCGGCGTAATGCCTGGTGAACGTACTCCATCGTCAATTCCAGGCTGCCATTGGGGTCCGTCGCTAGCGTATTCGGATTGAGGTTGATGGAGCGTTGTTCGTCGTCGGTCGCACCGACAACACGGTTGCCGTTAATGAACGCGGGAGCGCCCCAGACCATCATGCTGCCGTGAGCCCAGTGGTCTTTGCCGTTGTCATTGTTGTACCGATTGGTCCTCGCGAAATCCGAGCCCATGACAACAATCAAGTTATTACCTAAACCCCGATCGATCGCATCTTGAATGATGTTATCGACAGCCGCGAAGTAGTCCATCAACTTCGGGTAATGGCGAGCATCGTGATCGTCGTGCGTGTCAAAGCTACCGAGATCGATTTGGGCGGCCACTGCGGCGCCTGATTCGAAGGCGGCGAACGCCGTTTGCGATTGATCGAACAGCCGTTCTGCATCGCGTCTACTTTGGACCAGCGCATTCGGCGTCGATGAATTCGACAGCTGATCGACGAACATGCCTATCGCCGTCGCATCTATGTTGCGCACGCCATCGTGGACGACTTGCGCACCGCGAATTCTTGCCAGTCGCTGCGTAGCGATTTGTCGTTGCCGACGCGCGGCGCTGGCCGCATTAACTTGGCTGTAAACGCCATCGGCAAAATACTGGCGGGCCGCGCTCGTATTGAAGACATTTGAACGGTTTGGAAACGCAACTTCGCGGATGACATTTAAGCTGCCACCACTGACCGTATTCGTTGGTACCAAGCCCTTCGTCGCACCGCTTTCTGACGACGAGTTGGTAACGTATGGCAAGGCGAACTCAGGTGCGACAGTCCCGGCGATCATCGCGCCAATACTGGGATGGCTGCCGGCGCGCGTTCCCGTCCAGGCGGCGGTTCGGCCAATCTGGTGCGAGTTCGTACCCATATCGATACCGTTTACAACCACTAAGCGTTGAAAATGGTTGGTAAAAAACTCCTGGTTGCTGAACAGGTCGCTGTTGCCGACGAACGTGTCCGGCGGCGGCGCGTAAGCGAAGTTGCCAACCGTGTCGATATCGTCCTGGTCGTAATTATTGATATCGCCGTTCGGTCCCAGTCCGCGACCTTTCGGGTCGCAGAAACTCGTTGGGTCCCAGCCGCCGCGCGCTTCGACGAGCAGCCAGTACGGGCCACTGAAATTGCTTTGTGCCTGCGTGAGCCGAACGCCGCCCACACTCATCAGTCCGGTCGCGGTGCTGATCTTCAGAAAGTCACGTCGTTTCATCGTCAGTTGCTCCGGCAGATTATTCGTAAAAGAAGCGGTAGTCGGATACGAGGTAGGCAACAACGGCCATCCACGGAATGACGGTGCTATTGGTATCTGTAGCGCCAGCACCGCCGCGACAATCGTTCGATATCGCTGTTTCACCCGCTGCTCGGACATCGAGAAACAGCTGGTAGGTCAAATCGACCTCCGCCGAATCGGTTGCGAGGTCCTCGCCGAGCAAGTACCGATGTAGATGCTGAATATTGGTGCGTATCGCCGCTTCCGCGCCCGGCGGCGTATCAGTGGCGGAAACGGCAGGGAACAAATTACCCGCGCCGCCGTTTAGCTCGAGCGCAACGCGTTCACAAGCGATTTGGGCCGCGATGCGCTCCTGTGTGCCGTCGATCAATGAGTTCGGGGTCGTTGTCCGAGTCGTCACATCATTGGAGTCGATCCCACCGTAGGTCAGCGCGTAGCGACCGCCCACAGCCAGGCCGGAATTGGTATTCGGCCCTTCCCATTCGTACCCGTTGCCGATCAGACTGCTGATGCGCCGGTCCAGCTCCTCCGGCGTTAGCAAGCGCGCATTACCGAAGTCGACGTATTGTGCTGGATCCTCAGCCGGATCGAGGTTCTGTGCCAAGAAGTAGTCGCTGAGCACAACGGCTTTGATGAGGTTCTTCATGTCAAAGCCATCGGCGACGAAGTTGTCTTTCAACGTTGTTAGGAACGTCGTTGTCGACGGCGCGGTCGAATCGATGCGGGTTAGTGCCTCGAAAATCGTCCGAACCGTTTGTTTGGCAAAGCGATCGTCCGCTGCCGTTCGTTCCATCAGCCACCGAAGCGAATCGCTGTAGCGGCCGGCCGGCAGCTCATCGGCCGGATCCATCGACATACCGGGCGGTAACATTCTTGGAACACCGTTCGTTGTGCGGGTGTGGTGCCAGGTAACGTCGCCACGATACTCGCCGCGGTTTTCGCGGTTCTTGAACAAACCGGCGATGGGATCCATGACGTTGTGGCAAACCGTGCACTGCGGATCTTCATAGGTCGGAACGCTGCCAATGACGTTATCGAGATCGAGGCCATCGCGCGCTGCCAAGCCTTCAATATCGACGCCCATGAAGTCGTAGAAGAACAGGCTCGCTCGGTGTCGATTAACGTTTGTGTTAGTACTCTCGTAGCGAGCAAGCCAAGCGTGGGTACCGACGACACCCGCTAACGGTAGCGCTAATGACGCGCGCTGATCTTGCACGATCGCATCGACTCGCCGGAAATCGTTCCGGTCGTGATTGGCACGAACTTGGTCTGAGCTAAACGGAAACGATGGATCGCCGGCATCGACGCCCAAGATCGTGGCGGAATACGGGTTAACCATGGCGTATTCGGCCGTCAGAATTTCCGTAAATGGTCGATCGTTCTCGACGACGTAACGAATCAGCTCTAATGGCGCACGCGCAAAACCGAAATTGGCGTCTTGACGAAGATCCCGGCGCTCGTTACCACTGTACGATTCGAAATAGTCACGCTGACTGAATGCGTCAAGGTCAAAGTTGAAACGCAACTCATCGGTCGCACGCGCCTCTCTGTCCGTCAGCATGACGTCGTTGTAAATTTCCATGACCCGAATATAGAAAGCATCTTCGGCCATCACTTGTTCGACAGCCGTATCGAGCATCATCTCGATACCAGCTTCATCGGTTTGTGCAGCCATCGCACTGATTTCGGCCGATGACGGTGGCCGCGAGCCCAGTGACATCGTTACCTTATACAGCTGCTCATAACCGGTTCCTTTGTCGATCGTTGTCATCGACGTCGGCGGGTCCTCGGTACATGTTGTTGCTTCCGCAACGAACTCTTCGATAACGATGTAGTCGGGATCGAAAGCACCTTGCGCCGCGAATCGGTTGCCGCCACCGTGAGCGCCGCCGCCAAGCGCTTTGACTGTCATGCTTGATTCAACGCCGATGCGGATGTTCGCGATGGCACGAAACAGCTCGTAGCCAGCGACGTCGTTGGCTTGGATATTGAACCCGTTGGCGGTCGAGACAATGTTCGGCGGTGTATGGCAGCTACCGCAGTTAGCCGGGTCGTTCAACACGGGATAGACGTTGGCAGCAAACTCGGGCTGCAGTGACGAACAGCTTGGCGGCGGTGCGGCCATGTTGACCGTCACGGTCTGAATGGCCGTGGCTTGGTTGCCGCTCGCATCAGTCGCGGTCCACGTGACGTTCGTCGTACCAACGGGAAAGCCACCGGCGGGGGCGTTGTTGGCGACGGTTGGCGTGGGGTCGGCGAGATCGCTTACCGTTGGATCGCCGAGCGTAACCGGCGTTGGGCTACCGTTTTCCTCGACCGTAACATTCGCCGGCGCCGTAATCGTAGGTGCTGTGGTGTCTGTAATCGTAACCGTCTGGTTCGCCGTCACCATGGCGTTTGCGGCATCGGTCACCGTCCAAACAACGCTGGTTGCACCCACTGGGAAACCGCCTGCCGGCGCGTTGTTGGTAATGTTGAGTTGCCCTTGGCCGCCACTGGCGCTCGCCATGCCGAGAGCAGGGTTGGTCAGTGGCGCGGTGGCTTCAGCGCTGACATCCGCTGGCGCTGTCAGCGTGAGCGGACCCGCGTTGGGCGCGGTGATGGTCACCGTTTGCTCGGCTGTGGCGGCGTTGCCGCTCGCGTCGGTTGCCGACCACGTAACGACGGTCATGCCCATCGGGTAACCGGCCGCCGGCGCATCGTTGGTCATTGTCGGGTTCGGATCGACAAGGTCGGCAACGGTCGGCGGTTGCAACGTCACCGGCGTCAACATCCCGGTCGATGGAGTTTGGACGTTAATCAAGCCGCTGATGATTGGTGCGGTAGAGTCGGTTACCGTCACCACTTGCGTCGCTGTTCCGGTCGCACCAGCGCCATCGGTTGCCGTCCAAGTAACGGTCGTAGGCCCGAGCGGAAATTGACCGCCAGCCGGTGCATCGTTACTAAAGGTATAGGTGCCATCGCCACCGGTCGCTTGTGGCGTACCGAGGGCGACTGGGGTTTGTGGGCCAGTAGCTTCTTGATTGACGGGGCCAGGCGCTTGGACTGCGACTGGCGTTGGCGTAGTGCCGCCACCGCCGCCGGTTGAGCCGCCACCGCCGCCGGTAGATCCACCACCGCCGCCGGTGTTTGAACCTCCATCGACCTGTGTATCGTCGAGGCTCTCTCCCTCGATCTCACAGCCCGCTAACCCTATCGCTGCTAGCAGAAACAGCGCGGCATGTAAGCCGCGACGTGCGTTACGGTTCCCCATGTCCTTTCGCCTCGTACGTTATCTAGGCGCTGGTCCTTGTTTGCAGCCCATACTGCTCAACCGCCAGCTTCGGTCTTTGTCGTTGCAACGGACGATAGCGATCCTTAGCGGTTGTCAAACTCGAACGTGACATAAGGTTTATCGTCGCTAGATTTTTTGCGACGTAGTTTTGAAAATCAGAGGTTTCTGCGCGTTTCCCGCCGATTTTCGTCGCACTTTGCAGACAGCGGCGCAGGCGCACTGTTGTTGTTTGCGCAATACGATGCGTCGGCGATTGGCGACCGAGGTGCAACATAAGGCTTACGGGGAGCTGTTAAACGCACCAAAGACGGCTTGCGTATCTTGGTTCGCATCGAAGCGTGTTTCGCGACCGGCAGCGTCCACCAGTACGATGCTGACCGTGCTCGCTTTCGCAAGCCAGCGTAATTGGCTCGTCGTTACGCGGGCCGCTAACGTATCGGTAACGATCAGTCCCGGCGAAAACGCCGGTGCTTGCGATGCGTTCTCCCACGGTTCCAGGTCGAGTCGTATCGGTTGCTCATCGGCAATGACAACAATTGAAGTAACGTTTGGTACCGGTACGCCGATCAGGCGGCGATCGATGGTCGAGCGCGCGCCAAGCCACAGGTAGTGCTTCAAGCGGCCACGCCGACTGACGGCCACCGGGGCAACAAACACATAGTCGGCTCCCGGCACGGCGTACCCCGGTTGTTTGGCGACGAACGTCAGCGGCTCCCGCGGCTTAATGTGGGTAACGCCGCCGCCGGTATCGACCTCGTCGAGTAAACGGATTTGGCCGCTGCAAGCGCCAATCGATAGCAATAGCAGCGCAATAGCTAGTCGCAGGGGCATCCTAGAACTCCCACCGATAGCCGACATTGATATAGGAGCCGAGCAGCTCCTCCTCGCCATCGCTGATAAACGGATCGAAAACACCCGGCGCCAACTCACGACTGGAGTAGCGCCCACCCGCTTCTAATTCGAACAAGAGATTCTCGCGCCATCGGTAGAACACACGCACAACCGGCTCTATGACGAGTTGCTGTGAGCCATCGGCTACGATATCTCGCTGAATGACGTGGATTAACGGGTTAATTCGAAACCCGCGGAGCGGGATTCGCGTTTCTAGAGTTAGCCGAGTCGCCGATTGGGTTTGCGTGTCGTCAAGGCGCAACTGCAGACGTGTCAGATCGCCATCGCGCCAAAAACTGGTGGTCGTCAGAGTACCGATTAACCAGGTTTGTCGGCCGGTGGCCGGTATCGTAGCCGCACCACCGGAGCCGGGCGCTCCGTCTGTTTCGCGCGAGGCGAAGTCGATCGAGAGTTGGGTGCGGTCTGTCCACGCGTAGTTGGCGCCGAGCGCAAAGTTCGCCGCCTCCGGTGTGCGATCGAGCGCGAGCGTACGGATTTGACCCTCGCGAAAATCGTCGAGCAAACCATCGACGGTTCGTGCCGTCTGCCCGGAAAGCGCGTTGCGCGTCGTGATCGCCGGATTACGACCGACCTCAAACATGGCATTGATGGACAGCGACGTATTTAGCTGCCAGTCGGCGCTGAGCAGAAACGTATTCAGGACGTTGTACGAAACATCGAAGTCAACCAAAGCTGTCGCCGAGACGACACCATTGGCGTAGAACGCTTCGGCGCCGATGGCCTCACGGTCAGAAACACCATCGACCGTCTGCGCGATGGCGTAGACCGTTGCGTCGGTGTCCGGCAGAACTCCCGCGAACTCAACGTTGCCGCCGTACAGCAAGCGATTTCGATTGGCGGCGAAACGAGCGGTATCGATCGGTACACCGACGACGCCGCCGACGGTGATGCCATCGCGCCAACGGTAATCGACATTGAGACCGTCAAAGCGCGTTAATACGCCCGCACCGTTGGTTCGCTGTCTGCCCACGGTCGCGTCGATTCCCCATTCGTTGTCGGTGACACGCAGGAACGCGTCGGACACCCAGCCAAGGTCGCGACTTAAGCGCGCTTCGTCGTTGGCATCGAAGACGAAACTCCCAGAGAACCGGGCCAGTGCATCAAATCGATCGCTACGGTGTGATACCGCGATGTCGGCGTAGTTATAGAGCGCCGACGCGGTAAGCCGGCCGGCACCGTCGTCAACGAACTGCGAGACATCGCGCCGAAAGACCTGCGAAACCCCACCGCGCCATGTGGTCCGCGGAGCGGCAGTGTTGGTGGCAACAATATCGAACACGCCTTGCTGCGCTTGCGCGGTCGCGTTTTCGAGCCCTGTTAATCGGGCGCTGACCCGTGCTTGGCCGGCCGGATCGACTTCACCGAATTCAATAAGCCACGCTCGGTACTCCGCTTCGGCCTCGCGGCGTTGTTGGCTACGTTCGAACGCAACACCCAAGTATTCGCGTGCCGTCGCGCGATGCGGGTGTGCATCAACGGCGAGTACATCGCGGTAGTTGCTTATCGCAAGGCTGTAGTTCTGCGCCAGCATTGCTTCGCGCGCGAGCCGCATCCGTTCGGCGAGGGCTGCCGCCGATAGCGTCTGCCCAGCGACGACCGCTGTCGCCACCGCACCGTCGCCGATGAGCGCTTGGCGATCGGGCACCTCGCCATCGAATTGCGGCACGATTCGAATCCAGCTATCGGGGAATCGGTTACGTAACGGCTCCCACACGGCCGCTGCTTTTTCGGAATCGATAAACGGGCCCACCAATACCTCGGTCCACTCGCGGCCGCTGACCGTCAGCGATTTTGTCGTCACCGATAAGTCTGGATAATCGGTTAGCAGGACGAGTAAGGCATCGCGCGCATCGGCGAAGATACCGACGTGTATGGCGACAATTTCGCCGTCTTCTCCCCAGCTACTACTCAGTGACGGACCGAGATTCGCAGCTGGACCACGCGCGCGTTTTTCCTCGATGCGCTCAACCGGTGTCGTAACCGGCGACGGCGCCGTCGGCAGCGGATCCGGTACGGCGTCGGCAAACTCGACCGCTTCACGGCTGTCATCGAGTCGGACCTCAATCCAGCCGTTCTCGCCCGGCGCTACCGTGAAGGTTCTCGGCCGCGAAAAATTCAGCGTTATGTTCCCGTTCCATCGGCTGACGGCATCGAACGTGACATTGATCAGACTAGCGGTGTCGCGTCCAGCCGGTTCGAAACTTTCTGAGACGGTCGCGTCAAACGCATCAGCGCAATCACGGCCTAATGTGACCCGAATCCGCACACTGGAGCCACCCTTCGGCGGCGAGTGCACCAGGTAGCGCATCCGGCAGGTCGGCAAGATTCGCACGATAGCCTCATCGTCTTGCTTCGAGACCAAAATATTTTCAATGGCTTGGCCTTCAATGAGGAATTGCGCCGATGCCGGCGGCGAGGCGCAGACGCCGCCGGTCAATACGACGAGAAAAGTGAGCCAATATCGAACCGGCGTCCTCATCGTCGGTCCTCGTCTGGGCGATCAGGACCCACCGATCGGAGTGCGAATGGGCCGCTTAGCAGCGGCGAGCGGCTGTTCCGGCCAAGGCGGTTTGGCAGAGTCGTCAGGAACGACCACGAGTTAACGTTGTGGCAGTCCTCACAGGTGTCGGGTGCTGGAATATGATCGGCCGGCTTACCGGCAACGATGATGTTGTTATGGCAGCCCACGCAGCCCGCAACGATGCCATCGTGGCTAAACACCGCCAGCTCAAACACCGAGGTCCGATGGCAGACGTCGCAGTCGGCGTTGGTTGGGATGTGATTTCGCGGTTTACCGGCGGCTACGCGATTGTTGTGACAGCTCTGGCAGCTACCGATCACTTCGTAATGATCGACGCGTTGTACCGGAATCCAGGCAAACTCCGTGTGGCAGGTCTCGCAGGTATTCGAACTTTGGATATGAAATGCAGGCTTCGCGCTAGCTCGAACCTGACTGACGGTGGTGTGGCAGCCATCGCACGTCTGCGGTGTGCCTGAAAATATGCCGCGACCGTGACAATCACTGCACTGCGCGACGGTGTGGCTGCCTTCTAGGCGGAAACTCGTCGTGTCGTGGTCGAAATCTGAGCGAATGATGCTCTGCGCGTTAGCGGCGGACGCGAGCAACAACAGCGAGAGAAGCGGCCACCGACTCACCGCCGCCGCTCCGCGAACTCGCCAGTCGTATGGCATTGATCGCAGCGAGGTCCAAATTCGCCGTTATGCGGATCGTCGCGACGGTGACAGGACACGCAGTCGACCGGAGTGGCCGACAAGGCCACGTTCGAGTCGCCGTGACAGCCCCCGCAGTCTGTTGTCGCATGCGAGCCGGTCAGCGGGAAATCGGTCTGAGTGTTGTGATTGAACGACCAGACAGCCCAATCATTGGCATTGTGGCAACTGGAGCAGGTCTCACCCAGGCTACCCTCATGAGGGTCGTCTTCGGTGTGGCAATCGATGCAGACATTACCGGCATCGTGGAAGCGTTGCGATTCGTGGCATGCGCCACAGGCGGTTGTTGCGTGTAGACCGATCAGCGGGAACGTACTGAGGTCATGATCGAATGCCAACGGTGCGGCCCAATCCGCTGCCTCGTGACAGTTGCCGCAACCGTCTGTTAGTTGCCCAGCATGTACATCGTCGGCTTGATGGCAGCCGATACAGTCGGTCGGTGCTTGGTCGGCGCGCTCCTCACGATGACAGCCAGTACAGGTGACATCGGCGTGTCGTCCGTCTAAATCAAAGCCGGTTTCGCTGTGATCAAACTCGTAGTCAGGCCAGGTCACCGTGCTGTGGCAATCGTCACACGTCGTGCCGTTCCGCCCTTGGTGGTGGTCGTCGGGGGCGTGGCAACTAACGCAGGATGACTCGGCGTCTTTATAGTCTGGCTGCGAGTGGCAGGCCTCGCAGGCGAGTCCATTGTGACCGGCCGTTAAAGCAAAGCCCGTCTCGGCGAAGTGATTGAAGCTGATACCCGACCAGGCGTTGACGGAGTGGCAACTGCCGCAATTGGTTCCCTTGTTGCCGGCGTGCACGTCATCGACTGCGTGGCAGCCATTACAACTTTTCGGCGCATTATCGAATTCAAAGTCGCGGTGACAGTCCTGGCAGACGACGTCATCGTGCCCACCGACGAGATTGAAACCAAACTCGGTATGGTCGAAGCGAACGCTCGACCAAACAGTCGACTCGTGGCAGTCCGCGCAAACCTGTCCGAGACCGTCGCGGTGTGCATCGTCGTCACGATGGCAGTCGACACAGGCCGTCGATGCGCTCCGGTGCGAATCGCCCGGCGTATGGCAAGCACCACACGGCGCGCTCGCGTGCGAGCCGTCGAGCGGGAAGTCCGAGAAACGGTGCGAGAACGTGCCGCCGTTCAGCCCGACAATATCGGCGTCGCGACCCAGGTGATCGCTGTGGCAGTTTACGCAGTCGTTTCGAACAGCAGACTCAAACCGACCGTGAAAGCCCAGCTCGCCGGAAATGTCGTCGCTAACGTCGGTATGGCAATCGAGGCACAAAGAATTTTGTACCGCTTCACTGTTACCCGAATGGCATGCGCCGCATTGACTTTCAATATCCGCATGCGCTTCCACGGTCTTACCGGGCATTACTAAGCGCGACAGCTGCGCCTGGGCCGGGATCGTTAAAAGACAAAGGAGTGCAGCAGCAGCTACATGGCGAAGCGTCACAGCGGCCATCGCCCTACTCACACGGAGTAAAAGTGGACGGCGAAAACGTGGACGATCGCCGTCGCAATAAGCAAACCAAAGAATGGCAGATGCACTTTATGCCACAGCGCGAACAACTTCTCGTAGGCGGCAAACTCGGCCACTCGGCGCACGTGGCGAAGGTGCTTTTTCAGGTATTTCGCGCAAGCTTTCTCGAGCCGTTTGCGGTGCTGGGCGACAACCGGGTTTTGGCCAGCTTGTAGTTCGAGCTGCAACGACACGAGCTGCATAATCTCGCGGTAGCCGCGCCGGGTAGAGATCATCAACTTAAACGGTAGCGCCGCACTCTCGGCGATGGTCTTCGGCGGCTGCAGCACCTGCCGGTCAAATTTGGCGACCGCTTGCATCATGCCGGGCACAAATTGAGCGGCGCCAGCCGATTCGTCGGCGGACAATTTGACACCACTCAACAGCTCTTTCAGTTGTTTCTTGCGACCAAACAAGCCGTGGTGAATTTTGGCGTACAAGAAGCGCCCGATAATGCCGCTACCGGCAACGAGAAGTAGCGAGACCAGTGCAAGCGAGCTGTTTAGCGAGCCAAAGGCAAAGTTGCAGTGATAGAGAATGGTCAGCGTCGAGATGACGCCGAGCGTCATGTGCACTTGAAACCAGTTTTTCACCGAGCCGATGACACGCAGCCAACGGAAACGCTTCCTAACTGGGTAAACGAGCAGAATCAGTATCAGAATCGTGCCGACAATACCGAGGGCGTAGCCAAGGCCCTCATCGGCGAACAGTCGCCGCGTGTCTTTACCGTTCCAGCCAACCCATAGTGCAAGCGCAGCAAAACTAAACCACAACAGCGGCGATGACAGCGATTTTATGCGCTGCGTGATCGACGGAGACGCCTCTGCGCCACCGCCGCGTCGGGCTGTGGATGCGTTCGCGGCCATGAGCGCAGTTACGGCTCCCGCGTTGCCAGAGCGACTTGGGTGCGCAGTTGTTGCTCGTCGACGCCCAACTCAATCGCACGATTGATGGCGCGTTCGGCATCGGTGTGCTGGCCGAGATGCATGTACGACTGCGCCAGTAAGGTCCACTGCCCAGCATCATCGGGATCAGCTGCAACACGGGCTTCTAGTCGAGCGAGCAGCGAGCGTACGGATGGAATCGGTTTGTCGCTAGCCGGTTGCCGTTGTGCCGTCAGCGGGCGTGCGACAACCGACCAGTTGTCCTTATCCGCCGCGACATGTGCTTGCAGGGCGGCGGACTTCGACGGCGTAGAGCTGTCCCCGCAGGCCGCAATACAGAGGCTTGCCGCGACGAGAATCAGAAATCTCACGGGCGTGATCACGTTGGTAGTTCCCAATACCAGTTAACAAAAAGCACGATACCGACTGGGTCCAGCGCCAATAGTGACTGAGGTCACAAAAGTTGTGACCTGGTTCGCGCTCATTGAAGCGAAGCCGGCATACAGTGCGATGTGTCGCGTTTCAGCGTCGCGCCGCGGGTTATCGCCACACGTGTTTTCGTCTACGAATGTTCGTCAGTTGTCCGGCATATTCGTCGCTACCGTCAGCTTGTTGGTGTGTGCGTCTGCATTCGCCGACACCGATACCGCTCGCGCGGCGATCAAGCGCAAGGACTTCGCCGAGGCCGCGACGCTGTTACAACAACATGCGGCAACGGATCCTGAGGCGAGCTACCTGCTCGCCGGGCTGCATGCTCGAGGGCAGGGCGTCGCTCGCGATCGCGACAAAGCCATGGCGTTGTACGAAGCGGCGGCCGCGGCGGGCCACGCCGGTGCAGAGACTGCGTTAGCCAATGAGTGGGAGCCGCTGGCGCTTGCGTTGATGGATGCATTGGAGGCTGGAGAAGCGCTGCGCATTGCGGCCGCTCGAGGCCTTACCGATGATATTCGAGCGCTGCTTGGCGCCGGAGCGCCGATCGACTCAAGCGGCACCAATGGGCGAACTGCGCTAATGGAGGCGGCCGAGTTCGATCATCTCAGCGCCGTCGACGCGCTGCTCGTCGCTAACGCCAACGTGAACGCAACTGATCGAACCGGTGAGACTGCTCTGATGAAAGCGATACGTGCGCAAACGACCGATGTTGTGGCAAGACTACTAAGCGCTGGCGCATTGGTCGATCATCAAGATACGCATGGCAACACCGCACTCCATCTCGCTGCACGATACGAAGCTCTTCCGATACTCGACCTTCTCATCGATGCCGACGCTGATTTTACGATCACTAATGGTCGTGGCATGAGTGCGTTGGCGTTGGCCAGTCGTCGCGACGACAGGCGACTTGCCGCTTCGCTGCGCCGCGCCGGTGCCACCTTACCGGCCCGATTCGCCGCGGTGTCACTGCACGAGCTACGCGACTTGTCACGACCGGTCAATGGCCGATCATTGTGGTTTATCGCCGCCGAGCGCGGTGAGCTTGCGACATTGCGGCGCAAGCTGCGAGACGGAACGGCCATTAACGCCGCCAATGGCGAAGGTCGTACCGCGCTGATGATGGCGGCTCGGCGGGGCTACCTCGACGTTATTGACTTCCTGTTGGATAACGCCGGTTCGCAGACCGTAACGGACCAAGACGGGCTAACAGCGATGGCGCATGCGGCGGTTGCGGGTCAAGCCGAGGCACTCGCATTGTTGCTGGAGCGCAACGGTGGCCAAAGCGTTGGCTTGGCGGAGCGGCTGTTGTTCCATACCGCAAGCAGTGCCGATCCAGCCACGGTAGAAGTCGCCCTCAGCCTTCCTGGAGCAACCGAGCCGACGGCCAACGGTGCCACGTCTGCGTTGATGTTTGCCGCGGCCAACGGCCACGACGTTGTAGCGGCACGTCTGATTGCCGCCGGCGTTCCGGTCAGTGCGCTCGATCGTCAGCGCCGCAGCGCCCTGTGGTTCGCGGCTGACGGTGGCCATTCCGGCATCACTGAAACGCTGCTAGCCGCCGGGGCCGATGTGGCATCGGTCGATCGAAGTGGCAGCAGTGCGTTACATCGCGCGAGCGAACGCGGTCACGTGGATGTGGTGCGTCGCTTGCTCGATCGCGGTGCTGATGCGAATTTAGAAAACTCGCGGGGTTATACACCGTTGATGACGGCGCTCGAGGCGCGCCGCTACGGCGTTATCGAAGTGCTCGCCCGCGGCAACGTCGATCTCAATCGGCGAAATTCCTTCGGGCAAACCGCGCTCATCCTGGCTGCATTTCGTAACGATGGAAATGCGATCGACACCTTGCTGGCATTCGGTGCCGATAAACGAGCTGTTAATGCGGCGCGCCGCAACGCTGCCGACATTGCGGAGCGACTTGGCAACGAAGCGGCGCTGCGTGCACTGACAGGTTCGTAACGGACGTCTGTCAATCACAGTGGTACATTTTTTACTCAGCGATTATTGGTTTAGCTGATAAATCTTAACGCCACCGCCGCTCGTCTCCAGCCGAACTTTCGGTCCTCCGCCGTTTAGCGCACCCCGCAGCCGGCGCTTACCTTTTGTTTCGCCGCCGACAGGAATCTCCGAGCGAACGCCGCTCGACGACGTCGCATCGATGTCAAGCCCGATACCTTCGGCGACGTACAGGCGCACGCTTCCCCCGGACGTCGCCAGCGTAGAATCGCCGCTTGGCTGAACCAGCATTTCCGCTTCGACGGAGCCACCGGAGGTGCGCGCTTCGACGCGGCCTCGGGCGTTGCGAACGCGAATAGAGCCACCCGACGTTCGCGCGCGCACATCACCGGTCGCTTCACCGATCTTTATCGAGCCACCGGATGTACTGACATCGATGTTCGCGCTGCCACCGTCGATTCGAATGGAGCCACCGGAGGTGTTGGCGTCGATTTCACCGTTTATACGACCGAATCGCAACGAGCCGCCGGACGTCGACGCATCCACTTCGCCGGTCAAGTCGTCAATCTCGATCGAGCCACCGCGGGTATTCAAGTCGACGTTGAAGCGCTCGGGCACGGTAATGCGAAACACGACTCGCGCTTCCTTGCCGTTCCACCAGCGTTTCTTGCCGCCCTCCCAGCGGCCTTCTATTTTGATTCGCTCATCGGTTGCGTTGATTTCGACCAGTAAATCGTCCGCATCTGGTCCGTCGCGTTCGACTTCAACATCTACCCGATTCGCGGCATGCGTACTGATCTTCAACGCGCCGATATCGGTATCGAGATCGAGCGTGCCGCCAGCAGCCATATCAAAGCTCTCCGCGCTAACATCAGCGCGTGCTGACGTTGCGCTCGCGAGAGCGAATAGCATCAGGCCGATGGCGCGCCAGGCGGTGGTCGTATTTGCGAAACTCATTGTGGTTCTCCAACCCGTCCAAGTACCGATTCTGATGCTCGGTCGCCGGAAATGGTTTGCACAGCGTGCGAAATTACCGGATCTCGCTGTTGCGTGGCGCTTTGCCGTTATTCACCACGCTGTTAAGGGCGTCTTACCGGTGCACTGATCGGCTTAGCCACTCTCGTGCTTGTCGCCAGGAACGCTCAATCGAATCGGTCCACGGGCCGATTGGGCATCAACCGCTTGGCCTTTCTGCGTAACGAGAATCTCACCGCGGGCGGCAAGGTCGGCTGCGATTTCACGAACCATCGGCATCAGCATTCGCCATTCGTCGCTCAACGCGCGAGCTACCTCCGACGGGCAAACGCTCTTCGCAGGACCTCGGCGTTCGCACAGAGCCAGAATCGTTGCCGCGACGGTTGCAGCGCCGGTCGCCGATTGTTTTGTGCTGCGATCAGCGGCCACGGCGTGGCGCCATATACGGGCAACTAGTGAGGTAGGCGCGCTTCCGTAAGCCAAAAAGACTGAATGCGATTGGCGATACGATCAAAGTCCGTGGTGCTCGACGGTTTAACGAGGTATGCGTTGAAGTGCTGAGCATAGCAAGTCGCAACGACATCGCTGGCATCAGCAGTGGACAGGACGATCGCCGGAATGCTCTTTAGCTTCTAATCCGACGTCAGCGCTAGGAGAAATTCGTGACCATCCATGCGCGGCAAGCTGAGGTCCCTCACGATTACCGATGGGAGTGGTTCGCGGCGCAGTTTTTCTAGACTAACCGCACCGTTCTCCGCGACTTTAATGTCCACAACGCCGCTAGACCGTGCCATTGCTCGCAAGACAAATTGTTGATCGAGTAGATCGTCTTCGATCAATAAGACGCGTGTACTCATACCCTGTCCCTTAGGGTCTGGCCGTACGGTAGCTCGAAGATCAGTCGAGTTCCGCCGTCGCCTGCGTCAGGATCTACCCATATTGTTCCGCCGTGGGCTTGTATGACACGACGGCAGAACGCTAAGCCGATACCTGTGCCGTCAACCGCTAGTGATGAGCAGCGTCGGAACGGTTCAAAGACGCGTTCGCGATCGGCGCCGGCGATACCAATACCGTTGTCCTCAATCGCAAATCGATGCACGACACAGCTTGCGTCGCGCTCGTAGCGGAGCGCGATTTCAGGCGTTTCGCTGTTATTGTACTTGCAGGCGTTTTCGATCAAGTTGCGCAGCACATCGGCCAGCAAAGCACCATTGGCCACGACTGTCGGTAGACGTTCGGCGCAAAACTGTACGCCCAGGTCATCGAAGCTTGGCTTAAGCTGCGTGAGGATGTCGGCCAGGACCTTGTTGAGATCCACGGGTGCGGTCGATAAGGTCTGCGATTCCAGAGCAGCCAATTCGTAGATGCTGCGAACCATGTCGCGCATGCTATCGATCCGATGCGAGAGCGTGTCTAGTGTTTCTGCAACCGAGTCGCTGCGGTCGGCGCCAATTTCGTTGGCCAGCAAGTCGACCAACAGTCGGGCTTGACGCAGTGGTGCCTGCAAATCGTGCGCAGCAACCGAGGCAAAGTTCTGTAGCGATGCATTGAGCTGTTGCAGTTTTTGCTCGCGCAGCTTCATATCGGTGATGTCGCTGGCTACGACCAGCAGGCGCCGCTGGCCATCGACAGTCAATGGAATTTTGTCCGTTCGACACCAGCCGTGCTCCCCGTCCAACGGCGTATAAGGCTCAACAATATTCCTCAGTGGCTTACCGCTGTTGAGTACCTCTAAGTCATCGCGGTGGTATTTGGCGGCCATATCCGGAAACAGCGCGTAGGTATCTGCATTTTTGAGCGCCATCGGATTATCGAAGCCCATCGATTTCGCCGCGTTTCTATTGGCATGCAGGATCGTATTCTGATCGTCTTTGACCCAAATTCGCGCGGGCACGTTGTCGAGAACCTGCCGCAACTCGTCGCGATTTCGGGATAGCTCGGAATTCGCGCGCGCGAGCTGCAGTTGGGCAGCGACACGCGCGGCCATCAACTCAAGCAATTCACATTCGCGTCGAGAAAACGATGCGGCACGGTGTTGCCGACTCGCAAAACTGAGCGTCCCCCATATCCGGTAGTTCACGATGAGCGGGGCGCCGAGGTAAGCGGTGAAGCCGGAGTCGGGCGGTATAACGCTGTCGACGACCGTTGTCGTATCGTCGCTGATCACAATCGACGCTAGCGCGCTGCGCGCATTAACGACAGCGGCGCATGGCGTATCCCGCAGGGCACTGGTGGCACCGACGGCATACTGATCGTCGGGTGTCGCGCAATATGCGATACGGTGCACGCCGTTGGTCGTTTCGGCAACAAACCCATATTCGCAGTCGAACAGCTGCCGTCCTAGATCCAGCGTTGTCACGATGGATTCATCGGCTTCGAAATCAACCTCTGGCGTCAGCGCGTTCAGCTGATGCAGTGCTGCTTCAAGCCACGAATCAGCGTCGGTCTCGGAGAGCGCACGAATCGACTGGATGGTTGCTTCCGCCGTCGCGTCGAGCGTGGAACTAGCATCCGTCGTAACTGGTGAGTCGTCCGAGCGAGCCGGATCATGCGTCATGAATGGTCAAACCCCGTAGTTTTGCTGCGAGCAACGCCAGTAGACAGCTAGCTACTACTTGTCGGCTGATTACGCGAAAAGTTGAGTGGTAGGGGTGCTGCCAATGGCTATTGGCTTATCCAGCTGGCGAAGGCGGTTACTGCGATGAAGCAGATCGTCGCGATAAAAGCGACGACAGCCGCTAGCAATGCACGCCAGCGAGGAATTCGTGACCCGAACAGACGCATAAAGAACGCGACAAAGTGCAGCGCCGCTAACCCGTTGAGTAGCGGCGTCAAACTGCCGATCGTTTCTATCGAGCGGCCAAGGAGGTTGAGTACGCCAAAACCGATGAAGACGCACGTCGTTAGCGTGGTAACCCAGTACAAGCTCGCACGGACAGCGACTCGCCATGTCCACCAAGTGCCGGCTAGCCATCGCGCGGCTTGCGTTGACGTCGCTATTACCAGCGTCACCGCAAACATTGGTGCCATTGTTACAACAGCGCGCCCCAGCTCACCACCACTTGAGAAATCAAAGATAGCTTTCGCATCGCCAAGTCCGAACGATAGACTGTCATCGTTCGCAGCAGCGCTGGCCTCACTCGGTAGTAATGCGCCGACGCCACCAAGCACCAACAAAAATGCCACCAAAAAATAAATGCCAGCACCCAGCAGTAGACCAGTTCGTCCACGCGGTGCCGGACCCGTCAATAGCGGTAACAGACGAGCGGGCGCGCCAACGCAAACGAATAGCGTTGGTACCAAACCGATGACGATAAGTAGGGCGTCGGTAACCAGGCGATCTAACGTGCCGAACAAGTCACGTTCGTGGGTGTCTAGTTCCGCCGGATCTATGCTCAATCGTGTACGCCAGAAGCTATATGCGTTGTTTGCGCTTGAGCTCTTCAATTAGTTGTTGGCGTTCTATATCGGTACTGTCGCCACCACCGAAAATAAATACGCCAGAGTTAAACGAGGTGCCAAACGTCAAAACAACGTTAGCGGTTTGTGCAAGCCCGACCAAAAACTGCTCATCGGTGAGCGGGCTCAATGGATGAATGTACGTACCCCAAACTTGGCCATTAGCGATCGCGTAGCGCGCATCAAGAGCGGTATCAAAGTTTGCTTGCAAAAGCCGGGTCAGTAATTCGGGCTCTAGCTCATCGGCCGAAACAATCGGAATAACGATTCGCATTCGGTCAGCTGCGTCATCGAAGACTACCGTTGTTTCCAAACCCTCGACTCGAAAATACCACGCATTGCCGTCACGGCGCGCGTCTTCATCGACGGCCACAATCAATTCGCCGAGGCGCTCGACAGTCATAGGCTCGGCAGCAGACGCTTGCCCTATGTGCAGCTTGCCTGCGCTGTCGATATCGCATGCCGACGGCGCGATACCGGCGAGCACTACAAGCGCCATTGTTCGTCTCCACTGCATATCCACGTTATACGCGATTCGTTGACGGAGCGCAGCGGCTCATTGAACTGACCGCCATTACGCGGTAAATAACGGTCTGCAGATGAGCTTGCTGCCAGGGGAACAGTGCAGTGCTACGTTTGTCTGCCGTGGTGTGTGCCGAAAACACGGAACGTCGACGGCTGGGGAAACACAATCAGCTGAGGTGCCGACCGTTGCCGCCGTCTGCTACCGAGTCATCGATTCAGTCTAACTTGCCGTCGCAAACACAGCAGCCGAGTCGTACGACATTTGGTGCTTTTCTAAAGCGAGCGTACTGGCCTACCCAGTCACTCGGCAGAACCGCCGGCGCGACGCTCGGAGATACCGCCACGCATCGCGGCCTTAGTATTTTTTGTGTCTCTGCCGGGTTTCTTGGCAGCGTTCTTACGCTGTTGTTCTACGACAAGAATATCCTTGAAAACCCGGCGCAGGGCAGCGTTCAGCTGGTCATCTCATTCGCATTGATCCTAATGCCGATTGCGACCGAGAAGTGGTTTAAGCCCATTAGAGTCGCACAGGTCGTACTGGTGGGGTGCTTTGTCGCGCTAACGATCCTCGCGTTGCGGTTGGACGGCCTGATCTCAATCAAAGCGATGCTTTACGTTCCTATCGTCATGTCGACAACCTTGTTATTTGGCGTTCGGTTCGGTGTCTGGATGGCCGCTGCGAGCGTCATCGCACTGTGTGGTTTGTATGTTGTACGCGACCAAATCGGTGGTAATGCCGACACGACGATGACCATCGGCGAGTTATCGTTTCTGTTCCTGATTGGGCTCAATGCGAGCGTTGTATTGACGGCTTTCGGTGCCGGTGTTTTCGTTGCGGAAACGCGCAAGCTCGTTGCACGCTTACGCGACGCCCGCAGCGAAGCGCAAGCGGCAGATGCGGCCAAGGCGCGATTCCTCGCCAGTGTCAGCCATGAGTTGCGGGCGCCGCTGGCGGGGATGTTGCACATTGCAATGATGCTAGAAAGTAATGCGACGTCGCCGGAGCGCCGGCAGCTGATCCGCAGTATGCAATCGTCTGGCGAGGCGTTACTCGCTGTCATCGACGAAATACTCGACGTCTCTACGTTGCAGTCTCGTGGGGTAGGTCTCGTTAACAAGCCATTTAGCTTGCGCTCCGTGGCTGAAACCATTGTGCATTTACAGTGCGGCGCGGCACGGAACAAGTCGCTCGTTCTGCGTTTACGATCCGATCCAACATTACCTGGAACATTGCTCGGCGATCCGATGCGAATAGCTCAGGTGCTAACGAATTTAGTCAGTAATGCGATTAAATTCACTGACTATGGTGTCGTAAGTATCGAGCTGTCGCACGTTATCGACGGCGAGCATGCCATCGTCCAAATGGCGGTTATCGATACCGGTGCTGGTATTGAGGAAGCGGAACAGGTTCGGATTTTCGAACCCTTCGTGCAAACAAATGGTGCTCGTCACGAGGGTGTCGGACTTGGCCTTGCCATTGCCAACGGCGTCGTTGCGAAAATGGGAGGCTCGATCGATCTGATATCAGAACCGGGTTATGGCAGCGAGTTTCGCGTTACCGTGCCGTTGCTGATTGCGATGGAGGAACAGCAGCCCATAGAGCCGGTGCCGGCGCGTATCTGGCTGGCGGCGTCGCCGCCAGCCGGAGAGTCCGAAACGGTCAAATGGTCCGATTTTGCCGCGTCGGTGGTTTCTGTCCCAAACCCCGACAGTCTATTGGATCGTTTGCGATCGGCGAATGAGCTTCCCGACATTATCGTTTTGATGGAGTCGCACGGCGAGCGCTACGCTACCCGTCTCGCGGAAGCCATTCGTGCCTGTCCGTACGGGGAGCGAATTCCGTTATTGATTGTCGGCGATGAAATGACGTCAGCCGAACTGATTCGCTGCCAATCGCTGCGCGCGTGTCGGCACTTGTTGTTGCCCGTGCAGCGGCGTGAGTTGTTAGACACGCTAGAGATGTTGCTGGAGCTGTCGTTACCTAACTCGGTTGCACTGGTTAGCGATGTTGATTCTGAGGCGGAGACGTCCGCAGATAGGGTTAGCGCTCCAACCGAGCGAAACTCACGCTTGCTAGTCGCTGAGGACAATCCGGTCAACCGTTCATTCCTGAAGCGATTCTTACCGGAGGATCGGTTCGCCGTGACCTACGTCACCAATGGTGCCGAAGCCGTCGATGCGTGGGCCGCACAAGACTTTGACCTGGTTCTGATGGACATTGCTATGCCGGTAATGGATGGCGTTGCCGCGACCGAGGAGATTCGCCGGCGCGAGGCCGCCGATTCCCGGCGACGCACACCCATCGTCGCGTTGACGGCGTATGCGATGGCGGCCGATGCAGAACGCTTTCGGGTGGCCGGTATCGATGATCAACTTGCCAAGCCGTATCGACTGCCGGCACTGATGACGTGTATCGATACGTGGCTTGTCGGCCAGCAGCCAGCGCTAGCCGACAATCCAAGCGACGCACTTAGCCCTGGTCGAGCGCATCCTCGATAGCCGCAACTAGGTCGTCGGCGTACGGTTGCGTTCGGGGCGAGAATTCGCGAATCAATTTGCCATCTCGCCCGATTAAATACTTATGGAAGTTCCAAGTCGGGAACGTGCCGGCTTGCGCGGCCAGCGCGGCGTAAAACGGATGCGCGGCTTGTTCTTTCACGGTGACTTTCTCGAACATCGGGAATTTCACGCCATACGTTAGCCGGCAAAATT